>DATLLC010000170.1:0-24410 GCA_035538015.1 Vicinamibacterales bacterium
CTTCCCGCCTTCGGTGTAGAGGCGCCCCTCGTCATCGAGTCGGTGGCGGACATTCATCCAGACAGGCTCGTCGAGCGCATCCCGGTGTTCGATCGGCTTCACGACGTGCGCCGCCGGCTCCAGCAGACCTCCACGTTCCGCGCGGCAGCCGACGAGCTCGCCTCGGCCGCGCCAACGCCCGCCGCCGGCCCGGAGCCCGACACCCACGCCGGCAGTGCCGACACGACGTTCGAACAGCTGCTCGGTGGGAAGGCCCACCCGCGGCCCGTGTCCGCTGCGACCTCTGCAGGGCTGGCCGCCGAATCCGGTGTGGACGCCTTCATCCGATCGCTCGTGGCGCCGCACATCGTGGCCAGCCCGGACCCGCAGTTGCCGCAGCTGCTGTCCGCGGTGGACACGGCCCTCGGCGACACCATGCGGGCGGTGCTCCACGACACGGCGCTGCAACGGCTCGAGGCCACCTGGCGCGCCGTGTTGTGGCTGCTCTCCCGCGCGGAAGGAACTGACGAGCACACCGTGGAGATCGTGCTCCTGCACGCCACGGCAGAAGAGCTGGGCATGGCCGACACGCGCGACGTCCTCGTCCGCCGCCTCGCCCCACGCGGCGCGGATGCCTCGGGATGGTCGCTCGTCGTCGCCGACGTGGCCATTGGACCTTCAGCGGCCGATCTCGCCCTGCTCCGCGGCCTCGCCGAGCTCGCCGCTCGGATCGACACACCGCTCGTGGCCGCGGCGGCGGGCACGCTCGTCGGCTGCCACGACATGCGCCCTCAGGCCGACCCGAAGACCTGGACGGCGCCTCCCCCAGAGATCGACACACTATGGGCCGAGGCGCGGTCGAAGTCCGAGGCCCGCTTCGTCGGCCTCACCTGGCCGCGGTTCCTGCTCCGCCTGCCGTACGGCGCGAAGACCGATCCGATCGAAGCCTTCGCATTCGAGGAGATCCCGGCCGCGCACGCCCACGACGACTACCTCTGGGGCAACGGCGCGTTCGCCGCCGCTCTCGCCCTGGCGCGACAGTCGATCGGCGTACCCGACGAGGAAGCCGCCGACATCGACGACCTTCCGGCGTTCACGTACGTCGATAGCGGCGAGGCCGTGCTGAAACCCTGTGCGGAGATCTTCATGCCCGAGCGTGGGATTGACGCGGTACTCGACCGCGGCGTCATGCCGCTTGTGTCGTACCGGCACCGCAACGCGGCCCGTCTGATCCGGGTGCAGTCGATCGCCGTCACCGCACTCGGTTGAACAGGAAACGGCAGTCGAACACTCGACTTCAGGAGCCTGTCATGAGCAACGGCCTCTCACCCTTGCCCGCCAATGGCGTCGCCGAGCCGATGGACGTGGACGAGGGCACGCTCGCCCGTACCGAGTCGCCCAACCCCATGCCCATCGGGCTGGACGCCAGAAGCGGCGCCAAGGGCGGCACTGCCAAGGGGGGCCGCCCCAGCGTGGCGGACCAGATCGTGGCGTACGCGCGGCACCGCCTCGCCCAGCGCGTCGGCGACGGCGAGTGCTACACGCTTGCCAACCGCGCGCTCGGCAACGCCGGGGCGCGAACGGCCGCGGACTACGGAGAGGTGACGCCCAACGCTGACTATGTCTGGGGAAGTCCCGTAACCCTGTCGGACCTTCGGCCCGGAGACGTGATCCAGCTTCGCAACTACCAGTACGAGCGGACCGTCGACGTCAACAACCCCGATGGCTCTGGTTCGACGAATACCGTGCTCCAGGAGCGCCCACACCACACGGCCATCGTGCAACGGGTTGAGGGCAGCGTCGTCACGGTGCTCGAGCAGAACGCACCCGATGATTCACCTGTGGCGACCACGCGCTTATACTTCGCCAACAGCGAGACGACGTCCGGAAGCACCACCACCAGGGTTACCGTCTCCGGTACGTGGTGGTTCTACCGCCCGCAGACGCCGTGAGGGCGCGTGTGGCGCATGGAACCTTGCAGCGCAGGTGCGACTGGCGGTCACCCGGCGAACGTGACGCCGCCCTGCTGGTAGCCGGCGTCGTGCGTGTTCGGCGCGAGCCAGTTGGCCAGGCTCCGGCAGGCCGCCCAGTGGATCTCTGAGGCACCCTGACAGCGGGAGTCCTTGAGGAGCACCGACAGCGGCACGGCCTGTCCCGCGTGGGAGACCGTGACCCAGTCGAACTGTGCGTTCTTCTTGGTGCCGTTCAGCGTGAGATCCGTCGGGAAGGTCAGGATGTAGTTGTAGATCGGCTGGCCAGCGCGCATCGACTCGTACGGCTGCGGCGGGACGCCGGCGTCCAGCCCTTCCACCGCCATGCCGACGGCGTTGTCGAGCCCGGTGCCGTGCGGCACGTAGAAGTGGATGACCTTTCCCGCCGGCACGATGATCCTGGCATCCCCGTCACGATAGCTGCCATGACCGGTGATCACCACGCGCCCTCGCATCTTGCGCTCGAAGTTGGCCGCCAGCGACTTGACCGAACTCATGGTTCCCACCTGGACTTCCCGGGACAGCCCTGCCTCAGGGCGTGCCCGCCATGCGGTCCGGCATGTGCTCCTGCGCAATGTCCGTGAGGCGCTTCTTCAGGGGGTCCGGCAGCGTAGCGATCTCCTCCACTGACACCACCTCTTCGAACGCATCCACCCCCGTGAGCTCCGCGCTCTCGATGATCACCCCGTCGGCTGGACGATAGGTTGCCATCCTCAGGCCGATGCGGGTGACGGGCAGGTCGCCCCATCCCGGCACGCGGACCGACGTGACCGGAAAGCGCAGCGCCTCCAGCATGCGCATCAGCCCCGGTTGCTGGCTGGTCACGACGTGCATGGCCAGGTAGCTGACGACGATCTTCTGGAGCTCGTCGGCGGAGCGCAGCTTCGTCGCGAGCTGATCGCTGAGCCGCATTGGCGGGAAGTCGGTGTAGGTGAGCGTCCAGGTGAGCGGCGACCGCACGGTTATCGTCCGCGAGCCCGACTCGGCCGACGCCACGTGCGGCGATTCCACCGGTGTGATCTCGAGCCCTCCCGGTCCGAGGTTGAACGGCGGCCGGAGTTCCCGCGGCAGGTTGTACGGCGCAGTGGTCGCGATCCGCTCGTAGAGCGCCTGGAGCTCCTGGTACGCCTTTTCCGCCTTGCGCGTCGTCTCTTTCTGGCCGCCGACCACGTAGTCGCCGAGTACCGAGGACGGGCGCAAGAGCGGGGCGAGCGTCGCCAGATACTCGGTCATCTGGGCACGCGCCGTCTCGGCGATGGCGCGCGTCAGCTTTCGCAGCACGAGGAGCGATTGAACGCTGTCGCGTCCTTTCATTTGGGCGACTGCGGCTTGGCTGCCGAGGAGACCAGGGCACCGGTGACGAGCGCTTCGTCGATTTCTATCTGATCGCCGGCGGGGGTGACCATCTCCACCACCACGCCCCTCAGGACGTCCACGAGCGCCACCATGACGGCCGTCCGTGGCTCCGCCCGTCGTGTGCGCCGCGTGAAGAGGCGGGTTTGCGCGCTGTCGCTGTTCACGCCGAGAGTGAGGGCGACGGTGGACGTGGTCTCCACGTTCTGCCCGGCGTGCACGAGGTAGAGCTGGTAGACGCCCGGCAGCGCTCGGCCCGACGCCACGAACATGTTCTCTGGGCCGAATCCGTCCACATCGTCGAAATCGAGGCGTCCGCTGGTGCCCTGCATGTTGCCGTAGTAGACGTGGTTGAGATCGGGTTCCACCAAGTGCAGGTCGACATCGGCAGTCGTGTTCCAGGTGAGGGTCGCCTGCATGTCACCGCTCGCGAGGAACTGCCCGACGACGACCGAGATGGTGTTGGACCAGGGTCCGACCGCAAAGCGATTCCGCGCCCTGATGCGAACACTGTAGGAGCCTGGGAACACACCGTTCACGGTCAAGCTGGTCTGGGGACCGAGTTGCGCGTTGTAGATCTGTCCCGTCTCTATTCCGGTGGCCTCGAGGTCGTAGCCCTCGACAAAGCCGGAGGCCGCGCTCCAGACCAGCCGGACCGTATTGAGATCCACCCCTGCGGGCCCCAGGCTCGGGGCACCCAGATCGAGCGACAGCGTGAACGCGGTGACCGGTGACGCCTGCGCCCCCCAGAGAATCTGCACCGTGTAGGTCCCTGGCGCGAGGGGCGGGGACGCGACCGCCGTCGCCTGCCCGATGTTGAAGGGGCTGCCCGGAAACGGCGCGCCATTGAACGTTGCGACCAGAAGGGCTCCCGCCGCCGGGGGCGGTACCGGCGCGGAGTAGCTGACGACGACAGAGAAGTCCGACCGCAACTGGACGACGGGCTGCCCGGGCTGGGCCTGAGCCGCTCCCGCCGCGAACAGCAGGGCAACCATGAGTCCGGCCCCCGTGCGGGCCAAGTTCCAGAGCATGACGCGAGGCTCCTCTCTACGCTCGGTAGGCGGTGTCCGCCCGGAGCATACGTGTCAGCCATCGCGGGTTCAAGCGTTTTCTGGCCCAAATGGGGCGATTGCCCCGCGGGGCCCCAGTGACGATCGAGGGCCTTGGTTATAATTCCGGCTCGGGCCGCCCACGATATGAGACAGCCAGGGTCCTCGCCCCGCCAGGTCGCTGTACCGGTGCTGCGCGTGCGCACCGAGGACGGTCGCGAGTACCGATTCGCCGAGCCCTTTACGGCTGGACGGGGCGACGATTGCGCCGTGCGGATCACGGACGGGCTGGTTAGCCGAAGACACCTGCAAGTGGAGTGCGTCGACGGCGTATGGACCTGCAGCGACCTCGACAGCGGGAACGGCGTGTACCTCGACGGCGAACGCATCCGGTCCGTCCCCGTCGGCGCGGGAGTCACAGTCACGCTCGGCGCCGAGGGACCGGCCCTGAGGCTCGAAGTAGAGGGCCGGGGCCCAGCCCGCCGCGACGTACCACCCGCCGTCACGCGCCAGGAGACCCGGGAGGACGTCTCGATCGCCGAGTACGCCGAGCGCTACTTCGGCGGCGAAGGAGACGACGAGCCGGCGGGGCGCCGGACGGTGATGATCCGCCGCGCCTACCAGCAGGTGCGGCGGCGTCAGCGCATCACCTACGGGGCCATCGTCGGAGTCGTGGCGGCGGCGGGCCTCACCGCCGTCGGCTACGCCGTCTACAGCCATCAGCAGGTGGCGAAGCTCCGAGACCAGGCCGCCGGGTTCTTCTACCAGATGAAGTCGATCGACCTGGCCATCGCGCGGCTGGAGATCGAGATCGACAAGCGCGGCGACACGCAGGCGGGCGATCAACTGAAGCAGTACCTCGCGAACCGCCGCGAGGCCGAGCGGGAGTACGACCAGTTCCTGTCAGGTCTCGACCTGTACGATCGCCCCCTGAGCGAACAGGAACGGCTGATCCTCCGCGTCACCCGGCTGCTCGGCGAGTGTGAGATCGCCGCGCCTCCCGATTACATCAACGAGGTGAGCAGCTACATCAGGAAATGGCAGTCGTCGGAGCGCTACGTCAAGGCGATGACGACGGCACGCCAGCGCGGCTACGCCCAACGCATCGCCGACGAGTTCCTCTCGAAGAACCTGGCGCCCCAGTTCCTCTACCTGGCACTGCAGGAGAGCAGTTTCGAGCCGTTCGCGAGCGGTCCCCGCACCTACGCGGGCATCGCAAAAGGAATGTGGCAGTTCATCCCCGGCACGGCGCGGCAGTACGGGCTCACCGTCGGTCCGCTCGAGGCCGTTCCACAGCCCGACACCGACGACGACCGCCACCACTGGGACCGGGCAACGGTCGCCGCCTCGCGGTACATCAAGGACATCTACGCCACCGACGCACAGGCGTCGGCGTTGCTGGTGATGGCCTCGTACAACTGGGGAGAGGGGCGAGTGATCAAGTTGATCCGGAGCCTCGACGCGAACCCGAAGGACCGCAACTTCTGGAAGCTGCTGGAACGGTACCGGAACTCCATCCCGAAGCAAACCTACGACTACGTCTTCTACATCGTCTCGGCAGCGGTGATCGGCGAGAACCCGCGCCTGTTCGGGATCGAGATCGACCCGCCACTCGGGTTCCTCGAGACCAGGGGCGCCGCGGGCGACACGCCATAGTGAGCCGAGCGATGCGGTTGCACCATTGCCGCATCTACCGCGGGCGCCCGCGGGTCCCGGGGTAGTCGCAGCGCGCGGTCACGGCATTGTTCCCCTCACCCGTCACCCCCTCGGCGAGGTCATTGTTGGCGTCGACCACAATCTGGATGCTGCACCCGCCGCCAAAGCTGCAGTCGCTCGGATACGCGAAGACCACGTCCACGATACCGCCAGCCGGCAGGGCAACGGTGGGTAGGCTGCTGGACGACGGCGTCCCGTCGTTGGGGGTGAAGGAGACTCGCGTGACGGAGGCGGCCGCCGCTCCGGCGCCGGCATTCCGGACGCCAACCAGGAAGTTCGAGCCCTGGACGCGGCAATACGGTTCGGAGCCTGTGAGCGTGGTGTAGGGCACCAGATCGGCGGGCACGATCGGCGCGTCCTGACGCAGCAGGAACGGGAGGCCAGCAATCACAATCGTGGACTCCCGCGCTGCCGGGGCCGCCGCCGCGGTGTAGGACACCTGGCCACTGCCCGTTCCCGACGAGGGCGTAGCGGTGATCCAGGGCGCGAAGGTCTGGACGCTCCACGCGCACCCGGGTTGCGAGATCACCGTGACGCTGCCGGCGCCGCCGGCCGCTGGGACCGTGGCACTCGTGGGACTCAGCGCGTAGGTGCAGGCCGCCGTCGTCGTGGTGGTCGTGGGCGAGGTGTCCTGCCGCAGGACGAACGGAAGCCCCGCGATGATCAGCGTCGTCTCCCGTGGCCCGCCGGCGGTCGCGGTGTACTGCACGCTGCCCGGGCCGCTCGATCCGGACGCGGGTTGGAGGGTCACCCAGTTGACCACGCTCTGCGCGCTCCAGCCACAACCGGGATGCGTGATCACCTGAACGCTACCCGAGCCACCGCTGAGGCCGATGTTGGCACCACCGGGGTTCAGGCCGTAGTTGCACCCCGGTGTGGTGGTCGTCGGAATGGTAGTCGTCGGCGGCAGGGCACCCCCTGCCGCGACCATCGTCAGGTTGGAGAACGAGAGGGGGTTGTCCTTGCAGTCCAGGTCGCTGCGGCCGCCGGCCCACGTCAGGCTGGTCGCCGTCAGCTGACCCGAATATTCGCGGCTGGCCGTACACCCGGGCACGTCCGCGGTCATCATGCCGCTGAACGTTCCGCTGTCCAGCGTCCCATCCAGCGTGCCCCGGACGTTCCCACCGCCCCCGCTGCCGGTTCGGTAGAAGCCCGTGACCGAGTAGGTGGCCTGGGTGCGACTCACCGGCCCGCCCTCGTGCAGCGTTTCGAAGGACCCGCCGATGACGAGGGCGAGGGCCAGCGTCATGTCGTTCGGGAGCACTGGATTCCCCGACGAGCCGAGATAGCGCCGCGTCATGCTAGTGAGCATCACACTCGTCGTGGTCGGCGGCACGGTCGTGGACTGCCCCGGTACGGTGGTTGTGGTCGCCGGCACTGTCGTCGTAGTCGTCTCCTGGACGGTGACCGTGCTCGGGCCCGTAGGCGTCTTGCTCTCGCAGGCCACCACCACGGCGCCGAGCAAGAGTCCGAACAGCGTGACCTTACGCATGGCGCGACTCGCCTCCTTGCATGAGCAGTCCTTCGACCTAGAACGTCCAGTCGAGCCCGACCACTGGCGTGAACTGATCGTAGACACCCTGATCGAACAGCGGAATGAGGGCACTGACTGACACCAGGACAGTGCCTTTGACGTTCCACTTCAGCCCCGGGGCGAGCGTGATCTTGCGGATGCCCTGCGGAAGCCCGACTACGGCCTCGATCGAGGTCACGCCCAGTTTGGCGGCGGCCGGGTCGGGCTCGAAAGACCGAAGGTCCACCCGCCCGGCACCGAGGATGTGGCGTCCGATCAGATCCCCAATCAACGTCACCTTGGGCGTGGCCTCGTACTCGACACCACCGGCGTACTGAATCTGGTGCTTGGCGGTGGCCGAGGTTGGTTCCTCCGGGTGCGTAGCCACCTCGATGCCCGCGCTCCAGAACTCGAAGCCGGCGCTGCCATGCGGCCTGAAACGGCCACGGCCGGCCGATGCGACTACCGAAGCCAAGGTCCGCGTCACGCCGAGACCGCGCAGGTTGTCGCGGTCCCCGGTCGGAAGCCGCATGGTGCCGACGATGGCGAGTCCGCCGGGGTCGGGGTTGCCCTCTCCGAACTTCAGCAGCCGGTACTTGGCCATCAGCGCGATATCGCCCAGGCCCGTGGAGACGCCGGCAGCCTCGGCGCGCCTGCTGACGCCCACCAGCTCGTTGTCCACCCAGGACAGGCCTTCGAGCTTGACCTTGACCACGGGCACAGCGACCGACAGGTCCAGTGTCTCGGTCGCGCCAATGGCCCCGTAGAGCACCATCGTCTGGGACGACATCGCCAGACTGGCGCGGCCCGTCTGGTTCAGCCCGGGCGACGTGCCCGCAATGGAGCTCAGTTTCATGTCGATGAGCTTGAAGTCCCCGAGTCGATCGTAGGTGGCGACGGCCAGGTTGGCGGCAACGCTCATCTTGCCGGCGCCCATGGTCAGGACACGGTCGGCGAACGCCGGACCGAAGGTGGTGGCCTTGCGGACCTGCAGCCCAGTGGTGGGATCGAGTTCGAACGCAAAGCCAGCCGACGAAGTACCGAGCGGTGCGGTGGCGACCTCGATAGCAGTGGACAGTGCGATCGCCTGTCCGGAGGACGCGCTGCCAGCCACGCTGGTGAGGCTCGTGAGCGCCTGGGTCAGTGTCAGCCCCTCGGTCGGGGTCGAAACCTGGGCAACGGCGGTCGCCACGGGCTGGAGGGTGACCAAGGTCAGACACACACCAACCAAGCGCTTGGGGTTCATGAGTGGCTCACTGGCCATGCGGCCCGTTACGGGAGTTCGGCGCCTGCGTTTATGGCATCCAACCCCAGCTAAGTCAAGCGCTACCTTGTGTGTTCATCTGCACTTGAGGGCGATCCCGAAGGTCCCCCAAACGGTCCCATGCGGGATTCATCGGGCGCCTTTGCGGCCGGGCCAAACCGATACAGGACGAACCGCTGGTCGCGCTCACGGTGCTCCCGGATGGGCACGGTCGGCGCCAGCGCCAAGGCCCGGGTACAAGGCTCCCGCTGTGCCTGGTCGTGCACGTTGCACCAGAAGTTCCAATGGAGGTACACCCCGCCCGGGTAGCGGAGACGCAGGTACTCGAGGTGGGACGGGTTGGCCATCACCATCGACATCTGGCCCGCGTTGACGCCCCACAGGTGGAACATGGCGGGGTTGTGCGTCAGGACATACTGGTCGCCGCGCAGCGCAGGGGCAAGGTCGGCCGCGAAACGCACATCGGCGCGAGCCGCCCAGGCCTCTTCGGTGGTGGCCCTGACCACCGGGGCATACAGAAGCGACTGCGCAAGCAGGACGGCCACGGCGGCCGGTTTCGCGGCGACGCCCGGCAGGGCGCCTTCCAACTGCCGGATCAGCCCCGCGAGGCCCAGGCCTGCCAGGACCGAGAGCGGTGGATAGGTCATCAGCGAATACCGCACGTCGGCGCCGTAGTCGTAGCTGCCGGCGTAGAAGAGGAGGCACAAACCGAAGAAGCCGAGGAAGTAGACGACCAGGGGCCAACGGGAAGCACGGATGCCAGACACCGCCAGACCGGCCACGGCGCACAGAGTGAAGAGCACGGGATACCGTTCGTCGGCCAGGTAGAACGCGCCGTTGACCCGGAAGTTCTGGGCAACGTAACGCAGGGACAAACGCGCATCGGTGCTGCCCCAGCTGTCGTTGCGCACGCCGTAGAGGTGCGCCAGGTGAACCGCCATCAGCGCGAATGCGAGGAGCGCCACCCACCAGACGCGGGCTCGGGCGAGGTCGGACCGTCGGTGCTGCCATACCAGCAGCCCCACGGCAGGCAGCAGCAATACCGACTCGGTCCGGAACTGCGCGGCATACACGCTCCACACTGCGGCGGCACCGAGCGCGATGCCGTCTCCGGTGCGAGAGAACTGCGCCGCAGCGAGCAGGGCCGCCACGCACGCCAGCGAGGCCGACGGCTCGACGGCGGCCGTCGCGCCCCAGATGGCCTGGTGAGGCGTGAGCGCCAGCACCAGTCCCGCGAAGAAGGCGGCGGTCCGGTCGGCGAAGAGGACGATCACCAGCATGTACAGCACGACGGGCGTTGCCGCGGCAACGCCCGCGTTGATCCGGAAGGCCACGCCCTCGTGCACTCCGAACGCTCGATACGCCAGGCTCAACAGATGCGGGTACGCGTACGGCTGTTTGTTGTACTCAGCCGACCAGCACTCGAGCCGACCGTACTCGACGGTCCCGTCGTTACACATCTGCGCCCGGCGGGCGTCGGCGAGGTTCTGCGCGATGCCCTGATAGATCTGCTCGTCGTAGTAGATGCGGTTCGTCCGCGGTGCCACGAACAGCGTGATGGAGAGGGCGACGGCGGCGAGGCCGGCCATGGCCGCCAGGTCGCGACGACTCATGCCCGTGCCGATCGCGCGCACGACGAGGGCGCCGAGGACGATGCCGGTCCACACCGTCAACTCGAGCCACCAGAACTGCAGTACCTGGAGTTGCTGACGCAGGACCGGGTCTGGCGTCCCAAGCAGCCACAGAGCGAGGGCCCCCGCAACCGCGAGCCAGGCCGCCGTCAGCGGCCCCCAGCGGTCCAGCACGCTCATGGGCGCTCCGGCTGCCTGTGGGCAGCCAGGCCCACCGCGTGATCGCGGCGCAACACCAGGAACGGCCAGAGCGCCAGCGCGTCGGCGCCGGACCTGATGAACACGTCCAGCGCCTCCGACGGGGTGCACACCAGGGGCTCGCCGTGGATGTTGTAGCTGGTGTTGAGCACCGCCCCGACACCCCAGCGCCGCCGCCCCTCGCGCAGCACCTCCGCGAACGGACCGGTGTCGTCGTCGGCAACGAACTGCGGCCGACACGTGCCGTCGATGCTCGTCACGCCCGCCAGCGCGTCACGATACTCGGCCCTCACCACATGCGCCATCGTCATCGCACGGTTTCGGGTTCCCGACCAGTCTTCGAGCAGCCGCGGCCCTTCGATGTCGAGCATGCTGGGACAGAACGGTTGATACCACACGCGCCGTTTGAGCGCGAGGTTGAGGCGATCCCGCAGCGCCGCCCGATCGGGACGGGCCAGCACGGACCGCTGGCCGAGCGCCCGGGGACCATACTCCATGCGTCCCTCGAACCACATCACGATCTGCCCGCCTTCCAGCAGGCGCGCAACACGGGACGCGAGATCGGGTGCCTCGTGTGGGGCAAGGCCTCGCGCCGCGAGCGCCCTCCTCATCGCCACGGCGTCGAAGGAAGGTCCCCAATCCAGCCGCCCCATGTCGAGATCGACTGCGACGCCACCCGCCGTGGCCGCCGCGACCGCCGCTCCGAGGGCGAGGCCCCCGTCGCCCATGTGCGGAAACACGTAGACCTCTTCCACCGCAGGCAGGAGGCGGACGCGTCGCGTCGCTTTCACGTTCGACACCACCCCGCCCGCCAGCGCCAGCCGCGGCAAGCCGGACAAGCGCACGGCGTCGCGCGCGAGCGCCACGCACGTCTGCTCGACCACCCGCTGGGCGAGGAACGCGAACTGTTCGTTCGGGTAGCGCCAGTGCACGCGCGCGATCGGCTCCCGCAAGGCGTGACCGGGTCGAGCGGTGTGGATGACCCCCTCACGCACCTGGATCAGGCCGGAGAGCGGGTTGTCCTCGTCAGGAATCGGCGAGGCGTAGTCGGCCAGCGCCATGACCTTCCCCTCGTCTTCGAGCTCACGCATGTTCAGCAGGTGCGTCACGTGCTCGAAGAACACGCCGAGGGAATGCCGCGCGGGAGAGGCCGCGATGCGGGCGAGGCGGCCCTCGCGGAACGCCGAGATGGTGGCTGACACGCCGTCGCCAAGGCCGTCGATGGTGAGGACGGCGCAGGCGTCGAAGCCGGAGCCCCAGGCGGCGCCCGCCGCGTGCGCCTCGTGGTGATCGACGATCACCAGCGGCGCGTGCCCGAGATGGTGGCGCCGGAGCGTGCGCCCGAGCGCGAGCCGGCTGAGGCGTCGGCTGATGGGACCTGGCGCCCATTCCGTCATCCGGTACTTGATGCGACGGGCGACCCCGGCCAACGGGCCCGGCTCCGCCTGGCGGCGCCGTACCGCGTAGTAGCGTTCCTTGCTGCCCGGCCACCAGCGGCCGAGCGTCTTCGCCGGGTCGGAGGTGCTCATCGCGACCAGGCCGATATCCGCGGGCGTCAGGCCGCCCTCGTGCAGACAGGCCTCGATCGCGCGCGACGGGAAACGCACTTCCAGCTTGCGCCGCGTCAACCGCTCCTCGTTGATGGCGGCCCGCAGCCGCCCGTCCACGAGGAGCGCGGCGCCGGAATCATGGCCGTCCCAGATGCCCATTACGTTCACGAAGGAGTCCGCCGCACCGGCAGGATCATGTACGGGATTCGGATCACAGGAACAGATACTTGACCAGCGAGACGCCGTACCGGTGCGCGCTGCGCCATAACCGGATGTGCGACTGGCCGTGCGTCCGCGGGTGCTCGTGGCTCGGCACCTCGGCCATCCGGAGCCCGCGGCGCAGCGTCTTGATGATCATCTCCTGCTCGATGGTCGTGCTGTCCTCACGCAGGTCGAGCGCCCGCAGGACGTCGGTGCGAATCGCCCGGAACCCGTTCTGGCTGTCGCTCAGACGGCACCCGAACCGCCAGTTGATGCAGGCCGTGATGAACGAGCTGCCGGCGAGCCTGAAGAACTCGTCGAAGCCGCCGTGGAGCTCGCTCGACCCGCCACGCAGCCGCGACGCCGTGACGTGATCGGCCTGGTCCGCCGCAATGGGCTCCACGAGGAGCGGGATATCCTCGGGATCGTGCGAGCCGTCGGCATCCAGAAAGACGGTGACCGGCGTGCCTATGTGGGGGATCGCGCAGCGCAGGGCCTCGCCCTTGCCGCGCCCGCTATCGGGCACGACCCGCGCCCCGCCCTCGCGCGCCACGTCCGCCGTACCGTCGGTGGACAGACCGACCACCACGATGACCTCGCCGGCATACTCGCGGACGCGGGCGATCACGGCGCCCAGGCTGGGCGCCTCCTGCTTGGCGGCAATCACCGCCGTCACGTCGGTCGCGACATGACGCGCCGCGGCGCGGTCGAGCGCATCCCTCGTGTTCGCGTCGGTGAAACAAGTGACGTGCATGCGCGGGTTCGTCGCGATCGCCCCGGAGGCCGGGGCCGGATCAGTCGGCTACGCGGACCGCGGAATCCGTCACCGGGGACGGACTGTGCCATCGGCCGGCGAGCGTGTTGCCGAGGATACTCTGATACGCCTCGCAGGCGGTCCAGCACTGCGGGCACTGGCCCTCCCATATCTCGCCCTGCAGCCGCCGGGCTTCGGCGTTCTGCCAGATCGGCGCCAGCCGCATCCCCGTCTCTCGCAGACACCCGACCGGCGTTGAGTAGGTGATGCACGGATACACGACGCCCCAGGGGTCGATGAAGCAGCTGGCGCGCAGAGCATGGCACGGCATCGGCGTGCGGCCGGTCTGCAGGTAGGTGTCGAGGTACTCCAGGTAGGCGTTCTCGAGCCGCTGGTGCAGGGAGCGCGGGCGGCCGCGAAGCCCCCGATAGACGACGAGCTCGCGTCGCGCCGGGGCCGTCTCGGAGAGCATGCCCGAAGTTTCCTGGTTCCCGTAGTAGTGGCCCGATACCTGGGCCACGTTCAGGTGCACGTCGTCGATGGTGAGTCCCGGCACCTCCCGGGCGCACGCCTCGAAGGTTTCGGTGAAGCGGCCGACGTTGTGCGCCGACAGCGTCACGCCGAACACGACCGTGATTCCGGGAATCTCGCGAAGCGCCCTGAAGGTCTCGATCTGCCGTCGGAAGCCACCCTTGACACCCCGGATCTCGTCGTTGAGGCGCTCGTCTCCGTCGAGGCTGACCGTGATGACCGTGTGCGCGGGTCCGCGACCGGCGATGCGGCGCGCGCCTGCCACGATCTTGTCGGTGAGGAAGCCGTTGGTCGGGAAGTGCAGGATGGCCAGCCGCCGCCAACCCGCCACGATTGCGTCGAGGATGTCGGTGATGTCGGACCGCAGGAAGATTTCGCCACCCGTCAGGTCGGCCCACGTGACGTGCGGGTTCTCGCGCACGAACGCGAGCGCCTCGTCGGTGGTCAGCTCGTCAACGGGCTTCCGCTGCCAGATGTTGCAGGTCTTGCAGCGGTACTGGCACCAGTACGTGAGGCACCAGTTCACCTTCAGTGGCGCAGAAGGGCGCCGGACCGTCGTGTCGACGAGCGACAGCGCCAGATGGGACAAGCGGCGGGTCCCCGACAGCCAGGTCACGAGTGCGGCCCCGATGTCAGCCTCACTTCCTCTTTGGCGCGACGTTGAACTTGCCGATCAGCCACGAGTCTTCTCGCTTGTACAGCTCGAAGGTGACGACCTGCTCTACCTGCTGCTTCTTGCCGACTTTCGGGGTGGTCACCTGCTTGACGTCGACGACCACCACCGCCCGGCCGGCGGCCCAATCGAGCTGCTTGAAGTCGAACTTGCCCGCATAGGTATAGTCGAGCGCGTCGTACTGGCGGAAATAGGTTTGGATAATGTTCGGGGCGGTGGGGAACAACCGCTGAATCGCCGGGAAATCGAGGTTCGCGTAGGCTGTCGGCCACGCGCCCAGCGTCTTCTCGATGTCCTTCTTCGCCAGGTCCTCCATCTCCTTGGCGTGCTCTTCGGCTGTAATCGGGGGCTTGACCGGCGTCACCTTCTCGACGCGACCGCCACCAACTCGCTCACTCGTCTCTGGCGGTACTCCGGGACCGGGTTTCGACCCCGTCGTGGTCCCGCCCGTATCCGTCCCGCCCGGAGTCCCTCCGCTGCCGGGGCCGCGGGCCACACGATTGTCAGGCGGGGAACCAGCTGATGGATTGGCTGTCGGGCTGCTAGCGGGCTCTCCGCCCGCCGTCTTCAATGGCGGGCCGCTGACCCTGATGCCACAGTCGAGCGGGCGGCTGATGGCCGCGCTGAAGGTCCGGCCGGTCCCGCAGTCCCCCATGAACCCCCGGAAGGTGTACCCCTCGTCAGCCAGGACGGTCAGTGTCACGACGGTGCCGACGTCGTACTCAACCGAGCAGTCGCCCCCCTGGGTGCCGCACTTGATGCCCGAACCGACCACCGTGCCACCCGTCGTCCTCGACACGGTCAGTTTCGCTTTCGGCGTCTTGGGCGCCTCGGGGATCTTCTCGAACGTCGCAGCACAGCTCCTGGGGCCCGTCATGCGGGTGCGGCCTCCCGGCGCGCAGTCGCCGGTGAAGCCGGTAAACCGAAATCCCTCGTCGGGTTTCGCCTCGAATTCGAGCAGGGCCTCGAGCTCGAAGGTGCCCGTGCAGTCGTTGCCTCCCGAGCCGCATACGAGTTGGCCCATCGTGATGGTGCCACCCTCGGGCTTCTCGATCGTCAGCCGTACGCCCTCTTCCTCTCGGAGCAGCAGCAACCACGTCGCGGCGGCCGCCAAGGCCACCACGACGACCGCGCCGGCGCTCCACGCCACCGCCGCCCACGGAAACGGTCGCCGCTTGGGCGAAGGCTGTGCCCGACCCGCGTCGCGCCGCGACTTCCGCTGGGGCGACGGCGGCGCGATGATGGTGCGGTCTTACGGATCGGCATCCGTCCGCGACGAGGGCCACCCGCCGGGCTCCTCGTGCTGGGGCACGAACACGGTCCGATCGACGAGCTCGCCGCTGTCCTCGCTCGTGTCTCCACCTGGCCAGGGCGCTCCCCCGACACCCTGTCCCGGCCGCACCACCACGGTGCGCCCAAACGGGTCCCACTCCTGCGACCCTGCGTCGGACGAGGACGAGTCCCAGTTGCCGACCGGGCGTGGGCTGACGATGGTGGCATCGTAGCCGCTGTCGTCGGCCTGCTCCGTCCCGCGCGAGCCGGGCGGACGCGCTACCTGGGTGGGCGGAACCGCGCCATGCTTCGGCGGGGGCGGCGGTACCCAGCGCTGCGGGTCTACCTTCTTCAGGAAGGCGCGGGCCGCCTCATGGCCCGCGTCCTCGACCAGGGCTTCTACGGCGAATCGCTTCGCGGCCTCGACGGCCCCGTCGGTATACGCACACTGGGATCGCTGAAACGCCACGTCGGCCCTCGACCCCTTCGCGACGGGGGCCGGCGAGAGCTTGCCCGGTGTGACGGGCGACGGCCTGACGTTGCCACGCATCTCGTTCACGCCCTTGCCCAGGCGTTCGTGCACGCTGTCGAGCGCCTCGGCGAACTCCAACGCCGACTGATAACGTTGCGCCGGATCCTTCTGCAGCGCCCTGTCGACGATCGCCTGAACGGCGGGATCGAGATCCGGTACGACCGTGTTGAGGGCTGGCGGCTGTTCCTCCAGCACTTTCTTCTCGATCTGCCGCGTGTTGTTGCCGGGGAACGCCGTCGTGTTGGTCAACAGCTCGTAGAGCACCACACCGACCGCAAACACGTCGCTGCGGTGATCCAGCGCCTCCCCTTCGACCTGCTCGGGCGACATGTAGCCGGGCGTGCCAATCTGCACGTTCAACCGGGTCATCTTCCCGATCCGCGTCAGGCCTTCGGTGACTCGCGCGATGCCGAAGTCCACGATTTTCAGCCGCTGGGATCGGTCCTCCACCATCAGGTTCGCCGGCTTGATGTCCCGGTGGATGACGCCCGCGTCGTGCGCGTGGGCCAGTCCGGCGCACAGTTGCGCGATGAGCTTCAGCTTGAGCGACTGGGAGAGGGGCGCGCTGCGCCGAATCATCTCGTCCAGCGTCTCGCCACGGACGTACTCCATGACGATGAAGGGTGAACCGCGGAACTGGCCGGAGTCGTAGATATCGACGATGTTCGGGTGATTGAGCTGGGCGAGAGCCTTGGCTTCGACCTCGAAACGCACCTTCAGCTCTTCCGAGTCGAGGTGCGCGCTGAGGAGTTTGACGGCCACGAGGCGACCGGTGTTGGGATCCCTCGCGATGTAGAGGCTGCCCATCCCGCCCTTGCCGAGGGAGGTCTTGATCTCGTACCGGCCGATTCGACTCGGAGCTGCCATCGAGTTACCGATCAGGGACCGTCGGTAGCAAGATCGTAGCACGCAGGTCCACGCGACCCGTCACGTCGAACCGGCTTATCTGTCGACCAACACGGGTGCGATCCATGGTCGCCACCGCCTTCACGGGCCGGCCGCCGTGGCGCCATTCCACAGCAGGGCCAGGCCGCCCAGGGCGAGAGCCGCGGCGACCCCCGCCGCAACCGCCCAATAGATCCAACGTCGCCCCGCAGGTGGCTGAACCGGCGCGTCGACCGCGGCCGGCATACCTGGCGAGGACGCAAGCGTGGCCTCCGCCGGCGCCGGCGGCGGGTCGGGCATCTCCTCGGGCGCGGAAGGATGTCCTGCCGTCGCGCGAGCCTCGAGCTGCACCGCCCAGAGCGCGTGCGCGAACGCCTGGGCCGAGACGAATCGCTGATCGGGCTCCTTGGCCAGGGCGCGATCGACCAGTGCCTGGAGCCGTTGCGACCCCGCCAGGCCGGCAGGCAGCGGCGCGGGCTCGGCACTCAGGATGCGGGCAAGCATGGCCGCAGACGAGTCCGCATCGAAAGGACGCCGTCCCGTGAGCATCTCATAGAGAATCACGCCGGCCGAGAACACGTCGGCGCGCCCGTCGATCTCCACATGCGAGTGGAGCTGCTCCGGCGCCATGTACGCGAGCGTGCCGACGAGCGTGCCGTCGGCGGTGACGGTCGTGTCGCTCAGTTTGGCGACGCCGAAGTCGAGCACCTTGGCGACACCGTCGTGCGTGACGAACACATTGGCGGGCTTCACGTCCCGGTGGACCAACCCCTGCTCGTGCGCGTGGTGCAAGCCCAGGCACACCTGCGCCACGAGGTCCAGCGTCCGCTCCACGCTCACGTCGTCCCTGCGGTCCCGGATGATCTCCGCGAGGCTCTGGCCGCGGAGCAGCTCCATCACCAGGTACGGCACACCATCTTCGAGCCCGGTATCGAGCACGCTGACGACGTGCCGGTGGACGAGCTGCTCGGCAATCGCGACCTCGTGTGCAAAGCGGTCGATCGACTCGTCGGACGCGCCACCATGGAGCATCTTGAGGGCGACCGTCTCGCCGGTCGATACGCTCCGTGCGCGGTAGACCGTGCCGGTGGCGCCCCGGCCAATGGCCTCGAGCAGCTCGTACTCCCCCACCCGCTGGAGGGCGGTGCCGCCGAGCGCCGGCCGGCCATCGGTCACGGCGCGTCGCCCTGCGAGGCGGGCTTGCCGATGCGCACGCTGTCGAGCATGGCGGCGAAGCGCGGGGCCTCCTTGTCGAACTCCCGTGGGCTGGCGCTGAACACGACCCGGTACAGCACCGACCCGGCGGGGATCGAGAACAGTTGCGCCCGCTCCCGAACCCCCGGCTTCGGGGCCGTCACGCTCGGCCGTGTGAAGTCGATGCGCACGATCCGACCGAGCGTGGCGTGCCCCACGATCGCATGACCGAGGTCTCCGGCATCGGGTATATCCACCCTGACCTCGTCGGCCTCGAGCTGCGCGAAGAGCTTGAGGAGCTCGACATCGTCGACCGACACCGCGTTCACCTGGCGGACGCGAATGACGGCCACTCGAACGTCGGGCTGCTTGTTAATCAGCGCGAGCACGTCTTGGGCGCCGGGCGTCAGCCGCCAGCCGCCGCCATCGGGATACTGCATGCTGAAGTCGCCCGCGGTGAAAGTCTTCGTCTTCGTCTTGCCGAACATTCCGAACTGCCCGGCGCCAAGCGGGACCGCGGTCACCATCGCAAGCAGCGCACCAATCAGGGCTCTGGTCATCTGCGTCTCCAGACGGCTGACACGTGTTCGGGGTTACGGCGCCAGTTTCAGCAGCCGGCTCTCGGCATCGACCCTCGTCGGATCGCCCTCGGGGAGGAGCTCGATGATCCGGCGGAACCGCTTCACCGCCTCGTCTCGGCTGCTGCCACTACCACGGGCTGCGGAGTTCTCGAACACCCTGGCCTGCTTCATGAGGCCTTCAGCTGTGGTCCGCGCCGTCGTGTTCGCGCGCGCGATGTCTTCACCGGCGTCCGCACCCAGCGTCTGCGCCCGCATGTACTCCTTGACGGCCGCGGGGAACTGTCCTTCGTCCTCGAGCTTGCGACCCGCCGCCATGGCCGCCTTCGCCGCCTCCTCGATTCGATCGCGGGCCAGCTGGGCCTTGGCTCCGGCGTCCCTGAAGCCGGGGTAGGTCGCAGCGAGGCGCTCGAAGAACTGGCGCGCGGTGGCCCAGTCCGACTGCCCGAGCATCTTGTCGCCGTAGTCGTACTGCGAGCGCGCATCCTCCACCCGGTTCAGGTACGCGGCGTCCGACTCGCCGGAGAGCCGCTCGATGCCCGGCTCGAGCGGCTTGGCCACCGCGGCGGGAGCCGGAACGGACGCACGGGGCACGGGCGGCGGGGCGAGGGCGATCTGGGCACGCGTCCAGAGCAGCCCCGCCTGCTCGTGGGCCGGGTTCGCAGCCAGCAGCGGCTCGAGGTGTGAGGTCACCGCCTCAGCGAATGCGCCCTCCTCCACCAGTTGCATGGCTGCCTGCAGGCGCTCCATGTCAGGGTCCGCCTTCGGAGGCTCCGGCAGAATCGTCGTCGTGGTGGTCGACTGGGTTTGGACCGACTCCGGACGCGGGGCTTGCACCATCCAGACGGCGGCCGCGACGACGAGCAGCGTTGCCACGCCCGCAGCCCCGTACAGGACGGCGTTCGTGCTCACCATCGGCCCGGTGGAAGTGGCCGCGGCCGATCGCGTCCCGCTGGACGAGGTTGGCGGGACGGCCGCGGTGGATCCTCGGGTGGCCGGACGCGTGACCGCCGGCGCGGGCGCCTCCATCGTCGGACGGGCGGCCTCCTCCTCCTGCTGGAGGTCCTCGGCGCTGACCCGGATCCGATACGGACCGATCACCGCCTCCTGCCCGATGGCCAGCGTCGCCCGATTCACGCGAGAGGCCTCGACCCAGGTGCCGTTCTGGCTGTTCAGGTCGTAGATGACGTGTTTGCCGTTCTCGTTGCGCAGCTCAGCGTGATAGCGCGACACCGCCTTGCCGTCGTCCGGCAGCACGATGTCGTTCTCGGCCTGCCGTCCGATGCGCAGGTCGTGTGCCCCGATCGGAATGCGTTCGATCAAGGAGTCACCGCGGTACACGAGCAACGTCGCCATGTCAGCCTTCCATCAACCCTGCGGCCTCTGCCATCGCCGCACGATGGCGGCCGCGCGGTCCCGCAACTGGTCCGCGGTGTCTCGCCACGACGTTTGCACCGGTGTCAACTTCGCCGTTTCCTCGTTGCCGTCAGCCGGCGTGATGCGCTCGGTGTCGTCGTCGGAGGGCGGCGGCGTGCGCGCGTCGATCGCGGCGAGGAGAGCGAGCACCTCCGGCAGCTCCGGTCCATGGGCCCGGGCCACCTCGGCGAGCGATCGGGCCCGCCGGAAGTCTCCGTCCGCCAGCGCTCGCCGTGCCTCGCGAATCGCGGGCGCCGCAGCGCGCTGCTGTCGCTCAATCAGCGCGGCGGCCTCGGCCTGCTGCCGCTGCGCCTGGATCTGCCCGATGACCCGAAGGCGCAGGGCTCTGGCACGCTCGTCGTCCGGCTCGATCTCCTGCACGTCGTCCAGCACCGAAAGGGCCGACCCGAGCTTGCCGCTCTCCCGGAGGCGCTCGGCCCGCTCGATCAGGTCGGCCAGCCGGCGAGCACGCGCGTCGCGCGCATCGCGCTCGGCGATTGAGGACCGGATGTCGTCGAGCAGCGCAGCCACGCCGATCTGGTCGGCGCTGAGCTCCAGCGCCTTCGCTGCGGCATCCTCGGCCGAATTGAGATCGCCACCCTCGAAGGCGCGCCGAGCCTCGGCCGCACATCGAGCCGACTCGGCTCGCCGCTGATCGCGGGCAGCAGCCTCGGCCTGTTGGCGCCGCGTGGCCTCTACGGCCTCGGCCACACCGGGCGCATCGGGATGGGTCAGCAGGTGCGCCTGGAGCCGTGCCACGGCCTCGTCAAAGCGTCCCTGCTCGGTCAGCCCGCGCACCTCAGCGAGTACGCCTGCGGCCATCTGGCTCGCTTGCTCCCGGATGCGCTGCCGGCGGTCGGCATCGAGGTTCTCGCTGGCCACCCTCCGCAGCCTTTGGGCCTCGGCGCTCCCGGGCGAGAACTCGTCGATCTCGGCGGCCACGAGCATCACCGCCTCCCAGTCTCGGCGGGCGGCGGCCTGCTCGGCGGCCTGCAGCCGACTTGTGAGCCTGGCCTGTAAATCACGCCGCGCCTCCGCGGCCTCCGCACACGCCTCGATGGCCCTGGTAATGACCGGGCTCTCGGGAACGAGCCGCCGCGCGGCCGCAAGGTGCGTCGCCGCCTCGACGTCGTGGCCCGCTGCCAGCATGGCCCGCCCCCTGGACCACTCCGCGTGCGCCTCCTCGAGGCCGTCCACCTCTTTGCGAAGCGCCGGCAGGCGTCCCGATACCTCCGACGCCACGGCCTCGACCACCGAGGATCGAAGGGGAAAGACCCCGAGCACTCCGGGGCCCCGCCTGAGCATGGGGTAGCGATCTGTGATCTGCTGCCAGTCGGACCACTCCGAAGTGGGCATTCCGAGCGCGCGGCGCCTGTCGTTCGCCAGGCCCTCCAGATGGCGCAGCAGCTCGGCCTCCTGGCGCACGTCCGCCGCGCGCCGCAACGTGCGGCTGGCGATGGCATCGGCCGCTCGCATCAGGTCCGAGGTGAGCTCCGCCATGTTCTGGTGCCTCGCTGCGGGGCTCTTTTCCAGCGCCTTCTGCACGACGGCCGCCAGCTGCGCCGGCGCCTCGTCGGGATGAACGGGCGGCGGGTTCTCCCGAAGCACCTTCGTGAGTACCGCGGGTAGATCGGCCGCCGCGAACGGCTTGCGCCCCGTCAGCATCAGATAGAAGACCGCGCCGGCCGAGAAGATGTCGGACCGCTCGTCCACGTCCTGGCCGCGCGCCTGCTCGGGTGACATGAAATCCGGCGTACCGAGCACGTACCCGGTGACGGTCATGTTCGAACCGGCCAGGCGGGCCACGCCAAAGTCCAGAATCTTGACGCGATGGTCCGAGGAGACGAAGAGGTTCCCGGGCTTGATGTCGCGGTGGTACACGCCCGCCTCGTGCGCAATGGTGAGCCCCTGGCAGACCTGGATCATGAAATCCACGCGCAGTTCCAGATCCGCCGACTCCGGCTGCCTGAGGAACTCGCCGAGCGTGGCGCCCGTGAGCAGTTCCATCGCGAGGTACAAGCGGCCCTCGTCCTCACCGCTGTCGAGCACGGAGACGATGTTGCGGTGCCGGAGCTGTCCGGCGACGACGGCTTCACGGAAGAAGCGTGCGCGGATCTCGTCCTCGCTCTCGAGGTCGGAGGCGATGACCTTGAGCGCCACGGGCTGCCCGGTTCGCTCGTCCACCGCGTGATACACCACGCCCATCGCGCCCTTGCCGAGCCGCCCGCGAATGGCATAGTGCGCGATGGCCTTTGGCGATCGCGTGCCCGACGGCCGCGTGGCGGGCGCCTCGGTCACGGAACGCCGCCCCCTGCCACATTGACGACGACGACCGTGACGTTGTCGCGGGTGCGGCGATCGAGTGCCGCGGCGACGAGGCGTGGCGCCGCGGCCTGAACGTCATCGGCCGGTCCGGCGAGCAGCGCGTGCTGGAGGTCTCGGCCGTCGAGCACCCCGTGCACCCCATCCGAACAGATGATCAATCGGTCACCGGCCTGGACCTGGTGCTCCGCAACGTGGATATCCGTATGCTCCTTCGTGCCGAGGACGTTGGTGAGGACGTGGCGCATGGGATGCGAGGCCATCCGCGCGGGATCTCCGCCCAGGTCCTCGGCCAGCATCGCCATGGCCCACGTGTCGTCCTGCGTCAATTGTGTCAGCGCCTCGCCGCGGCACAGGTAAGCACGGCTATCACCGATGTGTCCGATCACCACACTGTCGGCGCCGAAGAGCAGCGCGACGAGCGTGCTTCCCATCCCGGTGTAGTCGTCGTGGTTCTCCGCGGCGCGAAACACCCGTCGATTCGCCAGGTTGATGGCCGTGCGCAGGCGATTGGCGTGGTAGGTGAGCTTGGCGTCGATGCCGTACGGCCAGGAGAAGTCCGACTCCCCGTGGGAATGGCGGACAAAACTGACCAGCGACTCAAGGGCCAGCCGCGATGCCACTTCACCGGCGTTGCGCCCGCCCATGCCGTCGGCCACGGCGAAGAGGCGGAGGTCGGCTTCGAGCACGAACGCGTCTTCGTTGACACGCCGCACAGGTCCCGGATCGGAATGGCCAGCCGCGCGGAGAACGAGCGGGGGGGATGGCATGCTGGGAAGGGTGAACGTATGGGAATCCGGAGGACGACGGCAATTCCACTTAAGTGGAATCTAATCGGAATTGCCCGCGATTGCGCGAGTGTCAGCTGATCAAACTCATGAGCTGAGTCCGTGAATCCACGCCCACCTTGTCGAAGACCCGCGTGAGGTGCTTCTTGACCGTGTACTGAGTCACCTTCATCAGGTCCGCAATGGTCTGGTTCGAGTGCCCGCGCAGGACGCCCTGGACGACCTCCAGTTCGCGCCGCGTCAAGCGGTAGTGCGCGGCGATGGCCGGCAATTCGAGGCCCGGTGCGCGCACGCCGACGGCGAACTGGCCATCCTCGGTGGGCGCCACGTCGATGAGCAGATGATTGCCTCCGGGAATGCGGACGAGCGTGAGGGTCTCGCGCGGGACGCTCGTGCTCGATTGCGCGAGGTGATCGCGAAGCACGGTCACCAGGTCCGTCGAGTAGGCCTCCTGGAGCCACCCGACTAGCCGATCGGCCGCGCGGTTGCGGTAGACGACGCGGGCGCCGGTGAGGATGAACAGGGGAACGCGGAGCCCCCGGACGATGCCCGCGTAGTCGATGCGCGCGCCGACAGTTGGTGCCGGCTCATCAGGGTGGCCAGAGGACAGTGTCATCGTTCCACTAAAGTGGAACTCTACTCCAAGATCTGCAAAGCGCGGTAGGCGGATGCTCGTAACGCGCGGGCCAGGGACGACGCGCGCTGGATGCCGATAGCCCGGGCCAGGTTGGGCCTGCGGCCAGCCCTGCGCCATGCGGAGTTCTACCGCCCGATGCCGGTCTCGCGGATCCGTGTGCTACTTAGCGGTGAAGAAAGGCGACGTGCGCGCGTTCTCCAGTGCGCGGCAGCACCCGCACCCGCGTCGTCGAGGATGGTTCCCGGCCTCATCGGGTCCGCGAACGAATCGATTGGCGACCTGATTCGCGATGCGACGCTCGTCGACGGTGGCAGGAGCCTTCGACGTAGGAGACTTCCGGCGCCGCACTTCTTGAGCGACACGTTACGCCCCTCGACTTCGGG
>DATLLC010000171.1:0-4156 GCA_035538015.1 Vicinamibacterales bacterium
TACTCCTGGGCCTTGTCGCGGTGGATGATCACGCTGAAGGCGTCGATCGGGTCGCCGTTGATCAGCATGTCGAGCTTGACCAGGTCCGATTCCCGGTAGCCCGCCATCTCGTAGTCGAGCGAAGCGTACCCCCGGCTCAGCGACTTGAGCTTGTCGTAGAAATCGAGCACGATCTCACCCAGGGGGAACTCGAAGTCGAACTCCACCCGGGTCGTGTCGATGTAGTGCATCCCGTTGTAGACCCCGCGCCGCTCCTGGCCCAGCTTCATGATCCCGCCGATGTAATCGGCCGGGGCCATGATCCGGGCCTTGACGTAGGGCTCTTCGATCCGGTCGATGCTGGCGGGGTCGGGCAGGTTGCTGGGGTTCTCCAGCAGCAGCATCTCGCTGTCGGTGCGGTAGACGTGATACTCCACCGTCGGCACCGTGGTGATGAGGCTGAGGTTGAACTCCCGCTCCAGCCGCTCCTGCACGATCTCCATGTGCAGCAGCCCGAGGAAGCCGCAACGGAACCCGAAGCCGAGCGCCACCGACGTCTCGGGCTCGAAGAAGAACGCCGAGTCGTTCAGGCGCAGCTTCTCCAACGCCTCGCGCAGCTCCGAGTACTCATGGCTTTCCACCGGGTAGAGCCCGGCGAACACCATCGGCTTCAGCTCCTTGAAGCCGGGGAAGGGTGCGGGCGTCGGCCGCGCGGTCTCGGTGACGGTGTCGCCGATCTGGGCGTCGAGGACGCGCTTGATGCCGCAGGCGACGAAGCCGACCTCGCCCGGCCCGAGCGCGTCCACGACCACGGGCTTGGGCGTGAACACGCCCAACTGCTCGACCTCGTGGTCCTGGGCGGTGTTCATCAGCAACACCTTGGTGCCGGTGCGGATGGTCCCTTCGAGCACGCGGACGACGATCACGACGCCGCGATACGCGTCGTACCAGGAGTCGAAGATCAGCGCCTTGAGCGGCGCGTCGGGATCACCCTCAGGCGGCGGCAGGCGCTGGACGATGGCCTCGAGGATGTCCTTGACGCCGCGGCCTTCCTTGGCGCTGGCGAGGATGGCAGTCGAGCCATCGAGCCCGATGATCTCCTCGATCTGGCGGCGCGCCTCCTCGGGCTGCGCGCTGGGCAGGTCGATCTTGTTGATGACCGGGATGATCTCGAGGCTGTCGTCGACCGCGAGGTAGGCGTTGGCCAGCGTCTGCGCCTCGACGCCCTGCGAGGCGTCCACGAGCAGCAGCGCGCCCTCGCACGCGGCCAGCGATCGCGTCACCTCGTACCCGAAGTCCACGTGCCCCGGCGTGTCGATCAGATTGAGCACATAGGTCAGCCCATCGTCGGCCTTGTAGGACAAGCGGACCGGGTGCGCCTTGATCGTGATGCCGCGCTCGCGCTCCAGGTCCATGCTGTCTAGCACCTGCGCTTCCATCTCGCGGGCCTGGAGGGCGCCGGTGATTTCGAGGAAGCGGTCGGCGAGCGTCGACTTGCCGTGGTCGATGTGGGCGATGATCGAGAAGTTCCGGATGTTGCTCTGTATCAAGGGTGTCCCGGGAGATATCCCCCCATTATGACTCACCGCGCCAGGGGAACCCTGAGGTCGGGCCGGCGGCGGCCAGCGGTCGTGCCCGCGCGCACTGCGATTCGCGCGGCGGACTGCAAACTATGAGTGCGGTAGTAAGAGTATATGAGTACGCGGCTGCAGGTCGTGATTCCGGAGGCGTTGGACCGCCGGATTCGCAAGGCGGCGCTCCGGCGCCGACAGTCGAAGGGGGGCTGGGTGCGGGAGGCGCTCGCACGGGCGCTGGCCGAGCCTGCGGGCGCTGCAGATCCGTTGAGCCGCCTGTCGGGAGCTCGGCGCGCCCACCGGCGAAATCGATCAGATGCTGGCCGAAATCGAGGCGGGACGCGGCTGATGGTGTTCGTGGACTCGATCGCCGCGACGGGACCGCCGCACCTGCGGCTCGCCCTACAGACGGTCCGCGGGACTCCTCACGCCCAGCCACCCACGATTCAGCACGTGCCTATAGATCATCGCCGTGCTCACGTCAGCGTGTCCGGGCAGTTCCTCGGTGCGGATATCGTAGCCGTCCTCGAGCAGGTGCGTCGCGAACGAGTGGCGCAGGGTGTGGCAGCTGGCCCGCTTGGGGATGCCGGCAGCGTGCACGGCCTCGGCGACGGCACGCTGGATGACGGACTCGTGCAGATGGAAGCGGCTGGGCGGGCCCCAGCGCGGATCGCGGCAGAGCGCGCGGCCGGAAAGGCGAACTGCCAGGGCCAGGATCGGCCGGCGTTCGGATACTTCACGTCGAGCCCGTCAGGCAGCGCCACGCGTCCGAGCCCGCACCCGAGGTCGGCGTCGTACTGGCGCTTCACCGTCTCCAGATGGGCGCGCAGGTCGGTCGTCAGCGTCGAGGGCAGCGGGGTCTTGCGGTCCCTTGCGGCCCTGCCCTGACGCACGGTGATTTCCTGGCGGTTAGAGTCCCAGCTCTTGGTGGAAATTCAGTAGGCGGCCGGCAGTAGACAGGCGAAACGGCCATCGCACATCGTTCCGTGAGTTCTTCGGGCAGAAGAGCACACACGGAGGGTGGATGACGATGGCCAAGGCCAGAATGGATCTGAATGCGTTCGTAGGCAAGCTCCTCGAGGAGCAGGACGGCGACGTGCTGCGGGAGGGCATCCGCGTCTTGTCGCAGGCGCTGATGGAGACCGAGGTCGCCGGGTTGATTGGCGCGGAGCGCCACGAGCGCACCGGCCAGCGCACGACCTACCGCAACGGCTACCGGACGCGGACGTGGGACACGCGGATGGGCACCATCGAACTGGCGATTCCGAAGCTGCGGGCGGGGACCTACTTCCCGTCGTTGCTGCAGCCGCGCCGGCGCGCCGAGCACGCGCTCTTGGCGGTCGTGCAGGAAGCCTACGTCCACGGCGTGTCGACGCGCAAGGTCGATGACCTAATGAAGGCGCTCGGACTGGATGGGATCGCGAAGTCCGAAGTGTCCCGCATCTGCGGCGAGCTCGACACGGTCGTCGCGGCGTTCCGGACGCGTCCCCTGACCGGCGAGCATCGCTATCTGTGGGTCGATGCGACGTACCACAAGGTGCGGGTGGACGGCCGCGTGATCAGCCAGGCCACGGTCGTCGCCGTCGGTGTCACGACCGACGGGGATCGGCAGGTGCTCGGCGTCGAGGTCGGCCCATCCGAGGATCGCGCCTTCTGGACCGCGTTTCTGCGGAGCCTCGTGAAGCGCGGCCTGAAGGGCGTGCGCCTCGTGATCTCCGACGCGCACGAAGGCCTGAAGCAGGCCATCAGCACCGTCCTGAGCGGGACGACGTGGCAGCGATGCCGCGTCCACTTCATGCGCAACCTGCTCGCGACCGTGCCGCACGGCGCCCGCGAGGCCATCGCCGCGATCGTGCGGACGATCTTCGCGCAGCCGGACCACGCGTCGGCGATGGCGCAGCTGCGCAAGGTCGCCGACGGCTTGCGCCCGCGTTTCGCACAGACTGCCCGACTGCTGGAGGATGCCGCCGAGGACATCCTGGCGTATCGCCATCTGCCGCTCGAGCATCAACGGCAGCTGCACAGCACGAACCCGCTCGAGCGGCTCAACAAGGAGATCAAGCGCCGCTCCAACGTCGTCGGAATCTTCCCGAACCCGGCGGCCGTGATTCGACTCGTCGGCGCAATTCTGCTGGAACAGGACGACGAATGGGCGGTGGCTGAGCGTCGCTACTTCAGCGCGGAGTCGATGCAACAACCAACCCCGCCAGCGCTGTCGAGTACGGCGCAGGAGATCCTGGCGGCGATTGCATAGACGACGACCGGTGTGGACGCTCGTGGGAAACCCGTATTGTGGGATTTCCAAGCGGCGGTGGACGGTGCTCTTCCGTCCACGGCCGCGGCAGCGTCCACGCCACTCCGCTCACGGATGGTGCGAACCGATTTCCACCACTTGACGGGACACTACCTCGCTCTGCGCTGCGGCGTCATTCAGGACGCATTAGGCGGACCAGAACATCGTCAGTTGGAACCACGTCACAAATGGTTTCGGCAAGTCGCTCAATTGCAACCGCGTCTTGAGTTGGACAGACCATGCGGTGAAGGCCACCCGGAGCTGACCAGGCGAATCAGTCAGGCGTCGTATCGGCGAGACGCGTATTCTG
>DATLLC010000172.1:0-6354 GCA_035538015.1 Vicinamibacterales bacterium
GGCTCATTCAGCGCCAACCTGGGCAGGCCCGAAGTATCACCTTGCTCGTTGCGCCCGAACAGCTACCGCCGCTCCAATCGATCAAGATCCCTGCGACGGGGTACTAGTGTGCCCTTGCCTCGGGGGCAGGAGGTTTCCCGCGAGTTGTGACGCAAATCCGCGCCGAGGCCACCGCGATTTCAAGTCCGCTCGCAACTGGCCACACGAATTGCGCCGTTTGTCGTCTGACGGTGCGGTGACGGTTCGTAGGGCATTCCGCCGCCGAACGGGCGTGGCCGTTCTCCTGCGTGGCGGCCCGCTCGATCTACTCCTGCCAGCCCCTGCCCATGAACGCTTGCTTGTGCTCGGCGACCTGTGCCCGCAGGGCGTTGAGGGCGTGGCGTCGGTGCACGTGGTTGAGGATCAGTTCGCCATCGACGCGGACCACGACTTCGTACCCGTGGTCCCACGTCTTCAGCGTGGCCGTCGCCACACGCGGCCCCTTCGTCATTCGCCACAGCACCTCTTCAGGCGGGCTGGGCGGTCCGGTGCGCGGGCCGCCGATGCTCAATTTGCCGACCCTACGCCCGGGGCGGCGAACAAAACATCCCCGCGTCAGTCATGGCGCCTCTGGTGCGCGCTGTAGGGACCGACATGGTGGCGGAGACGGCGATCAACGACTTGCGGCGCTTCGTTGACAGGGACGCGGGCGCAGAAGGCGCTCCACACGTTGTTCACGGCACTCGATCGCCTGCATCGCCTGTCAACGACCATAGGACTCCAGCGCACCCCGCGCAACATCACCGACTTGGCGAGCTACTTGGCAGCCCTTGACCGCGAGGGCGGCGAATGAGCGGCCGGCCCGGCGTCGAGCGATTGCGCCCCGTTGGTGCCGATGCCGTCCACGGCGCCGGTCACGTCCCACGATCGCTGACATCCACCACACCAGTAGGCGAGGGTCGTCTGTCGCCCATTTGAGCGCGCGGCGCGGAGTTCACCTTCTCGGCGGCAGGAGGGACAGAGCGCAAACAATTCCGACGGCCCGAACAGTGGTACGTCCGACATAACGATAGAGCAGTAAAGAATATAACAGTATACAAAAGTAATTGATAGAACTTTATTTCCCTAGGCTGCATGTCCTGACGTGAAATCGCTGCACGCCCTTAGCGGAATCGCTGGCGTGCGACCTGATGGTCAGGCGCAGCAACGAGATGGGCGCGTGTTCCTGACGGGTGGGGGCTGTGGACGCAAGCCCGGCGTGACATCACGTCCTCCGTGCGGGGAGAGGCGCCGCGAGATTGCCCGTCGAAATCTGGTCTCGCGGCGCTCCAAGTGGTGCGAGGCATAGGAACGAGACGCCGGGCTAGCGCTCTGGGGCCTAGTTGTCACGCTGACAACGTTGGCCGCCGCCGCGTGGTGGTGGAGGCGACGGTTGTGAGCATCGGTTTTAGACCGTCAGGTCCCGTTGCGCCGCCACCACAGATCACGCTCTGGGTCGTCCTCAAGGACACCAGGACCGCGCGCGCCACCGTTCGTCAGCACCCGCACGGCCGCGAGTTGGTCGTGCTGGTCGGCGAGGACATCGCGTGGTCCAGGCTCTATCGGGACCATGAGGACAGCCGCGATCTGGGCCTGATGGCTGAGGGCACCCGCCTGGACTTCGAGAGGCTCGGATGGGTGACAGACACGGCTTTCTGAAACCGTGCAGGCGGCGATGCGAGGCCAAGATTGACGTGCTACAGTGGCGCCTCGGCGTGACTCCGTACATCCTTCATCCCAGCAGGGGGACACATGGATCACGAACCCGCTCGCCAGACCGCGTTCGCGCCCGCGTGCCCGTCGTGCCAAAAAGGTGACGGCCAGCCTCGAACCGTCACCCTGTACGACGGGCAACGTACGGTCCGCTACGTCTGTTGCCGATGCCAGCACACATGGGAGGACACCACGACCGACGACGCCGGGCTGTTTTGCGAACGGTCGCCATAACGGCGCCGCGCCCACACCTCGCGCTTGTTGCGCTCATCGCGTCGCGGTCAGCGATTTCGTGAGTGGTACTTGCGGGGATGCGAGGCGCCTTCCAACTCACCAGACGGTTCGGCGCTGGATAGCAAAGGTTAACAGCGTTCGTCGAATTGATGACCGCTGACGCCGCTTCGTGGGACCGATTCTCCCAGGGGGTCTCACGCCGGCATCGGCGTTCTGGACGCAGGCGTTCCGAGGACACCGGCGGGGCAGGGGGCTGAACCACTCGGCGCCATTCCTGACTCGAGGCGCAATGGACTAGTCCGTGGGTGCTGGCGACGCCCCTAGACTTCACTCTCCTGCGCAGCCGTGGACGTTCATTACGGCAGATCGGCAGGATCTGTGGACGGTCACATAACAGTGTGGCCCGATGGCTTCGTCGCCCGTCATTGGCAGAAGATCTTTCTGCCATCCTCCGGGTCGCCGCGCTGACCAACGAAGTCCAGCAACTTGAAGAACAGGCTAATCTGGGTTCTCTGTCTGAAAGTCGGGTTCACAGTGAAGAAACCGTAAAACTTGCCATCCCCGTCAACGATCGCGGGCGCGTTAGGAGATAACGTTCCACGGGCTCAGTCGAGACAGTTGATTGCCGTATTGCCCCAGCGGATTCCAGATGCTGGTCGCGCTCAAACTGTTGCCATGCCGGCCCAGGTTGTTGCAGACGCTATCGCTGGTGATGGCGTCGCATGTCAGGCAGCCGAGGAATTGATCTCGATCGCCGCCGCCAAACAGCATCAGCTTCGCTGCTGATCCCCACCCCTCGAGGTCATCAGAGCCCCGGCACCGACTAGACCCGGCACTTGATCGGTGGCATTCACCGCCGGACTGCAAACGCTCAGAATCACGACGAACGCGACGATGTCCTTCATGTGGAGTCGTCCTTTTTTGCCGATGGAAGAGGCGCGGAACACTGCGGTCCTCGGGTCTAACGGTGACTGGCGCGGGCAACTCTACCGTATCGGCTCAGCTAGACCGCCGAGTGTTGGACGGGTGTTGGACGGCCGCAGCCGCTCAGGATTTCGGGGCGGCCCAATCGCGTGATTTGCTAGGAAACTGGAGCCGGCAGTCGGACTTGAACCGACGACCTGCTGATTACGAATCAGCTGCTCTACCAACTGAGCTACGCCGGCCGGCAGGAAGCAGAGAGTTTAGCACAGTAGGGACAGGTGCGGACGGGTGCGGGCGGGTGCGAACTGGTGCTGGCGGGTGCGGACAGGTCCGGGTAGGGGCGGCAGGGACGACCACCTTATGGCGGTGACCGTTGAGGACGGGCGACTTCGTAGCCCGTCACGGTCAGCGGGCGCACGGGTCGTTTGTGCGCTCTGTTCTGCACATCCCGGCCAGGAGCGTGACCGCCCGTCCGAACGGTCGCCGGCACGAGGCGGTCGCCCCTGCCGCATCTGACGTTCAGGACCGGATTCGGTGGTCCGTCACGCGGCGGGGGACGGTCCGAGGGCGCACGGCTCTTTTGTGCGCTCTGTTTTGCACGTCCCGGCCAGGAGCGTGACCCGCCCGTCCGAGCCGTCGGCCGCGGCACGAGGCGGTCGCGCCCGCGCGCCTGTCGCCCAGGACGGGCAGAGGCAGGCGTCACCGCTGGCGAACGACCCGGCAACCGCTCTTGCTTGAACGCAACCGTGGGGCAGAGTACCATCGAGTGTTTGGGGGCGTCGCTAGAAGCCGCGCCCTTGGGTCTCGACCTTCTAATGCCGCCTGTCTCCTCCGATCGCTCGAACATCGTGGTGCGCGGCGCCCGCACGCACAACCTCAAGAACGTCACCGTCTCCTTACCCACCGGCAAGCTCATCGTCATCACCGGCGTCAGCGGCTCGGGCAAGTCGTCGCTCGCCTTCGACACGATTTACGCCGAAGGCCAGCGCCGCTACGTCGAGTCGCTCTCCGCCTACGCCCGCCAGTTCCTGGAACGGATGGAGAAGCCGGATGTGGACGGCATCGACCACATCTGCCCATCCATCGCCATCCGTCAGAAGAACTCGATCCGCAACCCGCGCTCCACCGTGGGCACCGTCACCGAGATTCACGACTACATGCGGCTGCTGTTCGCCCGCGTGGGCAAGACCATCTGCCGGCAGTGCGGCCAGGAAGTGATTCGCGAGACCGCCGAGGTGGTGGCCGATCGCCTGCTGCGGCTGCCCGAAGGCACGCGCCTGCTGATTGGCTACGAGCTGCCACTCGTCGATCTCAAGAACGCCCCGCCAGACGATGCGGCCGAGCCGGAGGAGGAGGAACTTCCTTTTGCATCTGCGGCGTCGGTGTCATCGGCGGCGGCGGTCTCTGTGCCATCCGCGGCACCATCAGCAACCAGCTCCGAGTTGGATGCACTGCGCCGGAAGGGATTCGGGCGTCTGCTGCTCGACGGGCAGGCCGTGTCCCTGGACGACCTTCCGGCGGACGCCCTCAAGAGCCGCACCAGCATCGGCGTGGTCGTCGATCGGCTGCGCATCGAAGGTGACCTCCGCTCGCGGTTGACCGACTCGATCGAGATCTCCTACCAGGAGGGCGGCGGCGCCGCGTGGGCCGTGGAGGTGACGACCGAGGGAGCACCGGGCCGGCGCCACGAGTTCTCGGAGCGCTTCGAGTGCCGCACCTGCGGCATCACCTACGAGGATCCCCAGCCGCGACTGTTCTCGTTCAACAACCCGTTCGGCGCCTGTCCGACATGCCACGGGTTCGGTAACGTGATCGAGCTGGACTTGGATCTGGTGGTGCCAGATCCGGCGCTGTCGATCAACCAGGGCGCGATCGAGCCGTGGACGAAGCCACACTACCGCTCGAGCCTGGCGTCGTTGAAGCGGATGGCCAAGCAGCGTGGCGTGCGGCTCGACGCGCCGTGGCGGGATCTGACGGCCGAGGAACGCACGCTGGTCGTCGACGGCGATGGCGCGGACTACGAGGGCATCCGTGGCTTCTTCCAGTGGCTCGAGCGCAAGAAATACAAGGTCCACGTCCGGGTGTTCCTCAGCCGCTATCGCGGCTATCTCACGTGCCCCGAATGCGGCGGCACCCGCCTCCGGCGCGAAGCCCGCGACGTGCGGGTGGGCGACCTGACCATCGACAAGGTCTCGGCCCTCACCGTGCGGGACGCCCAGCGCTTCTTCGATGCCCTGAAGCTGTCGGAGAAGGACGCCGCGATTGTCGACAAGGTGCTGACCGAGATCCGGCGGCGCCTGGGCTTCTTGCGCGACGTTGGCCTCGAGTACCTCACGCTCGACCGGCTGTCGTCGACGCTGTCCGGTGGGGAAGCGCAGCGCATCAACCTGGCGACGTCGCTGGGATCGGCCCTGGTCGGGACGTTATACGTCCTCGATGAGCCATCGATCGGCCTGCACACGCGCGACAACCAGCGGCTGATTGCCATCCTGCGCCAGCTGCGCGATCAGGGCAACACCGTGCTGGTCGTCGAGCACGACGCCGACATGATAGCCGTCGCCGACTACCTGGTGGACATGGGTTTGGGTGCAGGCGAACACGGCGGCCGCGTGGTGTACGCCGGCTCGCTCGAGGGCTTGACCCAGGAGCCGCGCTCGTTGACCGCAAAATACTGGCGGGGGGAACTCTCTATCCAGGTGCCGGCGACGCGCCGCAAGGGCATCCCGCAGCGCATCCGCTTGATTGGCGCGCGCGAGCACAACCTCAAGGGCGTGAGCGTCGAGCTCCCGCTGAATACGCTCACCTGCATCACTGGGGTGAGCGGGTCGGGCAAGTCCACGCTGGTGCACGACGTGCTCTACGCCGCCCTCAAGCGCGCTAAGGGGGACTGGGACCGGAAGGTGGGCGCGCACGACCGCCTCGAGGGCCACGAGTTCGTGACCGACGCGGTGCTCGTCGATCAGACGCCGATCGGACGCACGCCACGATCGAATCCGGTGACCTACCTCAAGGCCTTCGATCCGATCCGTGAACTGTTCGCCGCGACCAAGGACGCGAAGGCGCGCGGCCTGACCGCGAGTCACTTCTCCTTCAACGTACCCGGCGGCCGCTGCGAGGCGTGCCAGGGTGAAGGGGAGGTGAAGGTCGAGATGCAGTTCCTCGCCGACGTCTTCGTGCCGTGCGAGCAGTGCGAGGGCAAACGCTTCAAGCCGCAGGTTCTCGAGGTGAAGTACCGCGGCCGCAGCGTCGACCAGGTGCTCGACATGACGGTCCGCGAGGCCCTGACCTTCTTCAGCAGCTCGCCCAAGGTGCTGCGGCGCCTGCAGGTCCTCGACGAGATCGGCCTGAGCTATCTGCGGCTGGGGCAGCCCGCGACGACGTTGTCCGGCGGCGAAGCGCAGCGCATCAAGATCGCGGCACATCTGTCCTCGCAGAGCGGCGATCGGGTGCTCTATATCCTCGACG
>DATLLC010000173.1:0-35184 GCA_035538015.1 Vicinamibacterales bacterium
ATGTAAGTCCACCTGGCCCTCGGGTCAATCTAGCACGAGGCCGGCGATCGTGGCCCATGTCTGCGATGACATCGCGTGTCGGCTGCGAGGCGCCGAGACGCTTTGCGCGGACCTCGAGTCGCGACTGGGGCCGCCCCTGTCCGGCGGTCACCCTGCCGCCCCGCACGATGGCGGCGGAGCGCGGTCCTCGGATGACGAGCACGTCACCGGAACCGCGCGGGTAGGTGCGGACACCGCGATCGGCTGGCAACGGTCGCCCTGCCTTGGTCAATGCGATGCCGGATCGGCAGCCCTGATCACGCGCGCTGGCGGAGCGGCCGAGCGGTTCGTCGTGGCGCCCGTCCCGAGTGTGTCCTCGCTGGTCGATGCCCTGAACCATGGAAGCGCCCCATCCCTTCCCGCCACGATCGGGCACGTCGGTCCGCCCCGGTTGCTCGCACGGATCGGCAAGGCCGATCCGACCAGCCTGGAGAGCTACCGCGCCTCTGGCGGTTATCGCGCGCTCGAGCGCGCCATCGCCCTGGGCCCCGAGCGCGTGATCCAGGAAGTCACAGCGTCCGGGCTCCTCGGCCGCGGCGGCGCGGCGTTCCCCACGGGTCGCAAGTGGGATGCCGTCCGTCGGCAGCCGGCCATGCCGCACTACGTCGTCTGCAACGCGGACGAGAGCGAGCCGGGCACGTTCAAGGATCGGGAGTTGATGGCCAGCGATCCCTTCGCGGTGGTCGAGGCGATGACGATCTGCGGGCTCGCAACCGCCAGCACCCACGGCTTCATCTACATCCGCGGCGAGTACCCCCTCTGCGAGGCGCGGATGGCGAACGCGATTCGCGCCGCGCGCGAGGCCGGCCTGCTCGGTCCGGACGTGATGGGCTCGGGTTCGGCCTTCGACGTCGAGATCAGGCGCGGGGGAGGCGCATACATCTGCGGCGAGGAGACGGCGCTCTTCAACTCGATCGAGGGCAAGCGCGGCGAGCCGCGGTCGAAGCCCCCGTTTCCGGCCGAGGTCGGCGTCTTCAACAAGCCGACGGTGGCCAACAACGTCGAAACGCTCGTCAACGTGCTCGACATTCTCCTCGAAGGTGGCGAGAGCTGGGCACGTACGGGCACGGCCGGGTCGACGGGGACGCGGCTGTTCTGCCTGTCGGGGCACGTGGAGCGCCCGGGACTCTACGAGGTGCCGTTCGGGACCACGTTACGGCAGGTGATCGCGCTGGCCGGCGGTGTGACGGCCGGACGCGCGATCAAGGCCGTGCTGCTTGGCGGTGCGGCGGGCAGCTTCGTCACCGAGGACCACCTGGACATGCCCCTCACCTTCGAAGCCGCACGCGAGGCGGGCACGACGCTCGGGTCCGGTGTCGTCATGGTCTTCGACGAGACAGCTGACGTCGGCGATGCCCTGCAGCGCATGGCCGCGTTCTTCCGCGACGAGTCGTGCGGCCAGTGCGTGCCGTGCCGGGTCGGGACCGTGCGGCAGCAGGAGCTCCTGCCCGCTCTGATTTCTGCGCCATCTTCGGCTGTCTTGTCTCCAGTATCCGCGTCAGGCGGGGCGGCTCCGTCGTCTGCGCCGTCCGTGGCCGTCTTCTTCGAGCTCTCTACCGCGATGCGTGACGCCTCGATCTGCGGCCTCGGCCAGACGGCGTCGACGGCCATCGAATCCGCGTTGAAACTGGGCCTTCTCCGGGAGCACGTCCGATCATGAACCCCGAACCCATCTGGTTCCGGCTGCCGCCGCCATCTGACGCGCTACCGGTCGCGCCGCCGCGCCCGGAGCCACCCGTGGTCTCGAGCACCATCGACGGCCGGGCGATCGAGGCGGCCGCGGGTTCCACCATTCTGGACGCCTGTCGTGACGCCGGCGTCGATGTGCCGACGCTCTGCTTCCTCGAGACGCTCACCCCGGTCAACGCGTGCCGCGTCTGCGTGGTCGAGGTGGAAGGGGCGCGCGTCCTCGCCCCCGCCTGCTCGCGCCGGATTGAGCCAAACATGGTGGTTCGCACGCGCTCGCCGCGTGTGGACCTGTCGCGCAAGCTCGTCCTCGAGCTGCTCGCCTCGTCCGTGGACCTGTCCACCGCGCCGACGCTCGCACCGATGATGCGCGAGTACGGCGCCGACCCCGAGCGTTTCGGCCGCGTCATCCCTACAGCGGCGCCATCTGTGGCCACGGTCCATCAGGCGCCCAAGATCGACAACGAGCTCTACATGCGCGACTATTCCAAGTGCGTGCTCTGCTACAAATGCGTCGAGGCCTGCGGGACCGACGCGCAGCACACATTCGCGATCGCGGTGGCCGGCCGCGGGTTCGACGCGCACATTTCTACGGAATTCAACGTGACGCTGCCCGAGTCTGCTTGCGTCTACTGCGGCAACTGCATCGCGGTGTGCCCCACCGGCGCGTTGATGCCGTCGCACGAGTACGAGCTCAGGAAGGCAGGAGAATGGCGGCCGGAGACGCAGACCGTCACCGATACCACCTGCCCGTACTGCGGCGTGGGCTGCACGCTCAGCGTCCACGTCCAGGATCAGCGAATCGTGAAGGTGACCTCGCCGCTCGAGAGCGAGGTAACGCACGGGAATCTGTGCGTAAAAGGCCGCTTCGGCTTCGAATACGTGAACAAGAGCTAACACCAGTGGTCGCGCGGCGGATGGAAAGGCAGGGCCTCCAGACCTCCAGACCCCTTACCGCGACTATCGAGGATCGTTCTGATGCTCGATCGCGTGCAGCGCCACCGCGAGCTCGCCCGCGACCCGGGCGTTGTGCCGAAGCAGCGCGACGTTGGCCTTGACGCTCGCGCCGCCGGTGAGCGCGTGCAGTCGGTCGAGCAGGAACGGCGTGACCGCGCGGCCGCGCAGCCTCTGTGCCTCCGCGCCGGCAAGCGCGTCGCAGAGTGCGGACTCGTAGATCTCACGCGGCAGTTCGTCGGTCTCCGGAATGGGATTGGCGACGAGCACCGCCGTCGTCGAAGCCAACGCGAAGTGCATCCACACGGCTTCCGCAAGGCCGGCCATCGATTCGAAACGGCCATCGACGGGCAACCCGGACGAGCGCCTGTAGAATGCCGGGAAATCGTCGGTGCGAAGCCCGAGCACCGGCACGCCAAGGGTTTCGAGCATCTCCACCGTACGAGGCAGGTCGAGGATGGCCTTGGCGCCGGCCGAGACGACGGCGATTGGGAGACGCGACAGCGCGGTGAGATCCGCTGACACGTCGCCGGCATCGCCGCGATGCACGCCGCCAATGCCGCCGGTCGCGAAGACGCGGATCCCGCTGGCATGCGCGGCGAACATCGTCGCGGCCACGGTCGTCGAGCCGGGCTGGCGGGACGCGAGCACGACGGCGAGGTTGCCGGGATTCACCTTCGACACGCGCGGAGCGGTGGCCAGCCGCTCCAACTCGACGCGCGTCATGCCGAGACGGATCGCGCCGTCGAGAATGCCGATCGTCACCGGTGTGGCGCCAGCGCGGCGAACGTCGTCCTCGAGCACCCTTGCAGTATCGACACCGGAGGGGGGCGGCAGGCCGTGAGTAATCACGGTGGTTTCGAGCGCCACCATCGGTCCCCCCGCGGCGATTGCCGTGGCGACCTCTTCGCTCAGAACGCGGAGGGGATCGTTGGTGACCGGCATCCGGAGACACATCGTATCCCGATGGGACCTCAAGACCTCAAGACCCGGAGACCTATCTGATTTCCACCAACTCGATCGCCTCCCGGCTCGGGCCTTCGATCATCACCGCTCTGAAGTCCCCGAGGCGGTAGGGCGGCTCCAGGAACGTCACCTGCGCGGCGCGCAGCTTCGCGATCCATCCGTCCAGGTCGGCGACGCTGAGGGCGATGTGATCCATCAGGTGGCCACGCGTGGCGGCGGCCGGTCGATCGCCCTGGTTCATGTACCAGAACAGCGAGACATCTCCGAATGCCGTACTGGTCACGGAGGGCGTGCGATACATCCCGTCCCAGTCCAGCGCGGGGAAAGTCTTGTCGGCCCCGCGCTCCACCCGGCAGGTCTCCTCGGTCCGGACAGCCTGTCCAGGCCGCGCGACAGCTGGCACGTTGAGCCGGGTCTGGTACCACAGCTGCGCGCAGTACGGCTGGTCCTGGAACATGTGCACGTGATTGAAGCGTTCGGCCGGCATGTTCCCTTGGTATTCGATCAGCGCATCGTCAGGTCCACGGAGGTAGGCGAATCCGGCGCCGCCGGCTGCTTGGACGCCTTTGGCCTTGGCGTCCGCGATGCCCGCTCTCGTGAGCCCCAGCACGCCGCCCGACCCCGGCCAGGTGTCGCTGCTGACGAATACCGTTCTCGGCGTGTCGCCGGTGTAGAGCGGCAGCAGCGTGGCAGCCCGGCGCCGGAAGGCGTCGAGACGCTGGCGCACGTCGGTCACGTGCCACCCGAAGTGCCAGAACGCCGTGGGCGGCTGTGTGGCCGGGGGCGCTTCGACCTTCGTGAACAGGATCCAGACGTCGTTGGGCGAGCGAAGCGCCGGCTGGCCCGCGAACATCGCGCGCGACGTAGCGGGGAAGTGGTCGATGTAGAACGCGATGGCCGCCTCGGGGTTGAGCGAGTTCAGGTGCAGATGGTGAAACCCCGGCGTGGGCAGCGTGGCCTGGCTGCTCGCACCGCGAAGTGCCGTCGGTGCGATGGCAAGGGCGACGCTCAGCAGCCCCGTCAGCCCGAAGACCACGCGCCCCATCGTCACTGCTCCAGCCCGAGCGCCCAGCGAATCCCGCCGCGCAGGTGGGCGCGGAATACCGGATCGTTGCTCCAGATGTCGTCGCGGTGGCCGAGCGACGTGTAGAACGTCCGGCCCTGACCGTAGCTGCGCGACCAGGCCTGCGGGTAATCGCCGCCGCGAACGACGTCAGGCAGATCGGCGATGTCGGTCTTCTCGGTATCGAGGCTCAGCAGCACGTGCACCCGGTCGCGCGAGAATCCCATTGGGATGCGGTTGCCGAAGAGTACGTCGACGTTCTCCTTCGGCCGGCTGGCATCCCAGGGCGCGGTGCCGAAGTGATAGAACTCGTCCACCACCGGCCAGCTGCCGCCGAGCATCCGGGTCGCCGGGTGCGCGGTGTCCTCCACCTTCAGCACCCCAATCGCGTTCTGTTTGATCGAGCGCCGGAAATACCCGCCCAGCATGTCGCCGAAGGCCGGGTAGTCGTACAGCGTCAGCGCGGCGCAGTGGACACCGATCAGCGCCTTCCCACCGCGGACGAACTCGAGCAGGTTCGCACGCTGGGCGTCGGTCAGCGGCAGGTTACCGTTGGTCATCAGCATCAGGCCGTCGAAGCCGGCCAGGTATTCCGGCGTCAGGAAGCGGAGGTCGATTTGGGCGGCCTCCTGCTTGTAGCCCTCTACAGTCGTCACCGCGAACCCGCCAGTCTTGCCGATCTCGGTCACGGCCTTCTCGGCCGGGCCGAGGCTGGTGTGCTTGTAGAGACCGGCGTAGGTGAGGAACAGCAGTTTCTTGGAGGGCGGGGACGCCTGCGCCCACAGAAGTGCCGACAGCGCAAGAACTGACGCGGCGACGGCAACCCAGCGATGCGATCGGGTCACGGGCGAGACCTCCGGGGCGGAGTATATCGCCCGTTCGAGGTGCCTAGGGTGCCTGGGGTGCCAAGGGTGCCTGGGGTGCCAAGGGTGCCAAGGGTGCCAAGGGTGCCAAGGGTGCCAAGGGTGCGTAGGGTGCCTAAGGTGCGTAGGGTGCCTAAGGTGCGTGAGGTGCCGACGTGGTCGCAGGAACTGCAAGCTCCGCGCGATCATCTGGTTGCAGCGACGGCCACATCGAGTGTTGCCGTCCTCGACAAACAGGCCGAAATCCCGGCAGCGAGGGGCGGCCAGCGGGTTGCACCGGGCACCGACATGGCTGGTGTTAGGGACTTCAGGGAGCTTGCGGCATGGCAACTGGCGCGCGAGTTGAAACTTGCAGCGGACGCGCTGCTGGGAAAGCCCGAGGTGCGCCGGCGTTTCCAATACTGCGACCAGCTGAGTGACTCGGCCCGGTCAGCGCCGCGCAACATCGCCGAAGGATTCGCGCGCTACCGGCACAAGGAGTTCGCTCAATTCGTGCGTATCGCCAAAGGCTCGGAAGCGGAGGTCCTCAACCATTTCATCGATGCCCACGATCTCCGGCTGATGACTGACGAAGAGTTTCGGCACGGCGAGCACCTCGCCCGGCGTTCCATCAAGGCCGCGAACGGGTTGATTCGTTACCTGGAAGCCACCCCCGATCGTCCTGCACCGAACCCCGCCCGCAAACCGCGCCCACCTCGGAGGTGCCCTAAGCACCCCTAGGCACTTTAAGCACCTCTAGGCACTTTAGGCACCTCTAGGCACCCTAAGCCCCACGAGGAGGCACCCAGGCACCCAAAGCACCCTTTAAGCACCCTTAGGCACCCTAAGCCCCTACCTTCCCGCCGCTCCGCCATCCGGCGCCCGCCGGTCCACGCCGCCCTCGAGCATGTTGTCCTTCTGGTTGAACACGATCACTTCGGCCGCGCCCTGGGCGCCGGTTTCGCGCACGTCGTGGCCCATGGCCTTGAGCGAGGCGATCGTGTCGGCGGAAAAGCCGAAGCGCTCCACTGACAGTCGATCGGGCAGCCACTGGTGATGGATGCGACCCGCGTCCACGGCTTCCTGGGCGTTCATGCCGAAGTCGATCACGTTCAACAGCGTCATGATCACGGTGTTGATGATCGAGCGGCTGCCGGGCGTGCCGGTCACCATGAACACCTGGCCGTCCTTGACCACGATCGTCGGCGACATACTGGACAGCATCCGCTTGCCCACCTGCGCAAGGTTCGGCGGCGTGCCGATCAGCCCCTGGTCGTCGGTCAGGCCCGGTCCCGCGTTGAAGTCGCCCATCTCGTTGTTCAGCAGGAACCCGGCGCCCGGTACGACGATGCGGGAGCCGTAGCTGTACTCGAGGGTATAGGTCATGGCCACGGTGTTACGCTTGGCGTCCACCACAGAGAAATGGGTCGTCTCCTGCGACTCGGTGGGCCAGGTGAACGAGGTCGGCGACGACATCGAGGCCTTGTTCGGGTTGATCGTCTTCCGGAGCGTTTCGCCGTACTCCTTCGAGATCAGCCGGGCCACCGGCATATTGGTGACGAAGTCCGGGTCTCCCAGATACTGGGCCCGGTCCGCAAACGCGCGGCGCATCGACTCGGCGATCAGGTGGATGTTCTTTGCCGAGCCGTAGCCGTTCGCCTTCAGATCGTATCCTTCGAGAATGTTGAGCGAGGTGACCACCGCGATGCCGCCCGAGCTTGGCGGCGCCATCCCGATCAGCTCGTAGCCGCGATAGGTGCCCTTGATGACAGCGCGCTTCTTGGCCTGGTACTTCTTGAGGTCGTCGCGCGTGATCAGGCCGCCGTGGGCTTTCATCTCCTTCTCGACCAGCGCGGCGGTTTCGCCCTCGTAGAACCCGGCCGGGCCCTGGTCGGCGATGCGCTCCAGCGTTCGGGCCAGGTCGGGCTGCTTCAGGATGTCGCCGGGCTCGTACGGCTTGCCGTTCTTCGAGAACTGCGCCATCGACGCCGGATACTTCGGGAAGGCGTTGGGATCCTCGATCACCGAGGCCAGCGAGCGGGCGAGACCATGGCTCACCTCGAAACCGTCGCGGGCCAGGGTGACGGCAGGGGCGATCAGGTCCTTCCACGGCTTCGAGCCCTGTTCCTTCCACGCCAGGTGGAGGCCCGCCACCGTGCCGGGCACACCGACCGAGCGATGGCTGTTGTGGTGCAGGTCGAAGTCGTACTTGCCGTCCTTCAGCCACATCTCCGCGTTGGCCCCGGCCGGCGCCGCCTCGCGGAAATCATAGGAGGTCGCCTCCCCGTTCGCCGCGCGGTAGAGGAGGAACCCGCCGCCGCCGATGTTCCCCGCGGTGGGATGCGTGACCGCCAGCGCGAAGGCCGTCGCCACGGCGGCGTCGACAGCGTTGCCGCCGCCCCTGATCACCTGCCACCCGACGTCCGAGGCAAGCCCGTTCTGCGACACGACCATGCCGGTGCGGGCACGAGCCGGCGCAGAGCCGGCCTGCAGTGAGAGGGACGCGACGACGAGCGCCAGGGCGAGGGCGAAGACACGGCGGTTCATTAAAGGCCTCCGCTGGGATTATAGGTCCTTGTCTATTGATGATTGATGATTGGTGATTGGCGATTCATCGGGTGATTCAGCGATTGCGGCAATGCACCATTCAATTTGCGCAATCGAATGGCCCGATCGTCCAAGCCCGGGAGGACCGCCATCAAGGCTTCGTCTTGATGGGCGTGTCCTCCCGGTTCCCCCACTCCTCCCATGCGCCGTAGTAGTTGCGCAGCTTGCCCAGGTCGTGGCCGATCAGCGCCAGCGTGAACAGGTCGTGCGATGCGCGCATGCCGACCTGGCAGTAGGTGATGACTTCATCGGACGGCTGGATGCCCTTGTCGCGATAGAGCCGGGTGATCCCCGCGGCGGACTTGAAGGTCAGCAGCGGCTTGTCCAACGTGTCTTCCCAGTAGACGGGCACGGACGACTCGATGAAGCCCGCCCGCTTGATCCCGCGGAAGTCCTTGCCGTCGATCTCGCCCTGGGTGCGCGCGTCCACCAGCTTCACGCCCGGCTTGTTCATCGCCGCGACCACGTCCTTGGCCGTGGCGTGGCCGACGATCCTGGCCTTTACGGTGAACGGCGCTGGAGCCACCGGTGTCGGCCTGTCCGTCGAAGTCGCATGCTGCTCCGCGCTCCATTTGGTCCAGCCGCCGTTCAGCAGCGCGGCGTTCGTGTGTCCGTAGTAGTTGAGGATCCACCACAGGCGGGCCGCGTAGATGCCGCCGCGCTCGTCATAGGCAACCACGCGCGTTGTCGGGCCGATGCCAAGCTTGGCCATCAGCGCCTCGAACTCCGCCGGCGTCGGCAGGAAGTCAGGGGCGGCCTTGGGGTTGCGGATCGAGTTGTTGTCGAGCCACACCGCGCCGGGGACATGCCCCTCTTCGTAGCCGCGCGGGCGCAGGTCGACGACCCGCAGGTTGGCGTCGGCCGTGTGCGAGGCCAGCCAGGCGGTCTCGACCAGGAGGTCGGGCCGTGCATAGCCGCCGGGGTTCGTCGCCGTCTGGACCGCGAGGAGCATTAGGAGTAGGAACGCCATCCGGGGATTCTAGCCGCAGGCAGGCACAGCGCCTCAACAGCGCCGGTGCCACCGACAAATGACACAATGTCTTCCGATGAACGCCGCGCTCTCGGTCGCCTCCAAGCTGCCTGACATCGGGACCAGCATCTTCTCCGTGATGACGCGCCTGGCCAACGAGCACGGCGCGATCAACCTGTCGCAGGGCTTCCCGGACTTCGACTGCGATCCGGCGCTGGTCGAGGCGGTAACCCGCGCGATGCGGGCCGGGCACAACCAGTACGCGCCTATGCCCGGCGTCATGACGCTGCGCGAGGCGATTGCCGCCAAGGTGAAGGCCTGTTACGGCGCCAGCGTCGATCCCGCGTCCGAGGTGGTGGTCACCTCGGGCGCCACCGCCGGGCTCTACGCCACCTTGACCGCGCTCGTGCACCCGGGCGACGAGGTGCTGCTCTTCGAGCCGTGCTACGACTCCTACGTGCCGGTCATCCGCTTGAGCGGCGGAACGCCGGTCTTCGTCAGCCTGCGCTACCCGGACTATCGGGTGGACTGGGACGAGGTCCGCCGTGCCATGACGCCGCGGACCCGGCTGATCCTGGTGAACACGCCGCACAATCCCACCGGCATCGCGTGGACGGCTGACGACATGGCCCATCTTGCCCGGATCGTCGACGGGACGCAGGTGCTGATCGTCTCCGACGAGGTGTACGAACACATCATCTTCGACGGCCGGTCGCACGAGAGCATACTGCGTCACCCGAACCTGCGGTCACGCGCGATCGTCATCAGCTCGTTCGGCAAGACGTTCCACACCACGGGCTGGAAGGTGGGCTATGCCGTGGCACCGGCGCCGCTCATGACCGAGGTGATCCGGGTACACCAGTTCGTCACCTTCACCGTGCACACGCCGTCGCAGTTCGCCTTCGCGGAGTTCGTGGCCCGCGACCTCGCCGCCGCCGACCTGCCGGCGTTCTACCAGGGGAAGCGAGACCAGTTCCTCGGCCTCACCGCGGGCTCACGCTTCACTCCGCTCGCCTGCGAGGGCACGTACTTCCAGTTGATGGATTACTCGGCCATCTCGCGCGACGGCGATCGGGCCATGGCCGAGTGGCTCCTCAAGACCCACGGCGTCGCCGCCATCCCCGTGTCGGCATTCCTCTACAAGGACACCGGCGGGCCCGTGCTGCGCTTCTGCTTTGCGAAGAAAGACGCGACGCTTTCGGCCGCCGCCGAGCGGCTGCGACGGATATAGATCGCAAAGAGACCACGAAGGAGCGAAGGACACGAAGATCGGCACGAAGACAACTTTCAGAAGCCAACGAACTTTGCGTTGAGCTCTCAGAGTATCCGCTTCAAATAGGGTCCAATCCCGCGTCTCTGGTCCCACTGCCGCGGGTATCCGAGCGAGACCTCTTCGAAGCGCACGCCGTCGATGGTGTGTGAGGCGCGCAGGTGCAAGTGGCCGTAGATCACCACCTCCACGTTGAAGCGGCGGTGCCAGTCCTCGGTCAGCCGGGTGCCGCACCACACACGGAAGCGAGGAATCCGCGGCAGCACGGCCAGGTCCGCACGAAGCGGGAAGTGGTTGACCAGAATCAAGCTGACGTCGCTGGGGAGGGCGGCGAGCCTGGCTTGCGCGGCGTGGACGCGGGCCTGGCACCAGGCGCCGCGCGTAGGGTACGGATGCGGGTCCAGCAGTTCCTCGTCGGCCGAGCGCAGGCCGCCTTGTCGGGCCCACAGCACCGCGCCCTCGGGCCCGACCTCGTCGGGCGCAAAGGAGTAGTCGTAGAGGAGGAACAGCGGCACGATGGCACGCCGCGGACCTTCCCCGGGCCACGCGGCAAAAGGGTCCTCCGGCGTCAGCACGCCATAGCGCTGGCAGAGGGCGACCAGGCGCTCGTAATGCGCGACGCCGCGCTGCTGGGCGGGCAGATCGCGGGGCGTCCATAGATCGTGATTGCCCGGCACCCAGACGAGCTGGCGAAACCGCGGCGTCAGCGTCCGCAGCACGATGTCGAGCTGCGCCGGCGTGTCGCCGGCGTCACCGGCGACGATCAGCCAGTCATCGGGGTGCGGCGGCGTCGCTTCGACTGCCTCACGATTTTCCGCAAAGCCGACGTGGAGGTCGGCAATCGCCCACAGCTTCACGCCGGTACCGCCGGCACGACCGCCTCGATGCGGACGTCGAGATCCTGCCCCGGCAGCCGGCGCACCGCGACCGCCAGCCGATGCTGATCGGTCGGCCAGCTCTGCGCGAACTGCCAGGTCGTCTCGTCGTCATCGATCTCCGGATCGAAGCGGATAGTAGGCGCCGCCGGCGGACCGAGCGAGAACGCGAAGTGCGCCAGGGGCAAGGCGAGCCCCATCCCCCTGGCCTTGATGTACGCCTCTTTCAACGTCCAGTAGTCGAAGAACACCCGCGCCTGATCCTCGTCGCTCAGCTTGCGGAGATCGGCCACCTCGCTCGGCGCAAAGAATCGCTCCGCGATGTCGTAGGTGAGGTGGCGCCGGACGAACTCGACATCCACGCCGATGTCGGTCGTCGCCGCGGTGGCGCAGGCAACCAGCCCCTGGGTGTGCGATACGTTGAACCCGATCGGCGGCGGAACCGGCGAGGCTAGCTCCGGCCGCCCGTAGCGATTCGTCACGAGCGGCCAGGATCGCGGGTCGCCGCCCAGAAAGCGCGAGAGCTGCAGGCGCGCGAGCGCTCGGCCGATCACGAACCGCTCCTTGTCCGCGTCGAAGTAGAAGCGGTTCTCACGGGCGCACTCATCGTCGCTCAGGAGGGCACGGTAACGCTCGAGCCTGGCCCGTACATCGGGATCATCCTGCTGGACGGTGAGCACGTGAACGACGCGCTCGGGATGGGGATCGACCATGAGGCGGTGGGTACGCCATCATACCCGCATGGCTCCCGTGCGGCCCCTGCTTGCCGCGCTGTTGTCGATCACGGCCGGTGTGGCGGCGCAGTCGCTGCCACCGCCGTCGCCGCTGCCTGACCAGGCCGCCTTTTTCGCGGAGGCCCGCAAACACCTCGCGAGCAACGATCTCATCCAGAGGCGCTACTCATTCCGCGAGCGGACGACGGAGCTGCGGTTGAACCCCTTCGGCCGGAGCTTTGGCACTGGCCCGGTCAACGTCTACGAGGTCTACCCGCATCCGGAAGAGGAACTGACCTACCGCAGGCTGATCGAGAGCGACGGGCGCCCAATCTCCGCCGAGGAGATGGCGGAGCAGGACCACGAGTATCGCGACCGGCTTGCGTCCTGGCAGCGCAGACTGGCTCGCGAGGGTACATCGTCGCGGGCGCTGCGCCTGCGCAAGGCTGCCGACGCTAAAGCGAAGGACGAGGCGTTTGCGCGCGAGGCGGTCGACATGTTCGACTTCCAGATCGTGGGCCGCGACACCTGGCAGGGCCAGCCGGCCATCGTGGTCACTTTCACCCCTCGCACCAATGTTTCGCCCCGCTCGCGCGAGGGCCGCGTGGCCCGCGCCTTCAGCGGACGTGCCTGGATCCACGAATTCGACTATGAGGTGATGAACGTCGAAGCGAAGGCGATCGACGACGTGGCGTTCGGGTGGGGGATGATCGCGAAGCTCTATCGCGGATCGACCGCGCGGTTCTCCCGTCAGCAGGTCGACGGCGCCTGGCTGCCCACCGAGTCGCGATTCGAGGGGACGGGCAGGGCGCTGATGCTGCGAAGGGCCGTCATCAAGTTCGCGCGGGATTACTATGACTACCGGCCGTTCGACTATGCCGAACTACCCGCGCGGCTCGGCTGGGAGCCCTGAGCGGCGAAACCAGAAGTAGGCGGCACCGGCGACCAGGGCGAGGATGGCCAGGGCGATCCCGACCGTGGTGCCGTGCTGCTTGACGATCCCGGCCGCACTCTCACCGTAGCGAACCGCCAGGTACCCTTGGCCGAAGTAGCGGATGCCGCGTCCGATGACGATCGCCAGCGCGAAGCGCCAGGGGGCAACCGCGGCCGCGCCGGCCATCAGCACGAAGATCTTGAACGGCGTCGGCGGCGGCAGTAGCGACGGCACGACGACGGCCAGCAGGCCGAATCGCTGATAGAGCGCCATCCCCCGGTCGACGCGCGCGGCGCTGAAGCGCTTGCGGAGGAATACCTCACCACCCTTGCGGGCCACGAGATAGAGCACGAAGCACCCGAGCAACGACCCGGCCGTGGTCATGCTGGCGTAGAACGGCATGCGTTGCGGGTACTTGGTGCTGAGGTAGATGATCAGCAGGTCGTTGACCTGGGGGAACGACAGGAACGACGAGTCGAGAGCAGCGATGATGAACAGGCCCACGCCGCCGAGTCCGGAGGCCCAGCCTTGAATGGCCGACAGCATCAGCCGATATTCTCCGGAATCAGGCGTTCGACGATGACGACGTCGCGCCAGGATCCGTCGAGCTTTCCATGCTTGTGGTAGGTGCCGACCTCCCGAAAGCCGACCGCGGCCAGCAGGCGCCGGCTGGCGACATTCTCTACGAAGACGCGCGAGACGAGCTTCCAAAAGCCCGCGGCGGCGGCGGCTTCGAGGAGGCTGTCCATCCCTACACGGCCCGCCCCCTGGCCGCGGGCGCTCCTGGCGACGTAGACCGAGAACTCCGCGACGCCGTCGTAGCAGGGGCGTGACCGATACGACGAGGTCGAGGCGAACGCCACCACTTCCCGGCCGCCCTCCACGACGACGATGGGGTGACGGCCATCGAACCATCCCCGAACGTCGTCGTCGGTGCGCAGCCGGGTCTCGAAGGTCCCGAGGCGGTCCTCGATGCCTTCGTTGTAGATTCGGGTGATGGCCGGCGCGTCCGCGAGGGACGCCGGGCGGGCGCGGAGCGTCATTGCGTCGGGAGCGACGATCATAATGCGAAGAGCGGCATTCGCAATCGGATTGGTGGCGATGCTGGCGGCGGTGCCGGCCGCGCTGCAAGAACGCCACCCTGTGAGCGGCCGGGTCATCGCGCCGGTGATGGGCGTGGGCGGGGCGGGCTGGCTCGAACGCCCGGAGCGGGAGGCTGAGGAAGAGCCGTCGCGGGCCATCGAGGCGCTCGATCTCCGCACCGGCATGACGGTGGCCGATATCGGCGCCGGCTCCGGGTATTACACGGTCCGCATGGCGCGCAAGGTGGGCGCCGAAGGCCGCGTCTATGCCACCGACATCCAGCTCGGCATGCTCTCGCTCATCCAGCGGCGGGCGAAGCAGGAGATGCTCCAGAACATCGTGCCGGTGCTCGGGGCCATCGACGATCCGAAGCTGCCGTCCGGGTCGCTCGATCTCGCGCTGATGGTGGACGTCTACCACGAGCTTTCGTCACCGCAGGCGTTCGTCCGGCGGCTGCGCGAGGCGCTCAAGCCCGAGGGCCGCCTGGTGCTGATCGAGTTTCGCCAGGAGGACCCGCGCGTCCCCATCCGCGAGGAGCACAAGATGAGCCTCGCGCAGGTCCGCGACGAGCTCTCTGCCGATGGTTATGCCATCGACAAGGTGATCGACGTCCTGCCCTGGCAGCACATCATCGTCTTGAAGGCTGCACGCTGATCCATAATCCGCCCATGCTGAGAGAAGCGGCGGCGGAGTTTTTTGGCACGTTCATCCTGATTGTGTTCGGCGTGGGCGTGGTGGCGCAGCGAGTGCTCAGCGAAGACGCCAACGGGTCGTACCTGGCCATCAACCTCGGGTGGGGCCTGGCGGTGATGCTCGGCGTCTATGCCGCGGCCAGCGTCTCCGGCGCGCACCTCAATCCAGCGGTGAGCGTGGCCATGGCCGTGCGTCGTGGCTTCCCGTGGCCGAAGGTGCCTGCGTACATCGCGGCGCAGATCGCAGGGGCGTTCGTGGCCTCGGCGGTGGTGTTCCTGACCTACCGTGAGGCGTTCGCGGCCTTCGATGGCGGCGTTCGTCAAGTGCAGGGCCCTGCCGGCACCGCGGGCATCTTCGCCACCTATCCGCAGCCGTTCCTGTCCATCATCGGAGGGTTGGTCGATCAGATTGTCGGCACCGCGTTGCTGATAGCTGGCGTGCTCGCGCTCAGCGATCAACGCAAGGATGGGCCGCCGGCCTGGCTGCTGCCGCCGCTGATTGGCGCTCTGGTGGTGGCCATCGGGGTGGCGTTCGGATTCAACGCCGGCTACGCGATCAACCCGGCTCGGGATTTCGGGCCACGCCTGTTCACCGCGGCGGCGGGTTGGGGTGGTGCCGTCTTCACGGCGGGCAACGGCTGGTGGTGGGTCCCCATCGTTGGCCCGACGATCGGCGGCGTCATCGGCGCGGTGTTCTACGATGGGTGCCTCGGGCGTTTCCTGCCGGCGGGCGGAGTGGAGCGGTGAGCCGCTACGTCCTCGCCCTCGACCAAGGCACCACATCCAGCCGCAGCATCGTCTTCGATCGCGGGGGGCGAGTCGTGGCGATGGCACAGCAGGAGTTCCCGCAGCTGTTCCCGGGCCCCGGGCATGTGGAGCACGACCCGGAAGCCATCTGGTCGTCGCAGCTCCAGACCGCACGCATCGCCTTGACCAGCGCGAGGATTGCGGCCTCCGACCTGGCCGCCATCGGCGTCACCAATCAGCGTGAGACGACCATCCTCTGGGAGAAGGCGACCGGTAAGCCCATCGCCAACGCCATCGTCTGGCAGAGCCGCGTGACCGCGCCGATCTGCGATCGTCTGAAAGCCGACGGACACGAGGAGACCTTCCGGCGCAAGACCGGCCTGGTGCTCGACGCCTATTTCTCCGGCACCAAGATCAAACACCTGCTCGACTCGTTCGACGGCTTGCGAGTTCGAGCGGCGCGGGGCGAGGTGCTGTTCGGCACCGTCGATACGTTCCTGCTCTGGCGCCTGACGGGCGGGCGGTGTCACGTCACCGACGTGAGCAACGCCAGCCGCACGCTGCTCTTCAACATCCACGCGCAGGACTGGGACGACGAGCTGCTGGGGCTGCTCGACGTGCCGCGGGCGATGCTGCCGGAGGTGCGCGGCTCGAGCGAGGTGTACGGCGAGACGCTCCCGGACCTGCTCGGCGAGGCGGTGCCCATCGCGGGCATTGCCGGCGACCAGCAGGCGGCGCTGTTCGGACAGGCGTGTTTCGAGCCGGGCACGGCCAAGAATACCTACGGCACCGGCTGCTTCATGCTGCTCAACACCGGCGCGACGCCGGTACCTTCGCAGAAGGGCCTGGTCACCACCATCGGGTGGCGGATCGGGCGCGAGACCACCTACGCGCTCGAGGGGTCGGTGTTCGTGGCGGGGGCGGCGGTGCAGTGGCTGCGCGACGGGCTGGGCGCGATCGAGGCGTCGAAGGACGTCGAGAAGCTGATGACCGAGGTGCCGGACACCGACGGGGTCTACCTGGTGCCGGCCTTCGTCGGCCTCGGGGCTCCCTACTGGGATCCCCGCGCTCGTGGGGTCATCGTCGGGCTGACGCGCAATACGAAGATGGCGCACATCGCGCGCGCGGCGGTGGACGCGATGGCCTACCAGACGCGGGACGTGCTCGAGGTGATGCAGGAGGAATCGCACCTGCCGCTCTCCACCTTGAAGGTGGACGGCGGCGCCGCGGCCAACGCGCACCTGCTGCAGTTCCAGGCCGACCTGCTGAACGTGTCGGTGCGGCGACCGGTGGTGGGGGAGACGACGGCGCTCGGCGCCGCCTATCTCGCGGGGCTGGCGGTGGGCTACTGGAGCGGGCTGGACGACGTGCGCCGGAACTGGGCGCTCGACCGCGAGTTCGGGCCCGCGATGGCGGTGGCGGAGCGGGAGCGGCTCTACGCCGGCTGGCGGCGGGCCGTGGCGCGGTCGCGGGAGTGGACGGACTGACCGATCCGGCGGCGTCGACTCCTGCGGTCGACGGAGGTCACGCGAGGCGGACCTTGACATGCTCGCTCTATACTCTTCCGGCTTGCGCACTGTCGTAGGAACTGTCCCCGTAGCATTTTTCTGTGCACTCACCGCCCTGCGTCCTGGGCTGAAATCGTTTGATTGGACAATCGCAGCCCGTCAGGCGGCTTCTGCATCGCAGCCGTCAGATGGCCGATTGATCACGCCGTCGTCGATGGGTTCTGTGCGCCTGAACATGACTTTGGACGCTGTGCGTCAGCTGCTTCCAACCGCGTCCTTCGAGAGAGGATCTGACGGTGATGGAGCGGCCCTGGTAAGGGTCAGGTTCGGTCAAGGGGACTCTTTGGTGCTGTGGGCCGACGAAGACGATCCGGATGCGCCCATCGACTGGTCGCGTCAGATCATCACGATCTATACATTCAGCGAGACATTCCACACGATTGAGGGCGTCCGCCCTGGAACACCAGTGGTGGATGCGGTCCGAGTGTTCGGGCCAGTTCGCGAAGTCGTCGTCAGTGAAATAGAGAGTCGACAATTCATCACCTTCGAACGCCAGCCATCATGGTTGACATTCAGGTTGGACTACACGGGGATCTTCCCTCCTGGCGCGAGGTCGACGACGCAAGTTCAACCCGGCGCGAAGCTTGTGGCTATCTACATCTCGTCGCGCCGGCAGTGATGCAGGCTCCGTATAACATCGCGCCGGAGCCGTCGCGCCCAACAGGCGGATGCTATTCTGTCGCTGCGGCGCGCGGCTCAGCGCGAGCCGTTGATATGGCTGGATTCTGTCAAGCGGGCAGATCGCTCCCTGTCTCACGGTTGTGAGTCCTCTTTTTCAGCACGCTTCTTTCCGTGCTCTTCGTTCGTCAGATCCGTCTGGTCGGCGGCACCGCGTTTTAGCGACGGTTGACGCTGCTGATATCCGCGGGTTGAGTACCGCCCAGACTGTGGTTCGTCGCGGAGCTGCCTCGCCCTAGGCGCGGACGTATCGATGGTGCTGATGTCCATAACGTCGTCGAGGGTTCTCCACCTGGCCGCGATGCCGCCGGCCTGACGGATCTGATCGCCGCATCGGTTACGCGGGCGGCGCGGGGACCTCCCGTGCGATCGCCCAGATGAATCCTGTCAGCTCACGTGCAATCGCCGTCGCCACTTTCGGCTTGGCCTTGCCGCGTGCCACGAGGCGGCGGAAGCGGCCAGTTAAGCGGAGCTGGGCTTTCCATGCAATGTCACGTACGGCCGGCGACAGCGCTTCTTGTCGATAGAGCATCTGCCGGCCAAGGCGGGGCACTCCCTGATACGCCCACGCCGCTTCCGCCAGCAAGCGGCGCGCGTGCGGATTACCCGCCTTCGTAACGCCCCCTCGTCTGACACTCGGTCCGCTGGAGTACTCCGAGGGCACCAAGCCGAGGTACGCCATGAGCTCGCGCGGATGCGTGAACCGGCGAATGTCGCCGACCTCGGTGACGAGGCCCACCGCGGTGACGAACGACACACCGCGCAAGGCCTGGAGCGCATCCACGACCGGCGCCCAGCGCCACGAGGGCGTCAGCTGCCGGAGCTGCTCGGTGATCCGCTCGACGCGGCGTTCGGTTTCGTCGATCGTGTCGCGGTACTCCTGCAACGCGCTGTGCTGGGGGGCGAGCGGGAAACTGAGGTCGGCCAACCAGCGGCGATACGGCCGCGTCCATCCGGCGCGTCCCGGATAGCGGCGACCCTGACGAAGCAAGAACGCTTTCAAGCGGTGCTTGGCCTGGGTGCTCAGGCCGACCGCGTCTTCGCGGGCACGCACCAGGTCGCGCAGAGCTTCATCATCCGGTGTCGGAATGTAGATCGCGGTGAGTTCGCCGGCCCGATGCAACCGCGCTAAGGCATCGCCATCGCGCCGATCGGTCTTGATCCGATCGCCGCTCCGCTTCGGCATGCTCGAGGGATTGACGACGACGCAGTCCTCACCCTGGCCGGTGAGATAGCGGTGGATCCCAAACCCGCACGGACCGGCTTCGTACACGAACCGCAACCGACGGTTCGGGGCACGCAATGCTCGGACTACCTTGGCCACGGCCTCCAGGTCGCCGGGGATCACCCCGTAACGCCGCACCTCGCCGTCTCGCCCTTCCTCGGCGAGCGAGACGTCGATCGATTCCTTGTGGACATCCATCCCCACGAACATGCTACGTTTCGCCATGGCCTGCCTCCGTTGTATGTGGCTCGGCGCGTCACCCTCATCGGCTTCGCGCAACCCACGACTTACTACGTGAGGCAGGTCTCTTGCTCCGACCGCTGGAATCACACAGCCATACTGTCTAGGCGGACCCGTTAGGGAGAGAGGCGAATGCGAGTCAACTACGCGATCGTGTTCGTGAGCGACATGACACGCGCCGTTCGGTTCTACCGCGATGTTCTCGGATTGCCACTGCGCTTCGAGTCTCCCCACTGGACGGAGTTTGCGACAGACGGAGCGACGCTCGCCCTTCACGACGCCGCTGGAGCCAGTCCGCAATCCCCTTCGTCTCACGAACCGGGCCAGGGTTCTGCCGTCCGGGTTTCCAGGTGCCAGACCTCGATGAATTCCACCGACGGATGATGGCTCACGCCGTGCCATGCGTTCAGGAGCCGACAGACGTGTTCGGGGCGCGGGTCGCGCAGTACGCTGATCCGGACTGGTTGGTGTTCTCGGTTGGCGAACAACGAGGGACTTGATGGACGTGGAGCCCAGCCGCGAGACCGCCCAAAGGGGAATGAACCCCTGGAGAATGTTGTGGCAAACAGCCAGGACGGATCTGCGGGCGAGGCGAACGCTGAGAGGGCCGCGGTCGCGCGGACGACCGCCAGACTGCTGAGTGCGGTCAATGCGGCCGATCTGGCTGGCGTGCTGGCGGAGTGGTCCGATGATGGCGTGCTGATGCCGCCACATCACCCATCCGTGCGTGGCCGGTCAGCGGTAGAGCGCTACTTCAGTCAGCTGTTCGAGCAGACTCGATTCACGTTCTCGTTCACCTCATCCCAGATCCACGTATCGGGAGATACCGCGTTCGAGCGGGTCGAGTACGCGGCGTCGGCTCGTCCCACTCATGGTGGGTCAGAGGTTCAAGACGTTGGCAAGGGACTTCATGTCTATCGGCGAGAGCCGACCGGGGCGTGGAAGCTGGCCATGGACATCTGGAACAGCGACACACCCGTCACGGCCGAGCCGTCAGGCCGACGGCGCTGAGTAGAATGACGATGGACCAGCGGTTCGTGTCCCCCAACTTTCCACGCTCGTCGGCGTATGACCCGGCGTGGATCATGGCCAGCGTCAGCGGCGGGGCCAATTCCTTGTGGTTGTCGGAGTGGTTGACCGAAGCGCTGGTCCTGCGGCCCGGCATGCGCGTGTTGGACCTCGGCTGTGGCCGCGGGGCATCATCCATCTTCCTGCGCCGCGAGTTCGACGTGCAGGTCTGGGCCGCCGACTTGTGGAACAGCGTCTCTGAACGATTTCAGCGCGTCCGGGATGCGAGGGTCGAGGACGGTGTGTTTCCGATTCACGCGGACGCCCGGTCGCTGCCGTTCGCCGCGGAATTCTTCGATGCCATCGTCTGTATCGATGCGTTCCCTTACTGCGGAGGGACGGACGACCTCTACCTCGACTACCTCGCGCGGTTCGTGAAGCCAGGCGGCCTGGTGGGAATTGCCGGAGCCGGCGTGACGCGGGACATAGAAGGCGGTGCCGTTCCCGAGCACCTTCGTACGTGGGGGATGCAAGACCAGGGGTGGTGCCTCCATTCCGCGACGTGGTGGCGGCGGCACTGGGAGCAAAGCGGCATCATGGACATCGAAGTGGCTGACATGATGCCGGACGGTTGGCAGAGATGGTTGGACTGGCACCGGGCGATCGCCCCCGGCAACCGGGACGAAATCCAAGCGCTGGAGACCGACCAGGGCAGGTTCCTTGGCTACGTTCGCCTCGTCGGTCGCCGGCGGACAGACGCTCAGCTGCGGGATCCGGTCGTGCTGGCGCCGGTGGAATACAAGAAGACGCCGTTGCTCAAGGGCCCGACATAGGTTCGGATAGCCGATGTGAGTTGGTCTGGTCTCGTGGTGCAGCCCAGCGGAACCATGAAGACATTGCTCGTGCGGACGCTCGAACAGTGGCGGGACTGGCTCACCGACCACCACGTCTCAGAGTCAGACGTCTGGCTGATCTTCCACAAGCGACATACTGGCGTTGGATCAATCGACTACAAGGACGCGCGTGACGAGGCGCTGTGCTTTGGTTGGGTGGACAGTCTCGTCAAGCGCCTCGATGACCGGCGCCACGTAATAAAGTTCACGCCGCGGCGAACGGACAGCCGATGGTCGGCCGTGAATCGGAAGCGTTACGCCGAGCTCAAAGCCGCAGGCCGCTTGAAACCGCCAGGAATCGAACGCCCCCCTACCGACCGCGGTTATGGTCCTCGGCCACCGCGGCTTCCGCTGCCCTCAACGCTTCCGGCGTACATCCAGGCAGCCCTGAGGAGTCACCCGGCAGCCTTGCGCCACTTCGAGGCGCTGGCGCCCTCGCAACGAAGACGCTATCTCGCCTGGATTGAGTCCGCCAAGCGCGAGGACACGAAACTCAGGCGTCTCAAGGAGGCGATTCGCCTGCTGGCTGGCGGCAGAGTCCTGGGACTGAAATGACAAGCTGCACCCGGCTGCCGCGCGACAATGGATACCTGCGGGTGAACCACAAACGTCGGGCGGCAAGGGCGCGCCCTGAGACTCTTATGTCCAGCACCGCGGATCGCGGGACCGCTCGGCTCACGGGCATTGCGCCCCAATTCCTGGTCGACGACCTCGAGATTGCGATTGCCTACTACCGCGACCGGCTAGGCTTCGCGCTGGATTTCACATACGACTCGTTCTACGCAGGAGTGAGTCGAGACGGGCTGGTTATTCACCTCAAGCAGGCTTCCAAGCTTGCCGAAGATCGCCTGCATCGCCGGCAGAACGAGCACCTGGATGCCTATGTTGCTGTTGTCGGTGTGGAAGCGTTGCATCAAGAGCTCCAGACCCGCGGGGCGCGCATTACCAAGCCAATTGGGAAACGGCCCTGGGCTTGTATCGACTTCTATGTCGAGGACGCGGACGGGTACGTCTTGTGCTTCAGCGAACAGACCGCATGATGTGCCGAGAGGCGGCTGAGCGACAATGGGGCCGGCAGACTGAACATCGTGGACCTTCGAATCGGATTCCTCGACGAGCACATCGATGCCATCCCGACACTGGCGCAATGGCATCACGCCCAGTGGTTCGCCCTGACGCCGCACCTGAGTCTGGCCGACCGCATTGCAGAGTTCACCGCAAGGGCGCAGCGCGGCTCCATCCCGACCGGCTTCGTCGCGCTCATCGACAATCGCGTCGTGGGCATGGCCTGCCTGGTCGAGTGCGACATTGACTCGCACTGTCACCTGACGCCTTGGCTAGCCACCGTGCTCGTGTCACCGGAACACCGGCGCCAGGGAGTCGGATCGGCGCTGTGTGTCCGCGCGGCCGACGAGGCCAGGCGGTTGGGCATGCCGAGTCTGTACCTCTTCACTTTCGACAAGCAAAGTCTGTACACGCGCCTCGACTGGTCCGCGCTCGAGGACGCCACTTATGCGGGCCGACCAGGCACGATCATGGTGCGGCGGCTGGCTTGCTGATCCCCGACATCTTCGGCGAGTTCATTTCACAATAAGAGGAGGCAGCGCGGCTCAACCGTTTCGAATCGTCGAGCCCATGCCCGAACGCAGGAGCCGCGAACCAATGACGCTCACCCACGGCGACGCGCACCCTCGATCCTCGAACGACCCCGTCATCGCCTGGCTGCTCAACACCGACCCGTCGATCCGCTGGCAGGTCATGCGCGACCTCACCGATACGCCCGCGGAGATCGTCGCCGCCGAGCGGGCGCGCGTCGCGTCGGAGGGATGGGGCCCGCTGCTGCTCGATCAACAGCGTCCCGACGGCCAGTGGGGCGATGGCGTCACCACGCCGTTCTGGTGGTCGAACCTCTACACCCTGCTGTTCCTGCGCGACCTGGGGATCGACCCGATGAGCGCGCGCGCGCGAACCGCGATCGATCTCGTTCGCAGCCACGTCACCTGGGGACCCGGCTTCGGAAACTCGCCCTTCTTCGAGGGTGAGGTCGAGCCCTGCATCAACGGGCGCGTCGTCGCGCTCGGCGCCTATTTCGGCGAGCCCAGCGATCGACTCGTCAATCGACTGCTGAGCGAACAGCTCGTGGACGGCGGCTGGAACTGCGAGGCAGAACGCGGCTCAGTACGCTCGTCGTTCCACACGACGATCTGCGTGCTCGAAGGCCTGCTCGCGTTCGAGCAGGCGTTCGGCGCCACGTCGGCGGTGACAGACGCGCGGAGGCGCGCGCAGGAGTATCTCCTCGAGCGTCGTCTGCTCCGAAGGTTGTCGACCGGTGAGATCATCGAGCCGACGTGGACGCAGTTCGCGTTTCCGCCGCTCTGGCACTATGACGTGCTCCGAGCGCTCGACTATCTGCGCGCGGCCGGCGTCCCGCCGGATGCACGAGTCGACGAGGCCGTCGCGACGGTGCTCGAGCGGAGCCAGGGCTCCGGGGGCTGGCTGCTCGACGTGCGACACCGCAACACCCTTCACGAGGAATTGGCCGGCACCGTCGGAGCGCCGAATCGTTGGGTCACATTGCGCGCTCTCCGAGTGTTGGACTGGTACGCACGGTAGGTGTCGGACGTCCACAGCAGTCACACTTGTGAGCGAACGCGTCGACTTCTCGGCAAATGCGAGCGTTTACGATCGTCGACATGGCGCAATCATGTCGGACGACGAGATGGGCCGCTTGTGGATGGCCGCCGGGCCTCAGGTTGGCGCGCGTGTTCTCGACATCGGGGCGGGAACCGGGAGGATGGCCATTCCACTCGCGAGTCGCAGCTGCAACGTCGTGGCGGTTGAGCCGGCTGGTGGCATGTTGGCGCAACTGCGGGCAAAGACGGGCGACAACAAGGTGTGGTCCGTGGTCGCGGAAGGGGCGCGGCTTCCATTTCCGGTCGGGCTGTTCGATGCTGTGGTGATCGCTCGGCTCCTCTATCTGACGCCGGACTGGCGTGCCATTCTGCGTGATGCCCACCGAGTGCTCGCGATTGGGGGCTGCCTCTTGCACGAATGGGGCAATGGACAGGTCGACCAGGAATGGGTGCAGATTCGCGAGGAGGGTCGGAGGCTGTGCGAACAAGTAGGCCTACGCGCGCCCTTCCACCCAGGCGTTCGCTCCGAGACCGACGTTGATTGTGAGCTCGATGATCTGGGGCTTGTCCGCGAAGGCCAGCTCGAGATGGGTCCTGGTCCGCCGATTACGCTTCGAGAGTTCCTCCGGCGTCCGGTTGATGGGGAACTGTCTTACATCTGGGCCGTTCCTGAACAGGTGCGAGCCGAATGTCTTCCACCTCTGCAACGCTGGTCCGAGCACATGTTCGATCTCGATCGGCCGGTTCCAATACCTCGGGAACTTCGTTGGACCATTCGTTGGAAGCGTGCGAGCGATCCTGATGAGCGACAGTGACATCCCTCAGCAAAGGTGCCGGCGCCAGGCCGAACGGCAGTTGGTGACTGCGTCCGTCCGCCAAATGGAGATCGGTACTCATGACGAAGCGTCGAAACATCATCGTCCATATCGCGACCAGCGCGGACGGCTATATCGCGCGTTCAGACGGCGATCTCGAGTGGCTGACGTCTCGCCCGGCGCCGGAAGGGTTCTATGGCATGAACGCCTTCATGAAGTCGATCGACACGAAGATCCTTGGCCGGAAGACCTACGAGGTGAGCTTGCGGATGGGGGCGAGGTTCGACTCAAAGAGTCGACACATCGTCTTCTCCCGTCATCCGTCCCCAGCGGACGCCCCCTCGAGCGTGGAGTTCGTGAGCGATGCGATTGGGCCGTTTGTGAGCCGTCTTCGCGAGCAGCCTGGCAAGGACATCTGGTTGATGGGCGGCGGCGAGATCATCGCCTCCTTTCTCGACGAGCAGGCAATCGACGAGTTCGTCATCAGTGTGACCCCGGTCTTCATTGGGGAGGGCATTCCACTAATAGCGCGGCGTCACCGCCACGTGCCCTTGGACTTGCACTCCACCGAACGGTTCGACGATGGTCTGGTCCAACTGCACTATCGTGTGCGGAAGAACCATCATTGATGATCAGAAATGTCCTCGACCGACAGCGCTGTCGAGCTCAATGGCCCTGCGGACATCAGGACGTATCATCAGGAGTGGCTGACCTGACCGCGGGCACGCCTCTACAGATGGCCATCCACAGCGTATATTTGCTTCTCGCGTTCGGGTTCAGCCTGATGGCGGGCACGAACGTCGCGGCTCAGCCTGCCCCCGCGGCCAGGCCGCGCGACCGCACCCAGGTCACTGCGGTGATGGTCATCCACTCCTACAAGGACGGCCTCTCGGGCGTTCGCTCAGCCAGTCCGGACGTTCACCTGAGCATCGGTCGCGATCCTTCGGGTCCGGACGAGCCAGTGCTGCTGGTCGAGTACCCGGCACCTTCCGGCAACCCGGCCGGCCGTGACGTGCAATGCGATGCCGAACACCAGGACTGGAGCGCCGGGCAGGCGATTTCATTTCAGATCAAGCCTGCTCATGCCGTCAGGCTCTCGGTCTCGTTCCTGGATCGGAATGGTGTCGTATACACGACATGGACGGAGCTGAATGGAGGCGCGTGGCAGCAGGTTCGGATTCCGTTCGATCAGATGCGCCCGAACCCGTACTTTCAGCCGCCCGACGCCAGGACCGGTCGGCCGATCGATGTCAGCGAAGTCAAGGCCATCGCGTTCGCTCCGCACGATCAAACGGAGGGTCGCCTGGCGATCGGCTCGTTTGTCGTGACAAACTAGCCCAAACGGACGCAAGGCGCGATCTTCGAGGATTGCATGATCGAGAGCATGGACGTTCGACCAGCGCATCCTAATGAACAAGGCCTACCCCTACACGATCGACAACGGCAACGGTGAACAACTCACGTTCACGGGCCTCGTGTCTGGACCTGATGGCGAGCGTGTGGAAGTCGACGGCATGGCTCAACCTGGGGCCGGCCCCCCGATGCACGTGCACTACCTCCAGGAGGAGGGCGCCTGCGTCGTCAGCGGACGGCTCGGATACCAGGTGCTCGGCGGGCCGCCGCAATTCGCCGGCCCGGGCGAGCTCGTCGTCTGGCCTGCCGGCACGGCGCACAAATGGTGGAACGCCGGCAGTGGCGAGCTGCGCATGACTGGGTGGTGCCGTCCGCCCGACAACATCGAGTTCTTTCTCGGCACGCTGTTCGCGTCAACGAAGGCGAACGGCGGCAAACGGCCAGGGCTCTTCGACGCGGCTTTTCTCACGACGCGCTATCGGACGGAGTTCGCGATGGTCGAGGTGCCGGCCGTGGCCCGTCGCATCGTCATCCCCATCGTCTACATCGTCGGATCGATCCTCGGGAAGTATCGTAAGTTCGAGCACGCCCCCGCGCCGATTCCGCCCAACCGGGGCGCCTGAGCCTCGGCACCTGCGGGTCCAAATCGCAACACTTAGCGCCCGGGGGTCTTGTGTCACCGCGTCCGCGGCCGGCCGGGCGCTCTCAGGCGCTTGTCCGCGGGCGACTTCCTCGCCCGAGTGGCACTCACGAAGCGGTAGGCGCTGGTGACGAGATCCCGCAACGCCTCGTCACCGATCCGCGACAGTCGAACGAGGACGCACGGATAGCCAATGTAATGCTCCTTCAGGTAATAGGTGTCCGGCGCGTCCTCGATCAGGGCGTCCCGCTCAACGAAGGCCAACCTCGCGGCCAGGGTGTTGGGTTCGGCCGACTTGTGGGAGGCGATGCACACGAACATCTTGCCGCCGACCTTCAAAGCCGGCTGTCCATAGGCGGTTGATAGCTCGGCGCCGGGCAAGGTGCGGCCGATGGACGCAACGCGAGCGAAGTGTTGACGCGGCACGGCTGAGACCATCGTAGCCCAGACGGCCCCGTTCACGCCTCGTGCTCGGTCCGTCTGCTACCATGACAGCCAATGCGCATGCGCGACGATCTGCCCACCCCCGCGCTGCTCCTCGATCTCGATCGCTTCGACGCGAACCTCGCCCGAATGGCCGGCCACCTCCGCGAGCGTGGCAAGGCCTTTCGCCCGCACGGCAAGACCCACAAGTGCCCGGACGTGGCGCGCCGGTTCCTGGCCGCCGGCGCGGTCGGTTCCTGTACGGCGAGGCTGAGCGAAGCCGAGGTCTTCGCCGGGCACGACCTGCGAGGCCTGCTGGTGACCACGGTGGTCGTCGGCACCGCGAAGATCGCGCGCGCGGCGGCCCTCGCCCGCCTGGCCCCGGACACCATCTTCGTCGTCGAAACCGAGCAGAACGTTCGGGAGCTGGCGAGCGAAGCAGGCCGGGCCGGCGTGGAGCTCAATCTGGCCATCGATCTGTACTTCGGCCGCACCGGTGTCAGCCCGGGCGCGCCCGCCCTGGACATCGCGCGATTCATCAGCCGGCAGTCAGATGTGCGCTTCGCGGGCATCCAGGCCTACGACGGGGCGGCGGCCCACACGACGCCATTCGAGGCGCGCCGCACCCGGTCCCTCGCCAGCCTGAAGCAGGCGGTGGAGACGCGCCGCATGATCGAGCGAGAGGGCATCGACTGCCCGCTCGTGTCGGGCGGTTCGACCGGTACCTACCTGATCGATGCCGAGATCGACGGGGTCACCGAGATTCAGCCCGGCAGTTTCGCGTTCATGGATGCCGAGTACGCTGGCATCGGCGGTCCGGATGGCGGCGAGTATCGCGATTTCGCGCAGGCGCTCACGGTCGTCGCGACCGTGATTTCCCGCCGGCCTGGCGTGGCGATCGTCGACGCGGGCTACAAGGCCTTTGCCACCGACCGTCCGTTCACTCCCGTGCCCGTTAACCTGCCTGGTGTCACCTACGGGTGGGCCGGTGACGAGCATGGCCGGTTGGATCTCACCAACGCCGACTGCGACCTGCGGGTTGGCGATCGCGTCGAGTTCGTGCCGCCGCACTGTGACCCGACGGTCAACCTCTACGACGCGATTCATGCGCTGCGCGGCGATCGGGTGGAAGGCGTGTGGCCGATTGCCGCGCGCGGAAAGAGCCAATAGATCAGAGCGGGAGTGGGAAGTCAGACGCCAGGAGCCGACCATGGACACCATCGAGATTCGCTACTGCAAGGTTTGAAACTACTATCCTCGCGCTGCCCGTGTGGCGGCGGTCATCAAGGAAGGCACCAGCGTCGACGTTCACGTCGTCGAAGGGTCGCGCGGTGAGTTCTCGGTCCGGGTCGGGGACCACGTCGTGGCGCAGAAGAGCCCACGCGGCTTTCCGTCAGACGACGAGATTCTGGCGAAGGTCCGCGAAACGCTCCAGCAGTAGAACCGCATTACAATCGCCTCGCCTTGGCCACCTCGTCGTCTGACGCGCTCGCGCGTGAACTTGCCTCCGCCCTTGACGGCGAGGTACGGTTCGACGCGGCCTCCCGCGCGCTCTATGCCACCGATGCCAGCGTCTACCAGATTGCGCCGATCGGTGTCGTCGTGCCGCGGGCGATTGAGGACGTCGTCCAGACCGTGCAGGTGGCGGCACGTCACGGCGTCCCCATCACCGCGCGTGGCGGCGGCACATCGCAGGCCGGCCAGGCCATCGGTGCGGGACTGGTCGTCGACACCTCGAAGTACCTCAATCGGGTCCTCGCCGTCGATCCCGACCGGCGCACCGCGCGGGTCCAGCCCGGCGTGGTGCTCGACGAGCTCAACGCCACGCTGAAGGCGCACGACCTCCGTTTCGCGCCGGACGTGTCCTCGGCGAGCCGTGCCACGGTCGGCGGCATGATCGCCAACAACTCGAGCGGGGCGCGGTCGGTGGTCTACGGCAAGACCATCGATCACGTGCGCGAGTTGACGGTGGTGCTCGCCGACGGCCGTGTCACGACCTTCGGGCCGAGAACCCATGAGGCGCTGGCGCAGGCCACCTCCACCGATGGCATCGAGGGCGCCGCCTACCGCGAGATTCCACCTCTGGCGCAGGCGCTGGCGACCGAGATCGATCGGCGCTTCCCGAAAATCCTCCGGCGCGTCGGCGGCTACAACCTCGACGCGTTCGTCGATCCGTCGGCGCCCGTGGACCTCTCGCGGCTGATCGTCGGCTCCGAGGGCACGCTCGCCCTAGTCCTCGAAGCCACCGTGGGACTGGTGCCGCTGCCGAGGGCCAAGGCCCTGCTGACCGCGGAGTTCGACGAACTGCTCGACGCGCTCGGCGCGACGCCGCTGATCCTGCGACACGGCCCAGCCGCGGTGGAGGTGATGGACGACTTCATCCTGAGCCACACGCGCGACAACGCCGCGCTCGATGCGATGCGGCGGTCGATCGTCGACCGAAACGGCTCGGCGCTCCTGTGCATCGAGTTCTATGCCGACCACGCCGATGAGCTGCCGCCACGGCTCGACGCGCTGGCGCGGGATCTGGAGGCCAGCGCTCCGTGCCGCACCCGAGCGCTGATGGACACGGCGTCACAGGCCAGGGTGTGGAGTCTCCGCGAGGCCGCCCTCGGCCTCTCGATGGCCACGCGTGGCGATGGCAAGGCGGTGTCTTTCGTCGAAGACACCGCGGTCGACCCCGAGCGGCTGCGCGACTACATCGCGCGGTTCCTGCAGATCGTCGAGCGCTATCGGACGAGCGCCGGCGTCTACGCGCACGCCTCGGTCGGGTGCCTGCACGTGCGGCCGGTGGTGAACATGAAGACCGCTGACGGCATCGCGACATTCGAGGGCATCGCCTCCGAGGTGGCCGACCTCGTGCTGGAGTTCGGCGGCGCCCTCTCCGGCGAGCATGGCGACGGCCTCGTGCGAGGTGCGTTCAACGAGAGGATGTTCGGGCCGAAGCTGTACGAGTCGTTCCGGAAGGTCAAGCGCACGTTCGATCCCGACGGGCTCTTCAATCCAGGCCGGATCGTCGATACGCCGCCGATCACGTCGCACCTGCGCTTCGGCGCGGGCTACGCCACCCCCGACCCGCCCACTCACTTCAACTACGCTGACCAGGGCGGCTTCGGCCGTGCGGTCGAGATGTGCAGCGGCGTCGGCGCCTGCCGCAAGACCCGCGAGGGGACGATGTGCCCGTCGTACATGGCGACGAGGGACGAGGCGCACTCGACGCGGGGGCGGGCCAACGTTCTGCGCCTGGCCCTCAACGGCGGCATGGAGGAGGCTGGCCTGGATGCGGATGCCGTGCGCGGTGTGCTCGATCTGTGCCTGGAGTGTCGCGCCTGCAAGAGCGAGTGCCCGGTGAACGTGGACGTCGGCCGCTACAAGAGCGAGTTCCTCGCGCGCTACTGGGCCGAGCACGGCACCCCGCTGAAAGCGCGGGCGTTCGGCTATGTGGACGAGATCGCGGGCTGGGGCAGCCGGTTCGCGCCGATCGTGAACCGCCTCGCGGCCAGCGCGCTGGGTCGGCGTCTTGCCGAAGCGACGATTGGGCTCGACCGGCGGCGCACGCCCCCACCGTGGACTCGACGCACGCTGCGACGCCGGCTGGCATCGCGCCTCGGACCTCGGGCCGACGGCGCGCCCGTGCTCTTCGCGGATACCTTCACTTCACACGTCGAGCCGGAAATCGGTGTGGCCGCTTTCGATGTGTTGGAGGCGGCCGGCCTGGGGCCGACGCTCGCTCCGCACGTCTGCTGCGGCCGCCCGCTGATCTCGCAAGGGTTGCTGCAGGAGGCGCGGGATCGCGCGGCCCGGAACGTCACCGCACTCTACCCCCGTGCCACGCAGGGGGCGCCGATCATCTTCGTCGAGCCGAGCTGCCTGTCCGCGGTGCGCGAGGATGCGCCGGATCTGCTGACCGGATCGCTCCGCGAGAAGGCGCGCGTGGTCGCCGAGCGCGCGGTGCTGTTCGAGGAGCACCTCGAGGCGGCGCTCGCCGTCGGCCGCGCGGCCCTCAACCTGGGGCCGGGCCCGCGCGAGATCCTCCTCCACGTCCACTGCCATCAGCGCTCGATGGGTCTGGCCGCCTCGGCCGCGGCGCTGCTTCGTCGCATTCCGGGCGCGACGGTCACCGATCTGGACGCCGGCTGCTGCGGCATGGCGGGGTCGTTCGGCTATACCGCCGATCACTACGACGTGTCGCAGGCCATCGGGGAGCGGAAGCTCCTGCCGGCCGCGCGCCGCCTCGGCGAGGGCGCCGTGCTCGCGGCCGCGGGGACGTCGTGCCGTCACCAGGTGCAACACTTCACCGGCGTGCAGGCCAGACACCCCGCCGTCCTCATTCACGCTTCGATGGAAAAGGCGCCCGCATGAGTCTTGCCTGGATTTCGCTCCTCGCCCTGGCCATTGCGATCACGCTCAGCATGTTCACGCAGGTGAACGTCGGCGTCGTGTCCCTGGCGCTGGCGTGGCTGGTCGGCGTCTATCTCGGAGGCATCCCGCTCAACACCGTGATCGGGACCTTCCCGATTCAGTTGTTCCTCACGCTGGCGGGCGTGACTTTGCTGTTCGGCATGGCGGCGGCCAACGGCACGCTGGGGCGCGTCGCCTCCCGCGCCGTGCACATCTGCCGCGGCAACGCGGGGCTCATCCCGGTGATGTTCTTCATCGTGGCGGTGGTGATGGCCAGCATCGGGCCGGGAAACATCTCAACCACCGCGATCCTCGCGCCGATGGCCATGGTGGTCGGACACCAGGCCGGCGTGCCCCCGTTCCTCATGGTACTGATGGTCGGCAACGGCGCGCAGGCAGGCGCCCTCTCGCCGTTCGCGCCGACCGGCGTGATCGTCAACGGCATCATGGAACGCATCAACCTGGACGGGCACGAGCTGGCGACCTATCTCAACAACCTCGTGGCCCACACCGCCGTCACCTTCGCTGCCTATTTCCTCTTCGGGGGCCTGGCGCTGTTCCGGCAAGGTTCGAAACAGATCGACGACTCGAAGGCAGTGCACCTCGAGCCCTTCGCGCGGGTGCATTGGTTCACCCTCGGCATCCTCGCGGCCCTCGTCACCGGCGTCATCGGCTGGGACCTGCAGGTGGGCATGGCCGCGCTCGCCGGCGCGGCGCTGCTCTCACTGGTCGGCGCCGCCGACGAGAAGGAGGCGATCAGGAAGATGCCCTGGGGCGTGGTGCTGATGGTCAGCGGCGTCACGGTGCTGATCGGCGTGCTGGAGAAGACGCAGGGAATGGCGCTCTTCTCGGACCTGCTCGCGCGGGTGTCCACGCCTGGCTCGGCGACGTTCGTCGTGGCGCTGGTGACGGGAGTTGTCTCGGTCTACAGCAGCACGTCCGGCGTCGTCCTGCCCGCCTTCCTGCCGACCGTGCCCGGCCTGGTGGAGCGGCTCGGCGGAGGCGACGCCCTCGGCATCGCCTCGGCGATGATGGTAGGCGGCCACCTCGTGGACCTCTCGCCGCTTTCGACGATCGGGGCACTGTGCATCGCCGCGCTGCCAGCTGGCGATCCGAAGAAGCTATTCAACCAGCTGCTCGCCTGGGGCCTGTCGATGACGGTAATCGGCGCGGTCATCTGTTGGGTGCTGTTCTAAAGAGACCACGAAGACACGAAGCTCACGAAGGCCGGCACGAAGCCCTTTCCGGAAGAGCTAAAAGAGGTTCGTGCCCTTCGTGGCTTCCTTGGTGTCTTCGTGGTTTCTTTGTGTTAAGTGAAGTCAGGCTTGCGGCCTTCCCGAAAGGCGGCCACGCCCTCGCGGAACTGGGCGCTCCCGTAACACCGCTCGATGATGTCCTCCGCGCCGCCTGGCGGCGTGCGGTGGGCGCGGAGGCGAATCATCATCTCCTTGGTGGCCTCGACCGTGCTGGTCGCGCGGGTGCTCAGTTCCCCGGCCAGTGCGCGGACGGTGGCCTCGAGCTGCTCGACGGATACGACCTTCGTGGCCAGGCCGATCGCGAGCGCCTCTTCGGCGTCCACCAGCCGACCCGTGAGCAGCAGATCGCGCACGCGGCCGGTACCGACGAGATCCGCCAGCCGCGCCGTGTTGGCGAGCGAGAGACAATTGCCCAGCGTGCGCGCGACCGGCACGCCGAAGCGCGCACGGTCGGAACAGATCCGGAGGTCGCAGACGGCAGCAATCAGGCAGCCTCCGCCAACCGCCGGCCCGTCGACCTCGGCGATGGTCGGCACCCGCACGCGCTCGAGCCGGTCGACCAGCGCGTCCAGCCGCCGCTCGTAGGCGACACCGTCGGCGCCGCTCGCAAACGACGAGAACTGCGCGATGTCGGTGCCGGCCGCAAAGGCGCCTCCCGAGCCGCGTATGATAAGCACGCGAATCCGATCTTCCTGGTCCGCGGCCTCGCAGGCGCGGTCGAGGGCGTCGTACATGTCCCAGGTGAGCGCGTTGCGGGCGTCCGGACGCGTGAAGGTCAGGACGGCCGAAGAACCCGTGATGTCCCAGGCAAAATCGCTCGACGGCATAGTGGTGCTCGACGTGACCCAGGTGATGGCCGGGCCGTACTGCGCGATGTTACTGTCCGACATGGGCGCGCGGGTGATCAAAGTGGAGCCGCCCGACGGCGACTCGACCCGCGCGATGGCCGGGGCCCGCGGCGGTGACAACCCGGCGTTCGGCGCCGTCAATCGCGGCAAGCTCGGCGTGGTACTCGATCTGTCGCAGGAGGCCGGCCGCGACGTCTTCTTCCGCCTCGCACGTCAGTCGGACATCCTCATCGAGAACTTCCGTCCAGGCGTGATGAAGCGCCTCGGCCTGGACTACCCCACCCTGGCGCTCGAGAATCCACGGCTCATCTACGCCTCCATCTCCGGCTTCGGACAGACCGGACCCGATGCCAGCCGCGGCGGCTTCGACCTCGTCGCGCAGGGCATGAGCGGCATCATGTCCGTGACCGGCGAGCCCGACGGGCCGCCAACCAAGGCCGGTATCCCGATCACCGATCTCGGCGCGGGGCTGTTCGCGCTGGCCGGCATTCTCGCCGCCCTGCACTGGCGCACGGCGTCGGGCCGGGGCCAGCATGTGGACACATCGCTGTTCGAGGCCGGCCTGGCGCTGTCGGTCTGGGAAGCGACGGAGTATTTCTCGGGACGTGGTGTGCCCGCGCGGCTCGGCTCGGCACACCGGATGGTGGCGCCCTATCAGGCCGTCCGCTGCCTCGACGGCCATATCAACATCGGGGCGGCCAACGATCGGACGTTCACGAAGGTGGCGGGCGCGCTGGGACACCCGGAATGGGTGACCGACGAGCGCTTTGCCTCCGCGACCGCCCGTGTCGCCAACCGTGCGGCCCTGGCTGATCTGATCGAGGCGGTGACCATCACGCGCCCGCGCGCCGAGTGGACACGCGTCTTTGACGAGGCCGCCGTCCCCTGCGGCCCCATCCTCGACTACGCCGAGGCGTTCGCCCATCCGCAGGCCGTCGCGCGAGCGATGTCCGTGCCCGTGCACCATCCCCGCCTGGGCGACTCCCGCGCCATCGGCACGCCGCTCAAGCTTTCAGACACGCCGCTCGACCCCACGCGTCGCGCCCCCATGCTGGGCGAGCACACCGACGAAGTGCTGGCCGCGGCCGGATTCAGTGACGACGAAATCGGGCAACTGCGCGCGGCCGGAGTCGCGAGGTAGACCGGGAACGGCTGCCGACTCCCGGTTGCCGACTGCCGGCTCTCGGTTGCCGGTTGCCGACTCCCGGTTGCCGGTTAACGACTCCCGGTTGCCGGCTGCCGACTGCCGGTTGCCGGCTCTCGCTTACCCGAACACACCCACCAGTTCCTTGACGAACTTCGCCGCCACGTGCGCGGTCAGGTCGCGGAAGTCGTTGCGCGGGTTGTACTCCACGATGTCGGCGCCGACCACGGGGGCGCGGACGGCGGCGAGCACCTCGAGGACCTCCCGGACCGTCAGCCCTCCCGGCTCGGGGTGTGAGACGCCCGGGGCCAGCATCGGCTCGAGCACGTCGATGTCGAGCGAGATGTAGATCGGGCCGGCCGCCCCAGACACCGCCCCGAGGGCGTCTCGCCAGGTCCTGGGCCCGTATACCTCCGCGCCGAATCGCGTCGCCTGTGCCCGCAAGTGCGCTGTCATGGCCCGCACGCCGACCTGGATCAGCCGAGCCGCCAGTCCCTCTTCCATCACGCGCGCGAACGGGCACGCATGCGAGTAGCGATCGCCCTCGAAGGCGTCGTACATGTCGCCGTGCGCGTCGAAGTGCAGGATCGTGGTCGCCGGGGCCTGCCCCGCTCGCGC
>DATLLC010000174.1:0-5634 GCA_035538015.1 Vicinamibacterales bacterium
CGATCGCGCCTGTGTGTGAACCCGCTGCGCGCCGGCCTGCCGTCGATCGGCCTGCCTTGATCGCGACGATGGGCTTGGTCCTACCGACGTGGCGTGCCAGGCGGCCGAACGTCCGCGGGTTGCCGAAGCTCTCGAGATACAGCTTGACGTGCGCCGTCGAACCGTCGCGGAGCACGACGTCCCATTCCGCCGACCGGAGGGTAGAGTCCACGCCGGGCATTCTGCGAATTCGATGCCGTGGCCGCTCGTCATTCGATTCTCCCCATTCCGGTTGTGCCGTGCGCACCCCGTATTGCCCGCATCCGGCGGTCCTGCCCGGCGCCGTGCGGCCGCCAACCGAGGTAGGATGCTGGGGGAATTTCCGCGGCTCCTGCGGAGTTTTTCCGCACGGAGCGCGTTCACCCGAGCCAATGCCAGCCCACGGCTCGCGGCCCCATCCTTGCAGACGCCTCGAGCGATCGGATGGACCGATCACCACCTGCCCCACGAGGCTGTCATGATCAACTACCAGCGGATCGTGTGTGCGACCGATTTCAGCCCAGCCTCGGAGCTGGCCGTGAGCGGGGCTGATGATCTCGCAAAGCGGCTCGGTGCCACGCTGCATCTTGTCCACGTCGTCCAGGACCCTCTTCAGGAGCCCTGGTCGGCGGAGGGCTTTGCCATGAACATCAGCGAACTGGTGAATGAGTGGGTGAGCGAAGCCGAGCGGCAGCTCAATGGGCTCGCCGCCAAGTGTACGAGCACGACGGTGACGGCCTGTCGTGTCGGCCGACCTGTCCAGCAGATCCTGGACTACGTCGGCGAGGTGAAGGGCGACTTGCTGGTGGTCGGCAGCCACGGACATGGATTCGTCGCCCACATGCTGCTCGGCAGCGTCGCCGAGCGGCTGGTCCGCCAGGCGCCTTGCCCTGTGCTGACCGTCCGCGGTTTGTCGCGGCGAGAGCATGGCTCTGAAACGGCCTTGTCGGCCGCTGGGCGCGCGTAATCGAGCGTCGCCGGGCCTCGGAGATCCGATAGTCCGATCGCGGCGAACGCCACATCTGAGGAAGAGGGTTATGACGCGTCCTTCTCCTGTCGAAACCCGGGCGACGGCTCCCACGGAGGCGCGAGGGAAGCGCTGCGGCAGTCGTGAGCCTTCGAGCCAGGCGCTCGCGCAATTCAAGTATGCGCTGGACCAGGCGGCTATCGTGGTGATCACCGATCAACGCGGGGTCATCACCTACGTCAACGACAAGTTCTGTGAGATCTCGAAGTACGCTCGAAACGAGCTGATCGGGCAGGACCACCGCATCGTCAACTCACGCCACCACCCGCCGGACTTCATGCGGGATCTGTGGCGCACGATCGCTCAGGGACAGGTCTGGCGCGGCGAGATTCGCAACCGCGCCAAGGACGGCTCCGTGTACTGGGTGGACACGACCATCGTGCCCTTGCTCGATGCGCGCGGCAAGCCGTGTCAGTATCTGGCGATCCGGAGCGACATCACGCGGCGCAAGAGCGCCGAAGCGCGCCTGCTGGAGCAAGCCTCGCTCGCCAAGCTCGGCGAGCTCGCCGCCATGGTGGCCCATGAAGTGCGCAACCCGCTAGCGGCACTCAAGGGTGCGCTACAAGTGCTTGGCCCGCGACTGCCCGACGATCGGCCGGAGCATCACATTGTCAAGGCCATGCTAAATCGAATCGACGCGCTCAACGAACGGGTGAACGACATCTTGCTCTACGCCGGCACGACTCCTCCCCAGATTGAGTGTGTCGCGCTCGAGGCGCTCCTGGTTGACGCCGCCATCAGCGCGAGGGCGGCGACCGGTAGTCGCCACCGTATCGAGATCGATGCCAGCGACCTGACGGTTTCTGCGGATCGACACATGCTCCACGAGGCGATCGTCAACCTGCTGGTCAACGCGTGCCAGGCCACGAACGGACCGAAACCCATCCTCGCCACGACTCAAGCTGCCGGGGGGTGGTGCCGGATCGCCGTGGCCGACCGCGGCCCTGGGATTCCTCCGGCGATCCGCGAGCGTGTGTTCGAGCCGTTTTACACCACCAAGCCAAGTGGCACCGGGCTCGGCCTCGCCATCGTCAAGCGTCTTATGGAGCGGCAGGGGGGATCAGTGACGCTAGAAGACCGGGAAGGCGGCGGCACCGTGGCGACCATCGCCGTGCCATTGCACGTCGCTTGAGGAATTGCCAAAGTCTGATCGCGTCCCTCCGCGGCTGTCAGACGTTCAGACCTGCCGACATTTCGTCGCCGCTGCGAAAAAGCCGTCATCTCATAACTGGGCGACATTGGACCGGATACTCCTCGGCGCGGTTCTGGATAGGTCAACGCTAGCGACATATCGGGACCTTTTTCCGTGTGGAACTACTCCTTCCCCTCGGGCTTCCAGTTCATCAGCAGCGTAATCGGCGCGACGGCGCTGTCAACCAGGATGTTGATCAGGAACCGTCCGTCGGGGCCGACGTCGTACTGCCGCCCTTGTTGCCTGTCCACGCCGCCGCCGGCGACGCGCGTGGGAAAGAGCACCGCCGGCGCGCCCGGTGCGAGCGTGGTCCCGGTGACGGTGATCGACGCCGCCATCATCGCGCCCGCCGGATTCAGGTAGTACAGCTCCTTGCCGTCGGGCCGCCAGGCGGAAAAGACTCCGGGTGCGAGTGTCGGAAGTCGTTCGGCTTCGACGCGCCAAGGTCGACGGCAGGCGCGAGCGGCGCCGCTCGTCACCGACGAGCTTACCAGGGGACATCACCTCCTGGCGGCAGCCCCGCGGGCACCAACATCGAGCGGGCGGAGCCGCGCTGGATGCGCGCCGGCGACACAGCCGTCTGCGCGATCGAAGGCATCGGACGCAGTCGCATCCTGTCGTCGCGGAATTGTCAGCGACGCCGACGCGGTATAGGGCCGTCCACAAGCCGATCGCTCGGTCAGGACGCCCGCGCCCTCAGCACCGTCGCGGCCGTGCGCGCGTAGATGGCCGCGCACTCGACGATGCGGTCCGTGTGCACGAACTCCTTGGGCCCGTGCGCGACGGAGAGGAGGCCCGGGCCATACGCGTATGCGGGCATGCCCTGTTCGGCGTAGAACCTGATCTCCAGGAGACCCGGACACATCTCGAACTTGGGCGTTCGGCCGGTGACCTCGCGGACATGGGCGCCGAGCGCGCGGCCGAGGAGTGTGGTTTCCGATGCCCCGGACGGCCGCCCCTCCTGGAACGTCTCCACGTCGAGTGACACGCCGGCGCGGCGCGCCTCGGCGAACACCTCGAACAGCGCTTCGCGCTCGGCGTCGAAGTCCTCCTCGGGGTTCATGCGCCGGTCCAACGTGAACACGCACCGGCCGGGCACGACGTTGAAGTTCGACCCCGCTTCGACCCGTCCGCCGATGAGCATCAGCGATCGGCGGGCCGCATCGGGCGTCACCCGGAACTGCGTCCGCCGCCGACCCACGCGCCGCGCCAGCTTCTGCAGGCCCGCCACGACGCGGACCGCGTCCTCGAAGGCGTTCCGCCCCTGATGCATGAGCCCCACGTGCGCCTCGCGTCCATGTACCGTAATCCGCATCGTGATCGCACCGCGGTTCGCATTCCAGACCACCCCGCTCGTGGGTTCCGGAGTCAGCATCCCGATGCCGTACACGCCCAGGCGCCTGGTGGCGGCCAGGAAGCCGGAGCCGCGCCGTCCGCCTGTCTCCTCGTCGGGCACGAACACCAGCCCGACCCGCCCGTCTAGCGGCACGCGAAGGCGCTGCAACGCCACCGCGGCGTACAGCATGGAGGCCAGGCCGCTCTTCATGTCCGCGCTTCCGCGGCCGAAGAGCGTCTTGCCGCGGAGCACTGGCGTGCACTGTCCCGGTACGGTCACGGGCACCACATCGTAGTGACCAGAAAAGTAGAGCGTCTGCTGACCCGAGCCAACGCTGCTCAGCAGGACCGCGGCACCCGATTGGTCTCGCTCCCTCTTGCCAGCCCGGTACGCCACACGCTCACATGGCAGTCCGAGGTTGCGCAGTCGCGACTCGATGAGCCGCAGGCAGGCTGGGTACTCCGACCCAGGCGGGTTCTCCGATGCCACCGCCATGAGCTCGCTGGTGAAGTCCACCATCTCGTCGCGCAAGTCGCCGACACAGGCATCGAGGCGCCGATGCAGATCGCTTGAGCCCGCTCTTTGTGTTTGCACTCTTGTCTTCATCGTCGCTGGAGCGCACGGGGCCATGACCGGTACAACTCGCGCCGAGCGGCAGGGTCTGCTGCCGGTGTCAGCCTCGGGCACATCTGTACCACAAACCAGACGCGCCGCCTGCCATTGGCCCGTGTGCGCGATAATCCCCGGGTCATGACACATGCACGGACGAAATTGAGCCTGGCGGCCGGGTTGCTCATGCCCGTTGTAGCAGCCGCGCAAGGAGCCAACGCGAAGGCTGCGCCCGGATCGCCGACGGCGGACCGGCTGCCCATCTACGAGGTCGATCCGACGTGGCCGCCGACCCTGCCGAACGACTGGATCCTGGGGGACATCCGCGGGCTGTTCGTCGACGATCGGGATCACCTGTGGGTGATTCACATGCCGTCGAGCCTCACGCCGCAGGAGATCGGCGCCGCCGTGAAGCCGCCCATCGCCGATTGCTGCGTCCCGGCGCCTCCGGTGCTGGAACTCAACCCCGAGGGCAAGCTGCTGCGGGCCTGGGGCGGACCCGGCGAGGGCTACACCTGGTTCGACCAGGAGCACGGCATCTACATCGACCACAACGGTTTCGTGTGGATGGGCACGAGCAACGGCATGCACGTGATGAAGTTCACGCAGGAGGGGAAGCACCTGCTCACGATCGGCGAGCCTGGTGTGAACAAGGGCAGCAACGATCCGGATCACCTGGGCGGTCCGGCCAACTTCTACGTCGAGCCGAAGACGAACGAGCTGTTCATCGCCGACGGCTACATCAACAAGCGCGTCGTCGTGTACGACGCGGCCACCGGCAAGTACAAGCGCCATTGGGGCGCGTACGGCAAGCGTCCCGACGACACGGAGAAGTACGCATATCCGGTGAAGCCCGAAAGCCCGCCGCAGCAGTACTCCACGCTGCACGGCCTCGTCGGCTCCAAGGACGGCCTCATCTACGTTTCGGACCGCCGCGGCAACCGTATCCAGGCGTTCCGGCAGAACGGCGATTACCTGATGGAGCGGTTCGTCCGTCCCGAGACCGGCGGTTCGGGGAGCGGCTTCAGCCTGCAGTTCTCGCGCGATCCGGAGCAGAGCCTGCTCTATCTCATCGACGGCACGAACCAGCGCGTGTGGATACTCCGGCGCAAGGACCTGGCGATTCTCGACCGCTTCGGCAGGCCTGGACGCCAGGCCGGCGAGTTCATCCGCGCGCACATGATCGCGATCGATTCGAAGAACCGGATGTACACCGGCGAGGCCGGCAACGGCCGCCGGATGCAGCGCTGGATTCTGAAGGGGACGAAGCCCACTGCGGAAGTGACGCCGCCGCGCGCGGAGCGGTGACGGCGTCCGGCATTGTGCGCTGTGTCTGTTTTGCTGGTGCCTTCTGACGTTACTGGCGCCCTCGTCCGAGCACCAGCGTTCCCGTCATCGAACCCGACGTCGTCCCTGAATCCGGGCCTGCGGCAAATGACGTTGGTTCGATGA
>DATLLC010000175.1:0-8792 GCA_035538015.1 Vicinamibacterales bacterium
GAGGGATAGGCCACCTGCGCCGTGGTCGTGGTCGTGGAGGCCGCGACGTTGGCCGGACACGCGATCGCGGGACCCGATGGAACGGGGTCTGGCCGGGTGGGCGAGTTGGACGACGAGTCGCCATCGCCGCATCCCGCCGTCAGCAGCAACACCGACCATATCGCGAGCCGCGCCTTCATCAGCCGAGCAGTGGCAATCTTATCAATCAGAAGGCGAACTCGTAGCAGCCGGGCGTGACGAGCACGCGACCGCCGCCTGGAAACGCCAGGCTGGTGGCGGCGATGACGCCGGCGGCCCGGAACTGGATGGTTCGCAGCTTTTCCCCCTCGGCGTCGTAGACATAGGTGTAGGGCAGGACGAACGACACCCACAGCCGGCCCTCGGGATCGACGGCCGCGGTCCGGACGACAGGCGGCACGAGCGGCACTTCACGATCGCCGACCGCCCGGCGCGGCCACCGCTGGGGCATCGCGGCCAGCACCTCGTCGAGTTGTCGGCCCTGAATCGCACGCTCGAAGAGCAGCGCGCCGCTCGCGCTGTATTTCCGGATCGCGGGCGCGCCGGCGAGGAAGATGAAGAAAAAGCCGCCGGAGGGCTCGGGCAGGGCCAGGCCGGTGTTGAGGGCGAGGTGCACCTCGCGGTCGCCCTCCTGCCCGGTCGGCCGCAGCTGTCCCATGCTGCGGACGGGCGCGCCCAGGGTCGTGAACTCCGTCAGCAGCCAGCCGGTGTCGGGCTCGCTGAGGACGATGGACCTGCCGGTGTAGACGAGGCTGCCAACGCCGCTCAACACCAGCGACCCGAGGCCCACGCGGGCGGCGGTGCGGCCGGGCCTTGTGAACCCACCGGTGCGGATGCCGGCAGCGCCGAACACCTGCACGCGCTCGCGCCCGCCCGGCGCGTCGGCGACCGCAAAGGAGCCGTCAGTGGCCACGTCGAATGCGCTCGGGTCGAGCACGCGGCCGTCCTCGCCGCCGATCTCGACGAGCGTGCGGACCTTCGGGTCGTGCGAATCCACGGTATGGACGGAGTGCCCACGCCGATCGAAGACGTAATAGGGTCCGTTCGGCACGCGCGCGAAGCCCATCGGCTCGCGGAAGCGGCCCACGACATTCGCGGGCAGCCCGCCGACGCTGCTCAGCACGTCAACGCGGCCGGGGGAGGGAGCCTGCCCGTACAAGGCAAAAGGCACCAGGCAGAAGGCAAACAGGAAGAGGCGGGCCGACATCCGCATTCTTCTACCTCGTGCCTTCGGTCTGCTGCCCTTTGCCTTGTGCGTGACGGGTGTGCCCTCTAGTACGCCGCGGTGTCCTTGATCGCCTGCAGCACGTGGGCCGCCTGGGGCAGGATGGCCTTCTCCAGCTCGGGCGCGTACGCCACCGGACAATCCATCGCCGCCACGCGCTTGATTGGGGCGTCGAGCTCGCCGAACAGCTGGTCCGAGATGCGGGCCGCGATCTCGGCGCCGAAGCCGCAGGTGAGCGCGTCCTCGTGCGCGATGACCACGCGATTGGTCTGCCTGACGAGCGCGGCGATGCCGTCCCAATCGTACGGGCTGATGGTGCGCAGATCGAACACCGCGGCGCTGATCCCGTCCTTCTCGGCCTGCTGGGCCGCGAGCAGCGAACGCTGCACCAGCGCGCCCCAGGTGATGACCGCCACGTCGGTGCCTGGCCGGCGCAGCGCGCCCTTGCCGAACGGGATCATGAACCCGTCGCCTGGATAGACGCCCTTGTTGTAGGTCTGGCGATAGAGGTGCTTGTGCTCCAGGAACATCACCGGATCGTCGCAGCGGATGGCGGTCCGAAGCAGGCCGGCGGCATCAACCGCGTTGGACGGGAACGCGATGCGGATGCCCGGGCAGTGCGCGAAGATGCTGACGCCCGACTGGCTGTGATACGGCGCTCCGGTGATATAGCCGCCGATCGGGACGCGCACCACCATCGGGCACGAGAAGTTGTTGCTCGAACGATAGCGCAGCATCGACATCTCGTCCTTGAGCTGCATCATCGCCGGCCAGATGTAGTCGAAGAACTGAATCTCCACGACCGGCTTGAGCCCGCGCGTCGCCATCCCGACGGCCCGGCCGATGATATTGGCCTCGGCGAGCGGCGAGTTGAACACGCGATCGCTGCCGTAGGCGCGCTGCAGGCCGTGCGTCACCTTGAACACGCCGCCCTTGCCCGGCACCTTGCCGAGCGCGTCCTCGCGGCTGGCGTCGGCCACGTCCTCGCCGAAGACGACAATCCGAGGATTGACCGCCATCTCGTCCTTCAGCGTGCGGTTGATGGCGCCGACCACCGTGTCGGGCTTGCCGGTCGGCTGTTCCGGTGTCTCGAACGCCGCCGACGTGGGGTCCACGTCCGGCGAGTAGACATACCAGCCGGCGGTCTCCACCAACGGTTTCGGAGCGGCCAGCGCCTGGTCGGTCGCCTCGAGCACCTGCCGATCCACGTCGGACAGGAGGTCGCCCAGCTCGGACTCGGTGACAAGCTTCTCGGTCAGCAGGAACGTACGCATCCGCACGAGCGGATCCCTCTTAGCTTCCAGCTCACGCTCCTCGGGCGTCTTGTACAGCCGCTCGTCATCGGAGAGGGAGTGGGAATAGGGTCGCGTGACCCTGGCGTGCACGAGCGCCGGTCTGCGCTCGCGGCGGATCCGCGCCACGGCCGTCTTCATCGTCCTGAAGCTGTCGAGGAAGTCGGTGCCATCGCAGCGAACCACCTCGAGGTTCGGGAACGAGGCGACGAGCTTCGAGATGTCTCCGCCGGGCGTCTGCACCTCGACCGGGACCGAAATCGCGTAGCCGTTGTCCTGGACGACGATGAGCACCGGCGCCGATCGGGTGCAGGCGCTGTTCAGCGACTCCCAGAACTCGCCCTCGCTGGTCGCGCCGTCGCCGATCGACATGTAGACGACCTCGTCGTCGTGGAAGCGATCCGCGCGATCGGGAATGGCGGTGACGCGCTGGTAGATCAGACCGGCCTCCGCGCAGCCGATCGCGTTCAACGCCTGGGTGCCGGTCGGGCTGCTCTGTGACGGGATATGGAGCCGCTTGTGTCCCCAGTGTGACGGCATCTGCCGTCCGCCCGAGTTCGGGTCGTCCTTGGAACCGACCGCGCCGAGGAGCATCTCGAGCGGGGTCATGCCCAGCTGCAGGCACAACGCGCGATCCCGGTAATACGGATAGAACCAGTCGTAGCCGGGGCGCAGGTGCATGCCCGCCGCCACGGCCACTGCCTCGTGGCCGGCGCCGCTGATCTGGAAGAAGATGCGACTCTGGTTCTTGAGCTGAATCTCCTTGTCGTCGAGCCGACGCGACAGCAGCATCGTGCGGTAGGCCCGCACCAGATCGTCGCGCGTCAGTCCGTCCCAGTCGCGATCGCCGGCCCGAGCGGTTCGGGCATCGGCGGCTGGCGCCAGTGTAGAGGCCTTCATGACCGGCAAATTATACCATTCGGGTCAGTGCTATAATCCGCGCCGACTCAGACCAGAAATGCATGAATTCACCCTCTGTTCGCCTCCATCGCTGGGATGAAATCGCACTCGAGAAAGTCACCGAGATGATCTCGCGCAAGCTGATCACCGGCGCGCGCGAGATGATCGCGCACATCCACCTGAAACGCGGAGCAATCGTCCCCATGCACTCGCACGAGAGCGAGCAGATGACCTACGTCTTCCAGGGCGCGTTGAAGTTCCTCATCAGCGGCGAGGAGATCACCGTGCGCGAAGGCGAGGTGCTGCACATCCCGTCATGGTTGCCGCACCAGGCCGAGGCGCTCGACGATACGTTCGAGATGGACATCTTCAGCCCGATTCGGCAGGACTGGCTGGACGGGACGGATACGTACTTTCACAAGAAGTGACAGGGGGAGACGGGGAGGCAGGGATCAGGGGGCAGGGATCAAGGGGCAGGGATCAGGGATCAGGGATCAGGGATCAGGGATCAGGGATCAGGGATCAGGGATCAGGGATCAGGGATCAGGGATCAGAAATGAGCGCGCTGATCACCACCGCTGTTTTCCTGCTCCTCGCGCTCTGGGCGATGGCCGTGTATGGGCGGCTGTTACGGCTGCGTCGAGTGGTCACGAGCCGATGGCGCGCTGTCGGCCAGGCGCGCAAGCGGTGCGATGACCCTGGGAATCCTGCGAACTCGACGAATGGCGCGCAAGCCGATGTCCCGGACGCCGACGGCGCGCTCGAACGGGCGCGACTCCACTACAACCTGGTGGCGACGAAATACAACGCGGCGATCGCCAGCGTGCCCGGCAGCATCCTCGCCGGGCTCGCGGGCTTCAAACGCGCCGAGCTGCTCGAGGCCGAGCCCGCTTCAGGCGCAGGATCGCCGTCGGCCTGATCGCTGCCTGATCCCTTACCACTGATCCCTGATCCCTGATCCCTGATCTCAGTGGATATGCTTCTTCCACTCGCGCTTCCACTCGTCATCATCGGACTTGCCGCCCGAGTAGACGTCGAAGCGGCTGCGTGCCCGATCCATGCGCCAGCGCAGCCACCGGTAGCGCAGTTCGTCGATCGGCCGCACGCTGAGCGTCTTCAGGTAGATGTAGCCCACGACTAGGCCGCCGAGGTGCGCGATGTGTGCAATGCCGCCGCCCGGGCCGCCCAACGACGAGAGAAACGCGATGGCGCCGACGATGGCCACGAACACGCGCGCGGGGATGGGAAAGAGGAAGTAGAAGTAGATGGTGCGATGGGGAAAGTACATCGCCCAGGCGATGAGCAAGCCGTAGATCGCCCCCGAGGCGCCCACCGTCAGCGAGTAGTAGGCGCTGTCTGAGACGAGCGCGACCAGCAAGGTGGTGAGGGCGGCGCCCACGCCGGTGACGAAGTAATACTTCGTGAAGAAGCGCGTGCCCCATCGACGTTCGAGCTCCGTGCCGAACATCCACAGCGAGAGCATGTTGAACAGGATGTGGCTGAAGCCGCGGGTGTCGTGCAGGAACATGTAGGTGAACGGCTGCCAGAAGGCAAAGCCCGTGAACACCTCCTGCGGCGACAACCCGAGGTACAGGGTCATCGACGGCACGATCAGGTTGAGCACCCACGCGACGACGTTGGTGATGAGCAGCAGCTTCACGGCCGGGCTGAGCGGCCCTGGACCGAACTGATAGGAGTAAGAAGAACCGTAGCGTGCCACGGCGGGATCGTACTACGACGCGGCCGGCACCGGGGCGACCTTCACGGCGTGTTCGGGTAAAGCCGCGGCCAGCGCAGCCGCGACCAGTGGCACGGCCGAGAGGCCCACGAGCGTGGGATTGATGCCGAAACGGTCGGCCGACAGACCAATCAATGGAACCGCCAGGCTGCCCATGCCCCAGGCAAAGCCCATCATCAGCGACGAGACGGTGGCGGCACCGGCTACCGTCAGCGACTGCGCGTAGGTGACGCTCACCGGCAGCGTGCTCTGCAGGAGCAGGCCGCCGAAAGCGAGCATGGCCGTGAATCCCCACGGCGACAGCACCGGAGCCAGGGCGAGAAACGGCACTGAAGCGACGAGCGTCGCGACCATCACGCGCGGCGCGCCGAAACGGTCGGCGAGGGGCCCACCGAGAAACCCGCCGATACCGCTCGTCAGCAAGTATAGGAACACCGCCGAGCTGGCTTGGTCGATGCTCAGTCCCCGCCGTGTCAGCAGGGTCGGCGCGAATGTCATGAACCCGTAGGCAGTCGCGGTGCGCAACACTACGGTGAAATAGACGAGCGTCAGCGGCACGGCCGCGGGCCTCAGTGACGCCCAACTCGAGCGCTCGTGCGCGGCAGGACGCGACATCGGCGGCACCTGGCGCAAGGTCCACGACAGGGCCAGCAGTCCCGGAATCATGATGATCGGCGACCACCCCAAACCGGCCCGCGCGATGATCGGGACGAATACCAGCGGCGAGAGGGCGAACCCCAGCGAGCCGCCCGAGATGTGGGCCGACATCGCCAGGCCCTTGCGATGGTCGGCGATCCGGTACACGAGGGCAGCCGCCGGCGGGTGAAAGGCGGCGCCGCCGAGTCCGCCCAGGACGAGCACCGCGCCGAGCGACAGCGGCGAGGACGGGAGCCCGATGAAGCTCATGATAATCACGGCGACGATGGGCCCTCCGAGGATGAGGGCCCTCGGCCTCCAGCGATCCGCCAGCGCGCCGAAGCCAAGCTGAGACACCGAGTTCGCCATCTGGAAGCACATCGCGAGCGTGCCCGCAGTGGCCAACGAGAGGTTCAGGTGCGGGATGAGGAGAGGCAGGAGAGGCGCGTACATGTTGTTGTACGCGTCGACCACGAGATGCGTGGACGCCACCTTCCAGATTCGGACGTCCAGACCCAGCCAGCCGCGCCCACTCGCCACTACGATCTCCTCAGGCGGCGCGCGATCAGCGCCTTGGCCTCGGCGAACTCGGGAATGCGCAGGGCCCACGCCGCGGCCATGAGCACCAACAGCGCCACTCCAATGCTCCACGCCAGGCGAATCGCCTGCATCACGATCGTCTCGCCGGGCAGCCACCGAGCCAGCAGCCAGTCCGCCCCGGCGGCCGCGCCCGCCATCGCTGTCGCGGCGAGCCCAATCCTGAGGAAACTGGCGGCGATGGTGCGGCCCTGGACGCCGCCAATCGCGCGCCGCAGCAGGGTCAGCTGCGTCGCCGCATTGAGCAGCGCGGTGAGTGCCGCGCTGAGCGCCAGGCCTCGATAGCCGAGCACCCGCACCAGCGCGAGGCTCAGCGCCACATTGAAGACCACCGAGCTGGCACTCACCATCACCGGGATTCGGCTGCGGCCGAGCGCGTAGAACACCGGCGACACGATCCGGACGACGGAGTAGCCGAGCAGGCCGACAGCGTAGAAGCGCAGCGCCGAGGCGGTGGCGACCGTGTCGGCCGGCTTGAAACTGCCGTGCTCGAAGATGACGCGCACGATCGGCTCGGCCAGCACGACCAGGCCAAGCGTTGCGGGTACGTTCAGCAGCATCATCAACGAGATGGCGTGTGCGATGGTGGATCGCACCTGCCCGATCTGCCCGGCGGCCACCATCCGCGAGATCGCCGGCGTGGAGACCGTCGCCACCGACACTCCGAACAGACCGATGGGCAGGTACATCAGTCGGAACGCATAATCGAGCCACGACACCGCGCCGGTGCCCTGGCTGGTGGCGAGGATTATGTTCACGAACACGTTGATCTGCGTGGCGGCCAGGCCCACGGTTCCTGGGCCCATCAGCAGCAGCACACGCCGCAGGCCCTCGTCGCCGACATCGATCCGTGGTTCGTAGCGGAAGCCCTCAGCGACGAGAGTCGGCCACTGAATCACGACTTGCGCGATTCCGCCCAGGATGGTGCCGGCCGCCACGATGACGATCGGCATCACGCCCAGCGTGTGGGCGAATGGCACGAGGGTGACGATGAGCACGATGCTGGCCAGATTGAAGGTGGCCGGAGACAGCGCCGGGAGAAAGAAGTGCCCGAGCGCATTCAGCATGCCCATGAATGCCGCGGCGACGGCGACGAGCATGAGAAATGGCAGGACGATGCGAGTCAGAAAAATGGTGAGCTCGAGCTTCCCCGGTACCTCGCCGAAATCCGCAGCGAACAGCCTGACGAGGGTGGGGGCGAGGATAAAGCCCGCCGCGACGAGCACGAGGGTCACCAGGATGAGCGCGTTCAGAACGGCGTTGCCCAGCCGCCAGGCACGCTCTCGGCCGTCGCGGGTCAGATAGCTCGTGAAGGTCGGCACGAAAGCGGCGCTCATGGCGCCTTCGGCGAAGAGGTCGCGCAGCAAGTTCGGCACTCGAAACGCCACGCGAAACGCGTCCATGGCATCTCCGGCGCCGAAGTAGTACGCGAGCACCTGTTCGCGGACCAGCCCGAGAATGCGACTGGTCATCGTGGCAAGCCCGATCACACCCGCGGAGCGGGCCAGACGTGGCGCGGAATCGGGCATCGGGCTCGAGAAGCGTAACACGCGCTTCCGCTGCTCGTCGGCGGACACCGTCCGCGGGCGAACACTGGGATGCCAGCAAAAAAAGGAGGCCCCGGCCGTTGGGCGGGGGCCCCTAGGAGGATGGTGAGAGGCTGACTAGGCCTTTCACAGAGATAGACGAAGCAATCCGGTGTTTGGTTCGTCCGCTTTCTACGATCGCGACGAACGTCGAGAAGGACAGCCCCCGCGCCGGGAGGTTGGGGCCGTGCCTGTGATCAACGGCTCAGCCGGGCGCGGACGGCCTCGTTCACCTGCTTGCCGTCGGCCGTCTTGCCCGAGAGGGCCGCCAACACCGCCTTCATCACCATGCCCATGTCCTTCGGACTGGCAGCACCGGTCTCGACCACCGCCCGTTCGATGGCCGTCGCGATGTCCTCAGCGGAAGCCGCCGGCGGCAGCAGCGTCTCGAGGACGCGAATCTCAGCCTGCTCCTTCGCCGCCAGATCCGGACGGTTGCCGGCCGTGAACTGCTCGATGGAATCGCGCCGCTGCTTGACGAGCGACACCACCACCTGCAGTTCCTCCGCCGGCTCGAGGGCACGGCCCTTCTCGATGCTCTTGTTGGTCAGCGCCGTCTTGAGCATGCGGAACGTGCCGAGCCTGACTATTTCCTTCGCCTTCATCGCAGCGGCGATGTCCGCATTCAGTTGCGATTCGAGTGACATGTGCCCTTCCTAATGATCCATCGCACCGTCGCCGAGCGTCAGGTGCCAGTGGTCGCCCGATTGGTAGAAATCCCTCGGCACGCCCACACCATTGACCTTGACGGCCACGTCGATCTCCGATTTCACGACAAAGAACCCGTTGCGCCGCAGCTG
>DATLLC010000176.1:0-2742 GCA_035538015.1 Vicinamibacterales bacterium
CGGTGCCAGGGGAGAACGGGAGCAGCGCGAGCGCGCATAGCAAAAGGACCCCGCCGGCAGCGAGGACTTCGCGGCCGAAGGGGTCACCGTGCAGCGGTGAGCTTCTCATCTGATGACACTCGTGGTGGGCGTGAGGACGACGACCATGGACGTGTGTGCGAGCGCTACGATATGAAGCCCGTCACCTCGCCGCAAGCCACGGCCGCCTCACCCGATGCGCGTTCCGTTCTCCACCGGATGGTCCGTTCGGAGCAGCACGACCTCCGTCGCACTAGGCATCGCGCCGAGCACGAGCACCTCGCTCGTGAACCCGGCCACGCGGCGCGTGCCGATGTTCACCACCGCCACCACCTGGCGCCCGGCGAGGCTCTCCGGCGTGTAATGCACGCTGAGCTGCGCGCTCGACCTTCGCACGCCGAGTTCCGGCCCGAAGTCGATCTCGAGCTTGATCGACGGCTTGCGCGCCTCCGGGAACGGTTCGGCGCGGAGCACCGTTCCAACGCGCAGGTCCATCGCAAAGAACTCCTCGGGCGTCGGCATCGGCTATCTTCCTCGAATGGGACAATACGAACACCACGTCTTCGTCTGCACCCTCGGCAAGACCTGCATTGCCGACGGGTCCGAGAAGGTGTTCAAGCACCTCAAGGAAGCGGCCAAGGATGCCGGGCTCAAGGGCCGCGTGCGCATCAACCAGGCCGGATGCCTCAATCAGTGCGGGCACGGGCCGATGGTGGTCGTCTATCCCGAGGACGTCTGGTACTGCGGAGTCGACGTGCGCGGCGCCGACCGGATCCTCAAGCAGCACATCGTCGGCGGCACGCCGGTGGACGAGCTGCGGTACGTCGCGCCACCGGGCGACAACAAGCTCAAGAAGGACTGAGCGGCGTGACGGTGGTCGGCGGAGGGAAGAATGCACCGGAGGCGCTCGCGCCCTTCATGGAACCGTACTCGCGCCACGTGCTCGTCTGCACGGGCGGGTTCTGCTCCAACGAGCGCAAGGGCCGATCGATCTACTCGCTTCTCGCGCAGTTGTTGCAGAGGGAGGACCTCCTCTTCGGCCCTCGCCGCGTGAAGCGGAGCGAGGCGCCCTGCCTCGGCGTCTGCGCGGGTGGCCCGATCGTGGCGGTGTATCCCGAGGGTGTCTGGTATGGCGGTGTCACGCCGGAGCTGCTGGAGCGGATCGTGGTCGAGCACCTGCGCGACGGTCGCGAGGTCAGCGAGGCCGTGTTCCATCGGCTGGCGCGATGAACCGCCCGGGTGTGAGATTGCCACTCCGACCTTCCGCCCAAGAGAAAGGCGATCTCAAGATGCCAGGCACCACCTCGATCCTCTACGAACGCTCCCTGCCACAGGGCGCGGTGGTGCGCATCCGTCGCGTGCCGCCGACGGCGCAGGGCGCCGTGTGCGCGGTGATCGAGGTGGACCGTCGTGCCGGCACCGCCCGAGAGAGCGCCACCGACGTGCCGCCGGCGCTGATGGCGGTCGAGGGCGCGACCGAGGCCGAAGTGGTGGCCTCGCTGTTGCCGTTCGTCGAGGACGATGCGGCGGTGGCACGCCTGCTCGCCACCAGCGGTATCCGCTAGCAATAGAATGGCCGACGCCTTCGACTCCCGCCGCCGGTTCCTCGGGGCGGCCCGCAAGTACCTACTCGAGACGCCAAAGGTGCCCGGCCTGCAGGAGCCGGCGCCCTTCGACCCGCCTCGCCTCACCTTCGCAGCACTGGAGAAGATCCCGATGTCCCGTTCCCGTGAACGCATCCTCGCGAATCTCGAGGAGATGTATGGCGAGGCCTTCCAGCGCGCGAAGGCGGCCGAGGACGAGGCCCAGATGGCGACGCTCGACTTCGCGTATCGTCGCGAGCAGCTCTACTTCGAGATCCTGCTCGATGTGCGTGATGCGATCGAGCGGCGCGGCTGAGTTGGCGGCCCCCGGCGTGAGTGAGGCGCCGTGAGTTCCGGGTCCCAGCGCCTTGTCGTCAATGCGCGGATCGCCACCGGGGACGCGCGACGGCCTTGGGCTGACGCATTGCTGATGGAAGGTGATCGCGTGGTCGCGGTCGGTTCGAGCGCGGAGCTGCGAAAGCGGGCCCCCACCGCCGAAGTGATGGATGCCCGCGGTGAGGCGTGGTCGGTCGAGGGGCACCGCCTCGATTGATCCGCCTCGCGTTGCTCATGGGCGGCGCAGCATCGTGAAGCATTGATGGAGGATTGGCGACTATGCGCGACGAACAAGGTGCCAAGGAAGATCCCTCCGCTGGAGTGATGGCTCGCGTGCCCTGGCACGTCGTGGAAGCCCGCCCGCTTCCCGGTCATCTTCTGTATGTTCGCTTCGCGGACGGAGTGAGCGGCGAGGTTGACATGTCCACGTTGGTCCTGAGCCCCCGCGCCGGCGTCTTCGCTGCCCTCGCCGATGCGGAAATCTTCGCTCGTGTCGGTCTCGAGGATGGCGCCGTCACATGGCCGAATGGCGTCGACCTGGCACCGGATGCCATGTACGACGCCATCAAGTCATTCGGTCGCTGGACGCCGCGGCCGGTCTAGTCGTCCGCGATGCGCGCCGCGATCTCGGCGCCGCAGCCCCACTGGGGCGATCGACCGCCTTGCACGGCGAACGTCGACGTCCACGTCAGAAAGAAGCCAAAAGCATTGAATGCCCGAATGGCAGCTAAAGGCTTGCCATTCGGGCATTCACCAGTTTCGGCCCTTTCTGACATATACCAGTAGAGGGATCGAGTCGCGAGGC
>DATLLC010000177.1:0-9605 GCA_035538015.1 Vicinamibacterales bacterium
GCGCCGGGATACGCGGCCTGGCGAGGCCACCTGCGCGAGCAGGAACGTATCGGAGCCGAAGGTCTTCGCGGTGGTCTGCCGCGCGTAGATCTGCACGCCTTCGAGCGCCGAGACGACGAGCACGATGGTCGCGACGGCGACGGCAATGGCCAGCGCGCCGAGCCCCGCCCGCAGCGGGTTCCCCTTGAGCGCCGCGGCGCCCTGCGCAATCGATTCGACGATCATCCGCACGCTCGTCTGCCTCACGTCTCTAACCCCTCAATCCACTTGAGTCGAGCATCCAACAGCTCGCAGATCCGCGCGAAACCGGCACGAAGTGAGTGCGTTCGAGCGGATGGCCGACCCCACTCGAGTGAGCTGTGGGATTAGACGTCAGTCTCGCACCCTCAGGCCCCCGATTCGGAGTCTAATTAAGCTGAGCCCTATGAGTCGGAGTCGTGTTCTGCTGGTTGGAATCGTGGTGGTTGCTGCTGTCGGATGGTTGGCCACGCGTCGGGGCGGGAACGAGGGCACGCTCGCCCAGGTCAGCACGGTCGCCCGCACCGCGAGCCTCCAGTCGTTCGTGACCGCGTCGGGGGAAATCGTCGCCACGAGGTTCGCGGACATCGGCTCCGCATCCATGGGCCGCCTCGTCTCATTGAGCGTCCGAGAGGGCGACCGCGTGAAGCGCGGCCAGATGCTCGCGCGGATCGATCCGGTTCAGGCCGCCAGTTCCGCCGATGCCGCGGCCGCTGGGCTCAAGGCGCTCGAGTCCGAGGCGCAGGGCGCCACCAACCAGATCAGAGCGAGCCAGGCCGACCTCGTCGCGGCGGAGGCCAGGGCGGCCGACGCCGAGCGGCAGCTGAAACGCGCTCGCGAACTGCGGCAGTCGGGCCTGATCGCGCAATCGGATCTCGATACCGCGCAGGCCACGTTCGACACCACCACCGCGCAAGTCCGATCGGCGGAGGCCGCCATCCGCCGCATCGAGCAGGCGCAGGCCGCCGCGGAGCGGCGTGTGACCCAGGCCAGGGCCGAAGTCGCCCGGGCGCGCGATCAGTTGAGCAAGACCGACATCACCGCCCCCATCGACGGCGTGGTTACCCGCCTCGAGGTCGAAGAAGGCGAGATGGTGGTGATCGGCGTGCAGAACCAGCCCGGCACGATCCTCATGACGATTTCGGATCTGAGCTCGATCAACGCCGAGGTGAAGGTTGCCGAGGCCGACGTGCTGCGCCTCGCGACGGGCAACCCCGCAACCACCACCCTCGAGGCCCTGCCAGGCCGGACATTCAGCGGCGAGGTGGTGGAAATCGGCGCGAGCGCGCTGCCCCAGGTCGGCACGCAGGCCGCCGCGCGCGAGTTCAGGGTAAAGGTGCGGATCGAAGGCGATCTGGGGGTCCTCCGTCCCGGCCTGACCTGCGACGCCGAGATCCTCGTCGCCGAGCGAACGAACGTGCTCACCGTCCCGCTCCAGGCCGTGGTCCAACGCCCAGGGGCCGACGGCACCCAGCAGGTCGGCGTCTTCGTCGTCGAGAACAGCATCGCCAACTTCAAGCCCGTAAAGACCGGCATCATCGGCGGCCTCACGGTCGAGATTGACGGCGTGTCGGAAGGCGACGAGGTGATCGCCGGCCCGTTCCAGGTACTCAGGGAGATCCAGTCAGGAGCCAGGGTGAGGACGAAGTGAGCGAGCGGAATGGCGCGTCCCGCAGTTGCCCCACCGGAATCCACCGTCGAAACGGCGTGCCCGCTCGACTGCCCCGATGCCTGTTCGCTCACCGTGACGCTGCGCGGCGGGCGCATCGCGAAGATCGACGGCGGCGCCGACAACGACGTCACACGCGGCTACATCTGCAACAGGTTCGAGACGAGAGTCGGTATGAACGGGTAGGTCGTCAACGGCACGCCCGTTATCAGTTGAGGGTCACCAACGGAGTAGACCCCCGCCTCCATGCTCACCGCCGCGTATCAGACGATTCGTGACAACGTCGACGACCGCGACCTCGGGGCCGACCACTTCGACCGCACCGACCGGAGTCGCGCCGCCCGACACCTCGTCCGTAGGCTCGGCGACCTTGGCTTTCACGTCCAACTCACGAACCGCGGCGTAGTGCGTCGTTTCTTCCTCTAGACCCTCGCCGGGGGATTCGCCAGTGTTCGTCCCCGTCGCACAGCGCCGATTTCGTGACAGCAGCTCGCCTATCAGGATCGCGGCCGCCAGGGGCACACGAACAGGCATTGGCGGCGGAACGGCGCGGTCGTACTGATCGAGATCAACGACTGTTACGCGAAGTACGAAGGCACGATCGCGAACGGCGAGCACTCGAACGAAACCAGGGCGCGAACGCCGTGGACGGCGCACCGGAAATAGTCAGTAGCGGCGCGTCGACAATCACTCGCCGCGATCACCTCGGGGCCTGATGTTTCTGCCACCGAGCGTCGCCCGCGCTAGTCCTGGGTGCCTGCCGGCACAGCGCCCAGCATGGAGCGCAGGTCGAACTGGGACCAGAAGTCGCACGCCTCCTCGCGCAGATCGTCACCGCGCGTCACGACGGCGTCGAAGATCATGTGGTCGCGCCTGGCGCCGCGCCGGCCAACCCGTTCGCCATATCGGCGCCACTTCAGGTCACCGACGCCGCCCGCCACGCCGGTTGCGACGAAACGTGTCCAGTAGCCGGCCATCGCGTCGTGGAGGGCCTGGTCCGCGGCATCGAGCACGTGCGCGGGGAAAATCGGCGGGCTGTACGTGTTGCCGAAGATGATGTTGGTCTCGAACCCGTGGTTGACGTGCCCCGGCGACAGGTCCGGGATCACGTATTCGTACGAGTACAGGTACACCGCGATGGACTGGTCCGAGATCAGCCGGGCCAGCCGGCGGGCCTCACACACGAATTGGCCGTCGCCCAGCAGCCGCGCCAGCGCTTCCTCCGGCGACACATGGTCCGCGGCGGGATAGGCGGCAAGCACCGCGGCCGCGTTGGCGCCGAACTCGTCGGCAATCCAGTTCTCGTACTGTTCCAGCGACACGCCGTTCGGGAAGCTGCGAGTGATGAAATTGCCCCACCCCTCGTCGCGGTTCGCGCCCACCATGACCGGGACACTGCTCCACAGGCCTCGAGCGATCAGATCCCGCGGCTGGTCGGGAATGACGAGGCCATCGACGACCGGCTCCCAGAAAATGCGGCCTGCGGGTGCGATGACCTGCTGGGTCGCGGCCGGCCGGGCGAGCAGGACTTCGTTCTGGGTCTTGCCGCGCATGCAGGCCAGCACCGTGGCCGGGTCGACGCAGCCGAGCGCGGCCGCCACGGAATCGCCCGCCGCCAGGTGCTCAGCGTGCGTCGTCCATCTTGTCGTCGGATAGGCGCTTTGAACGATCGCGCGATGGAAGAGTCCCGCGCTCGCCGGAGAGACGAGCTGCAACCCGACGCTGGCGCCGCCGGCAGAGGTGCCGCCGATGGTCACGTTGTCGGGATCGCCGCCGAACCGCGCGACGTTGTCGCGAACCCATCGCAGCGCGGCCTGCTGGTCGAGCAGACCGTAGTTGCCCGACGTCGGGTGCGCGGGATCCTCGGTGGCGAGGCCGCCGTGCGCAAGGAAGCCGAGCGACCCGACCCGGTAGTTCGGCGCGACCACGACGATGCCGCGCTCCTCGGCGAGTCGCCTGCCGTTGGTGCCGGCGAAGTTGGCCGACGCGTTGGTGAACCCGCCGGTGTGGAACCAGACCAGGACCGGCGCCGGCTCGTCGGGCGTCAGGTCTCGTGTCCAGATGTTCATGAACAGGCAGTCTTCGACGCCGGTCGGAGTCCCTGACGGCTGCTGGACCTGTGCGCACACGGGCGAGGCGGTGGTGGCGTTGACCACGGCAGGCGCCCAGGGCGCACGGGGCTGCGGTGGCTTCCACCGGCTGGCGCCTCCCGTGGGCGCGGCATACGGCACACCGAGGAAGGCGCAGGAGGTAGCAAAGTCGCGTCCCTGGACGTCGCCGCGGTCCGTCGTCACCAGGCAGGGGGCAGCCTGGGTGCCGTTCCCGTGCGCTGACAACGAGAGGGTCGAGGCGATTGCGGCAACGGCGAGGCAGGCTGATAGCAGCTTCGGCATGAGAACCCTCCGGGCGCTCTCTACCTTCCGGAAAGGTGCCACCGCGGGGCAACGGGCAAAGCGAGTCAAACGCAGGGATCTCTTCTTTGCCGTCGAGTGCTCGCGGAATTGTCCCGTTTCAGCCGACGGGCTAGACTTGGGCCGACAGCCGGGGGTTCCAGTGGCTGACCATCAGCCAGGTCCTACTCACCGCCACCCTGCGCCCCCTCCCGGCGCCCGGCTGAACTCCTGGAAAGAAATCGCGGCATACCTGCAGCGCGACGTGACCACGGTGCGCCGCTGGGAAAGGCGCGAGGGCCTGCCGGTTCACCGCCATCTCCACGACAAGCAGGGCAGTGTCTACGCCTTCCAGGAGGAGATCGACGGATGGTGGGAGCGCCGGGCCATTCCGAACGGACACGGGGCCGGCCCGGGCGCTCGGCGCCGCACCTTCAGCAGAGTTCACCTGGCGGCTGCGGGGGGAGCCGGCGCGATCCTGGCGGCACTTGCCGCGATGGCGGCGTTGTCGGTCACTTCGCCGGCCACCGGGGTCGACGGCGAGTACCGGTTCTCGATTGCACCGCCAGATGCGGCGGTCATCGGCACCAGCGCGCTGTCTCCAGACGGACGCCACCTGGCGTTCACGGCGTCGGGGCCGGACGGAACGAAGCTGTGGATCAGGCCGCTCGTCTCGGTGACGCCGCGGGCGGTTCCGGGAACAGACGAAGCGGCGTTTCCGTTCTGGTCGGCCGACTCCCGATTCGTCGGCTTCTTCGCCGGCGGCCGGCTCAAGACGGTGGCGTTCGCCGGAGGGGACGTCAAGACGATCTGCGACGCACCCGAGGGCAGAGGCGGCGCGTGGAACCAGGACGACGTCATCCTTTTCGCCCCAAACCGTGAGGGGCCGCTCTTCCGCGTGCCCGCATCAGGCGGCGTGCCAGCGCGGGTGACGCACGTGGACCGCGCGCTGCACCGGGCCCACTTGTGGCCCGAGTTCCTGCCTGACGGTCGGCACTTTTTCTACCTGGCCGACAGCACGCGTCCCGAGCACCATGCGATCTTCGCTGGTGGGCTCGACCAGTCGCCACCGAAGCGCCTCATTGCGGTCGAGTCCAACGCGGCGTTCGACGGGGCGCACGTGCTGTACATGCGCAATCGCACGCTGCTGGCCCAACGCTTCGATACGCGACGCCTGGAGCTGAACGAAGAGGTCGTCACCGTCGCCGAGCCGGTGGTTCGGCAGTACGGGATCGATCACAAGGGAGATTTCTCTGCGTCCCGCACGGGGGTTCTCACGTTCCGCAGCGGTGGCACGATTCAGACCCGTCTGAACTGGCTCGACCGGCGGGGGCAGCCGGCCGGCGCATTGGACGCCGGCGATGCCGCCACGACCGAGCCGGTCTTGTCGCCCGACGGCAGCCGCGCCGCCGTGTCGGTGTTCGATGCCGACGGGGAAACGTTGGCGTCCGACCTCTGGCTGCTGGATCTGGTCAGGGGCGGCCGATCGCGCTTCACCTTCGAGGCCGCCGCCGAGTTCGAACCGGTCTGGTCGCCCGACGGCACTCGAGTCGCCTTCGCGTCCAGCAGGGGCGGGACCCTGGATCTGTACGAGAAGCCTGCAAGCGGGACGGGCGCCGAGGTGCTGCTGTTGCACACGGAGCATCCCAAGCACCCTGAGTCGTGGTCGCCGGATGGCCGGGTGTTGACCTACGCCAGCTTCGAGGAGCCGACCAAGTACGACGTGTGGATGCTGTCGCTCGACGGTGCGCGAAAGGCGACGCCGTACCTGCGCAGCGAATACAGTGAGGGCCAGAGCCAGATTTCCCCGGACGGGCGATGGGTCGCGTATACGTCGAACGAGTCGGGCCGGCTCGAGGTGTACGTGGGCGCCTTTCCGCTGCCCAACGGCAAGTGGCAGATCTCGTCGGATGGCGGCGCCGACCCTCGCTGGCGCGGGGACGGTCGTGAGCTGTTCTATATCTCGACCGACGGAAGGATGATGGCGGTCGACGTTGCCGCGAGGCCGGCATTCGCTGCCGGTGTGCCGCGGCCGCTGTTCGAGATCAACGTCATGGATCTCTGGCAGGACGCGAGGAATCACTACGACGTCAGCCGCGACGGGACCCGGTTCCTCGTCGCCTCGCCGGTCGAGAACACGAAGCGGCTGCCGCTGACGGTGGTCGTCAACTGGCAAGGGCGCCGGTCGGAGTAGCCCGGCGCCCCAGGGGCTGGAGACGGGTGTACTGAGGTCTGGGCAGCCGGGCCTGCCCTTTTCTTGCCAGATACCGGCTCCCACGGCCGCATGGCGAGACTCATCAATTGGGCGACGGATTCAAACTTGTAGGAGACCGGCCCTCCTCGAGCAACACCCTGGCCCTGTCGAGAGCCGCGCTGACCGACGGCAGCAGGTTCTCGCTTCCAATGTGCTGATGGAACTCGGCGCGCTGCATCATGCGCGCGGGCTGGTCGCGCAGGCCGCAGAGCAACAACGCGCTCAGTGTCGTGCAGCGTGTCCGCCAGATCGTAGGCCTACTGCCCCGACGGCCGCTGCCGCTGCTGCGGCGGATTCTTCAGCAGGCGGTACTGACCGATGCCCGCGTTGACCTTGAACTCGATGCCCATCCGGCCGATCTCCGCGGTCGCCTTCACGGGATCGCCGGTCACTCCGGAATCCTTGGGTCCTCCCCAAGGCATGATCTGATCCTTCCGCACGCCAGATGGGTAGACGTACAGCATCTGCGACGTGTCGCTGATGCCCGCATGACTGCCGACGAGCGTGTCGTCGTAGCCGAAGGCGGCCTCCATCCACGCCCGGTAGTGCTCGCGGCCACCCTCGTAGTAGTCGGTGAGGGCAAACACCTTTACGCCGGCGTCCTTCCATTCCGTGTTCAGGGCCTCGGCCACGGCGCGCAAGGCTGCCTGGTTCCCGCCGCTGTCGCCGATGAACAGGATTTCGTTGAAGCCGTGCGCCTTCAGGCTTCGTGCGGCCGCATCGAGCAACTGGTCGTAGGCGGGTGACGGCAGCGAGATCGCGCCGGGCACCTGGCGATCGGGATCGCCTTCGGGCACATACTGAATCACCGGGGCCACCAGCGTCTGACCGAGGCGGCGGGCCATCAGGTTCGCCCCGTGAGCGACGATGAAATTATGCTTGCCGAGCACCATGTGGTAGCCGTTCTTCTCCGTGCCGCCGGTGGGGATGATGACGCGGCGCGACCCGGCCTTGAGGGCATCGCGGGTCTCTTCCCACGTCAGCTCGTCGATGAACACGGTGTCAGGCGCGCGGGTCGGCGTCTTGCCAGCCGGCGCTGTGTCCATGGTCGGACGCGGCGGCCCGGCAGGCGCCGATGCGGCCGCGCGGGCGGCACCGCCACCACCGCCGCCTTGCTGCGGCGCGGCCGGGACGGGCGGCTCGGTTCCGCTCATCATCCGCTTCACTTGCGCCAGCGCGTTGTCGATCTTGATCTGCAGCAGCTGCCGCCCGACCTCCGGCGACGACTTCGACTGGTTGACTCCCGAGACGCCGTTGTTGTCGTAGTCGTTGCCAACCAGGCGGTCGCGGCGGATGTGCTGTGGCGCGACGAACAGCAGCTCCGAGGTGTCGAGGAGGTTGGCGTGATTGCCGACCTGGGCTTCCGGCACGCCCAGGAACTTCGCGGCAAACGTCTCCTGCTCGCGGTGGGCCTTGGTGTAATAGTCGTCGACCCAGTACGCCTTGGCGCCGCTTCCCTGCCAGAGCGCGTTCAGCTTCCCGGCCGCGCTCCGCATGCCGGTGCGGTTGCCTCCCGATTCGCCGACGAACAGGACGTTCGTGAACCCGCCCGCCTTGAGACTGCGCCCGGCGCTCACCAGCAGGTCCACGAACCGATCCTCGGGCAGCGTGATCGTGCCGGGCTTGCCCATGTGCCCGCCCACCGTGTCCCAGCTGCCCTCGGGCACGTAGGTGACGATCGGCGCGACGAAGGTGCGGCCGATCCCGCGCGCGATCTGGTCGGCGGCATAAGTCATGACGAACTTGTGCTCGCCGTCCACCATGTGCGGGCCCTTCTGCTCGGTGCCCGCCGTACCGACGATCACGTTGGTCCAGCCCGCCTTGACGAGATCGCGGACCTCGGCCCAGGTGAGGTCTTCCATCATCACGGTATCGGGCGGCTTGCCGGACGGCGCTGTTTCCGGCGCGCTGGCGGGGCGTTGGGCCGACACGACAGAGGTGGCGAGGAACAGGGTGAGCGCGGCAAAGGCTTTCATGTTGCGTCTCCGAAGGGAGAGTATACAAGCGCTGTCCATTGACGATTGATGATTGATGATCCGGCGACTTATCCGGCGATTGGCGATTGAGATATCGACGATTCCGATTGGTCAATCGGAGCATTGAGCCAATGTGTCATTCGCTCGATCGCTCAATCGAATGGCGCAATGCCCAAATCATCAATCGCGGGATAAATCGCCGGATCGTCAATCATCAATCGCCAATGGGCACCGTCAGCAGGCCTGGTCAGGCTAGCGCTGCAAAGGTTTGACGAGCACCGTTTCGTCTACGGTGATGGACCACACCAGTCCGTCGGAGTCGACCATCAGGTTGAACGGGCGCGGGTCGTCTTCGAAGTTGTAGGCGCCTTCGCCCGGGCCGCGATGGTTGACGACCTCCTGCAGCGGGCGCCCGCTGACGCCGCTGTGAACGGTGAGGGTGAAGGTGCCGTCGGCCGGGTTGCGTCCGGGCTCCGCGCGCGTCTGCCAGCGGATGCGGAACTTCCCCGACTGGCTGACGAGCCCGAGGGTCTGGCTGCCGGTGCCTTCCCACGCGCCCATCTGCTGAATGACGGGCACCAGGGGGGACGGCGGATCGTCGGCGCGGCCGCAGTCTGCCAGCGCCAGGACTAAAGTCAGCGTGCACGCGGCACTCACACGGAATTTCCCACTCACACGTCGATCCGACGTGAACGATAGCGCATCCGGTCGAGATGGCGCGTATAGTTGTGGCCGAGGAGGCCCCTCCCCCCTTTGAGCGCATACCTTCCCGTCCGAGTTCCGTACACCGTCGCGGTCGTGCAGGCGGCGCCGGTCGGCTTCAACGTTGAGCGGACGCTGCAGAAGCTCGGTGACCTCGCCGCCGATGCCGCCTATCGCCGCGCCCATCTCGCCCTGTTCCCGGAAGCGTTCGTGTCGGCCTACCCCCGCGGTCTCGGCTTCGGTGCGGTGGTCGGCTCGCGGACCACGGAAGGGCGCGAGCAGTTCCGCCGCTACTGGGAAAGCGCCATCGAAGTGCCCGGACCTCATGTCGAGCGCATGGCCGGCCTGGCGCGTGCCAATCGCCTGCACCTGGTCGTAGGTGTTGTCGAGCGAAGCGGCGGGACGCTCTATGACCGCCGAAATCGACCTGAACGACATCGCCCGGGCGCGCATGGACTTCGACGCGGTGGGACACTACGCGCGACCCGACATCTTCCAGCTGCTGGTGGACGAATCGGGACGGACCCCTGTCACCTTCCACAACGCGCGAACGCCCGCGGTCGCCACCGGTTTCCGCGACGTCGACCGCCGATCCC
>DATLLC010000178.1:0-11805 GCA_035538015.1 Vicinamibacterales bacterium
ACGCACCTTCTCCATCGGTGAGGCGGCGGGACGCCCGCTGGCGGCGACCTTCGTCGACGTGGTCCCCTGGCAGCTGGGCGGCGTGGCGATGTCGGTGGTCGCCTCGCGCGTGATCTTCGGGTTGCGCAAGGAGGTCGCCGAGACCCGCCGGCTGGGACAGTACACGCTGGGCGAGAAGGTCGGCGAAGGCGGCATGGGAGTGGTGTACCGGGCTCATCACGCGATGCTGCGACGCCCGACGGCGATCAAGCTGCTGCCGCCGGAGAAAGCAGGCATCGAGAACATCCAGCGCTTCGAGCGGGAGGTGCAGCTGACCGCCAGCCTCAGCCACCCCAATACCGTGGCCATCTTCGACTACGGGCGGACGCTCGAGGGTGTCTTCTACTACGCGATGGAGTACCTCGACGGGATCAATCTCGAGCAGTTGGTGAGGCTCGACGGGCCGCAGCCCTCCGGCCGGGTCGTGCGGATCCTCCGTCAGGTGAGCGGTGCGCTGGCCGAAGCGCACCACATCGGGCTCGTGCATCGCGACGTCAAGCCCGCCAACATCATCCTGTGCGAGCGCGGCGGCAGCCCGGACATCGCCAAGGTCGTCGACTTCGGGCTGGTCAAGCGTTTCCGGACCGACGACAGCGACGTCACGCTCGCCTCGACCACCGAGCAGACCCTGCTGGGGACCCCTCTGTACATGGCGCCGGAAACCGCCAGCGGAGCGGGCGATCTCGACGCCCGCAGCGATCTCTACGCCCTTGGCGCGGTTGCCTACCTGCTCGTCACCGGCACTCCGGTGTTTCAAGGCAAGTCGGTCGTCGAAATCCTGGCCCATCATCTGCACACGCAGCCAGAATCGCTATCGCGGCGCTTGGGGCGCCCGGTGCCCCACGAGCTCGAGGAGGTCATCCTCCGGTGCCTGGCGAAACAGCCGGACGATCGACCGTCCAGCGCCCGCGCCCTGCGCGATCGGCTCGCGCTTCTCCGGGACATCGACGACTGGTCCGACGATGACGCGTCGCGCTGGTGGCTGCAGCATCGTCGCGTCGCTGGCGCCGTTCCAGCTTCCGCATAGCGTCACCGGGACGGCCGGCGACGAAGGCCATCAGTAGCCGCGCTCGAATTCGACCTGATACCGCAAGGCCTCACCACGGTGAAAGCGGCGATAGTTGTCCACGAACACGCCGACGATGTCGGCTGGGAAACTGGGAGCGGCCGTGTGGCTGGAGATGAACACGCCTGGCGTGTGCCACAGCGGGTGGGTGGACGGCAGCGGCTCCTCCTCGAAGACATCGAGCACGGCGGCGGCCAGGCGCCTGGCCTCGAGCGCCTGGACGAGCGCTTCGGTGTCGAGCGTATCGCCACGGCCGGCGTTCACCACCACCGCGTGCGGCGGAAGCGCAGCGAGCATCGCCGCATTCACGATCCGCCGCGTGTTCGGAGTGTTGGGGAGCACCGCCACGAGATAGTCGAGGCCGGCGGCGAACGCCGCCTCGTCTCCGGCATGGAAGTATCGGCTTACGTGCTCGCAGTCGGCGGAGCTCCGGGTATAGCCGCGCACCGTCAACCCAAAATGCCTCGCGGTGGCCGCCAGATGCGCGCCGATCGAGCCAACGCCGACCAGGCCCATGGTCTTGCCTCGCAGCGTGCCCGGCAGGGTCGTGTCCCACCGGCCCTCTCGCTGCGCGTCCAGCCGAGCCACGATCTTGCGCTCGTGCATCAGCAGATACCCGAAGACGTACTCAGACATCAGGGGTCCGAAGACGCCCCGAATGTTGGTGAGCACGTAGTCGCGCCGCAGAGAGGGATCGAGCATGCGCTCCACCCCGGCCCAGGTGAGCTGCACCCATCGCAGGTCGGGCAGGTGTGGCAGCGCCGCGATCGTGCGCGCGGGATCGCCGAGCAGGATATCGCTGTCGCCGGCCCGCGCGAGACCGTCGGTCACGTCGGCCGTCGCTACGGCCACCAGATCGGGCAAGTCCGCCGCCTCGATGAGCCGCAGATACTCGTCGGGAAGCTTGGTGAGGACCAGAGCCTTGTGCATCACGTATTGAGGGTTGGATCCCGGCCGTCGGTTAGGGACGGGCTCCGATTGCGAAGAGACTGGAGACGCCTCTCACGTACATCACGCCGCGAGACAACGCGGGGGTGGCCATCAGCGTCTCGCCCATGGAGTTGGTCGCCAGGAGCTTGAAGGTCCGACCGGCCTCAACGACGAGCATTTCGCCGTCCTCGTTGGCGAGGTAGATCTTGCCGTCCGCGGCGACCGGCGACGCGCTGTAACCGCTCCCCACGAGTGGCAGACGCTGGCGATAGATCTCCTTCCCGGTCGTCAGCTCGTAGGCGTCGAGGACCCCATTGTTGGCAAGCACGTACAGCTGGCCACGATAGATCAGCGGCGTCGGCATGTAGGACCCGCGGCCCGTCTTGCGCCAGGCCAGGTGCGGTCCGTCGCTGCGCCCCTCGGGCGGGGTGATGTCGCCGCGGGCGCCGGGCCGCACCGCGAAGATCGGTCGTTCTGGGGCGCGCCCGCTGGCCACGACGTGGAGTCCGTCGCCAAAGATCGGAGTGGGCGCCGTGATCTTCGAGCTGCCACCGATCCTCCACAACTCGCGACCCGTCGCGGGATCGTAGCCTCGCACGAAATTCGACGCGTTGGTCACCAGTTCCGCGCCCGCCGGCGTCGCGACGACCGTCGGCGTGCCCCACGAGGGCAGCTCGTCGCGGTCGGTCTTCCACACCGTCCGGCCGGTAGCGGCGTCGAGTGCCAACAGGAACGAGTCGGCCTGCGTGTCCACCTGCAGGATCACGAGGTCGTTCCAGATGATCGGCGAGCTGGCCGGGCCCCATTCGTAGGTCGGGATGTCATACGCCCCCATGTCGACGCGGCCGAGGTCCACCGACCACAGCGCGGCGCCGCTCAGGTCGTAGGCGAAGACGCCCTGCGAGCCGAACCAGGCGACGACAAGGCGCCCGTCGGTGGCCGGCGTCGCGCTCGCGTACGTCGACTTGATGTGCCGCTTGTTCCGCGGATCGCCTTCGGCCGCGACACGCTCCCAGGCAAGGCGGCCAGTCCGCCGATCCAGCGCATAGAGCATCCAGCGATGACGCGACCGATCGTCGGAGGCATCGCCATCGCCGTAGAGGCCGGGCTTGAAGCTCGCATCCGCGCGGCTGCTGATGGCGCTGGTCACGAACACGAGATCGCCCCAGACCACGGGACTGGAATGGGCCAGGCCGGGAATCGGGGTTCGCCACAGGATCGCTTCGCCGCTCGACGGATTCCAGCGGTCGGGCAGGTGCTGGCCCTCGGCGACGCCCGAGGCCCAGGGACCGCGGAAGGACGGCCAATGGCCGCTCGACGCCGTCGCGCGAGGCAGTGTCGATCGTGTGCTGGCGTTCGTGACCACGATTCGCCGCTCCACCGGCGGAGGCGCCGTGCCCCTCGGCACCCACGTGCTGCCATCGAGGATCATCCTTCTCGGCGTGCAGTCGTCGGCCCGGAGTGCAAAGTGGACGCGTGGTCCCTCGATCGCATAGGTATAGCGCCCCGGGCCGGGGCAGCCCTGCGGACCAGCCGGCATCGAGAGCGTGACCTCGCGATTGGCGACCGTCCACGTGCCCGTCAGCGTCGGCCACCCGTCACCGGAGATCGCGAACGTGCCGTCGGCCGGGAACATCGCCGTGAACGCGCCAAACGTGAGCGGTCCCGCCGGCATCGCCCCGTCCTGGCCGCCTCCGGCCGGCTGGGCGCCCGCGCCGGACAGCAAGGTCGAGGCGAGCAGCACGAGCATCGCGTGTGCGCGCACGGGAGTCTGGGCGGATCGCATGCTCAAGTCACGTGAACTGTGGGGTCAAGGGTCCCGGTCGCACGTAGTAGTACCCCTCCTCGCAGGTCACGCGCAACGGTCCGCCGAACGCCGCGGCGAGTGCTGGTCCGCGCAGCACCTCGTCCTTGGGCCCGTCGTCGATGAGGCGGCCCTCGGCCAACACGATTACGCGGCGAACCTCAGGGAAGATTTCGTCGATGTGCTGCGTCACCAGGAGCACCGTCGTGCCCTCGCGAGCCACCTGGCGAACCTGTTCCATGAAGCGGTGCCGTGCCACGACATCCAGTCCCGTGGTTGGCTCGTCGAGCACCAGCGCCTCGGGCGCATGGACCAGTGCCCGCGCGATCAGCACACGCCGCGCTTCGCCGGTCGACAGGCGGTCGAGGCGCGCCGTCGCGAGATGGAGCGCCCCGGTGCGGATCAACGCGTCTCGCGCCCGTTCGCGCATCGCTTCCGTGATCTCGTGATGCTGGAAGACGCCCCGGCTGGCGAAGAACCCCGAGAGCACGACCTCCAGCCCGGGCACCTGCGCCACCCACGGGCCGTCGGTGAACCGGTCGTGCACGTCCGCGGACACGATGCCCATCCGGGAGCGCAGTGCGGCGGCATCCCATCGCACCTGACCGAACAGCCTCAACGGCGGCTCGTCGGCATCGGTCGCCAGCGGGTAGTCCTCGAGCGTCAGCAGGCGGATCAGCGACGACTTGCCCGCGCCGTTGGGCCCGACGATGGCCACGTGCTCACCGCGCTGGATGGTGAGGGTGAGCCGATCGAGCACACGCCGGTGCCCTCGCACCACGCTTGCGTGATGCAGCTCGAGGATCGGCTGAGGCGATCGGTCCACGTCAGTTGCGGGCGTCCAGGCGGTCGAGATAGTAGGGCAGCATGCGCCGCCACCACGGCCAGTCGTGGTTGACGTCGGGCCCCCAGAAGTCCATCAGGTGGGGAACGCCCTTCTCGTTCAGGAGCGTGGACAACTGCTGGGAAGCGCCGGGAGATTCGTAGGCACCGCGACCGGTGACCAGGACGATGCGGCATGCGTGGCGCAAGAGATCGAGCGGCGGTCCGGACAGGTCGCGAAGGTACCAGGCCGGGTTGTTGAAATAGCAGTTGTCGTCGCTATAGCCCTTCAGGTAATCAGGCTCGAGATCGTAGAAGCCGCTCATGCCGATCAGCCCGTCGAAGAGATCCGGCCGGCGGAACAGCGTGTTGGCGGCATGAAACGCGCCGAAGCTGGCGCCCGTCGTCGCGATGCGGACCGAGTGATCGCCGCAGACATGGCGGATGTAGGGGACGACCTCTTCCTCGATGTAATGCGCGTAGAGCGCCTGGCGACGGGCCTGCTCCGGCACTGGCACCTTCGAGTCCATCCAACCCAGGCGGTTGATGCTGTCGATCGAGAACACCCGAACGCGGCCCGCCATGATGGCGGGCTCAATCGACTTGACGAGAAAGAAGCGCTCGTTCTCCAGGAAGTCCGCGGCGGCCGTCGGGAACAGGAGCAGGGGCCGGCCGCCATGACCGTAGGTGACGACCGGCATCGGCAGATCGAGCGTGGGACTGTGCCAGCCGTCGAGACGACGGGATACGGCCTGATCGAGATAAGAGATGGCCATCGGCTGGAGCGATCCTACACCGGGATTGCCGTCGCTCTGGAAGCGACGGCACGAGCCCGGTGCAGGTCCCTCGACCCTCAGAGCTATGGCCGGCCCGCGTGCATCACGATCGAGCCACGGCCGATGTCGGCCACCGGACCGCTGTCGAATACCGGCTGACCAGTCGCCGTGATCCAGATCTGAATCCGAATCTGGTCGGCGCCGCCGGTCAGCAAGCCATCCACGGCGGTCACCTTGAAGGAGTAACCGTCAACGCCGCGGACCGAACCGGCGCCCTGCAAGACGGCTCGGGCACCAGACACGGTCAGCCAGTGCAAGGCGGTGCTGGCGAAAGAGAAGCCGGCGCGCTCGAACGCAATCGAGACGCCGCCGGTCGGCCGTGTCGCCCCGGCCGGGTAGCGGGCAGCAAACTCGTAGGCCACCTTGCCTCGCAGTGCCGGAGCCGGCGTGTAGTCGCCGGTCTCGGCCACCACCCAACCGCCGCCCGTGACGTGGCCCGATAGATCGGGCGCCGGGTCGAGCCCGACCACGATGGGATCGTGATCGGCCATGCGGAACGCGTCCGGCGCATAGAGCGACGCTATCTGGGCGCCGCTCTTGAAATCGTCGTTGTAGTCGAGCACGCTCGGCTCGTCGGCGTTGATGTGGTACTCAGCAAGGCCGGTGACGTGCGCGCCCAGGGCCGGGCTCACCAGTGCGTGATCCAGGTATCCCCACTGCCCGTCGAACACGTACGAGTAGGCCGACGGGCCGCTCAGCTGCTCGACCAGGTTGATGAAGCCCGCGCTCTTCAGCACGGTGACCGGGTCTTCCTGGGCGTACGAGTTCAGGTCGCCCAGCACGAGCGCGCCGGCGTCGGTCGCCGTCGGATCGGTGGCCAACCAGGCCGTCAGCTCGCGGGCCGCTGCCTCACGAACGGCATTGCAGTTCCCCTGGCCATCGCCCTGGTCCGGTGTGTCACATGCCGAGCCTTTGCTCTTCAAGTGATTGATCACCACGACGAAACGCCCGCCCGCTGGCGTCTGGAACGCCTGGGCCAGGGCCGGACGATTGCGGTCGAACGTGTCGCCGCCCGTGACGAACGACACAGTGTTCAGCACCGCGGTCAGCCCGATGGGCGTGACTGAGGCAGGCTTGTAGATCACCCCCACCTTGATCGCATCTGTCCCCAGGGCGTTCTGCTGTCCCGTTTCCGCATCGACGTTGACATAGGCGTAGGTGTTCGGCGCGGTGGCGGCGTTGAGCTTCCCGACCAGATCGGCGACAGCGCTCACGGGGCCATAGCCGTCGTTCTCGATTTCGACGATGCCCACCACATCAGCGCCCGTCCCCAGAATGGCCTGTACCGTCTTGGGCCATTGCCGGTTGAACTCTCCTGCATCGTCGGCGCCGCGGCAGTCCGTGAGCGCACCGCCCACCCCGAAGTTGCAGGCGTACGGTGGGTTGCTGCTGGCGCCATCGAAGGTGTTGAAGTAGTTGAGCAGGTTCATACCGGCGACCTTCAACGTGCCGCCCACGTCGGGTACGGCGTCGGGCCTCGGGTTCGCCGGCTCGAAGTTCACGGCACCACCGAGCGCGCCGAGCGGCCGCACGCGCCAGGCGTTCGGACTTGCCGCGTTGCCGGCCCATGAGTAGGTCATCACGCCCACGATGCCAGTCGCGGTATCCCCGCCCCGAAGGGTATTGGAGGCGCTCAGCGGTTGTCCGCCCCGACCGAACACGATTGGATCCGGGTTCTGATCGTTCTGCCCGTCGTCGAGGACGATCTGATTCAGGTCGTTGGCGGCCTGGACCGCGGCCGCGGCCGCGCCAGGGGTGGCGACATGCGTCGGTTGCGCCAGCCTCCCGCCAGTGGTCAACAGCACCTGGCCGAATCGCCCGAGCTGGAAGTGCTCGGTAACGAACAGGGTCTGCGTCAGCCGTACCAGCATGCCCTCGACGCGCTCGGCGTCGTCGACTCCGTCAACCGGCGCGGCAAAGGGCAGCGTGACCGGCGTCGGCGTCACGGTGGCGTTCGTGCCGCAGTTGCGGATGGAGGCGACGCTGCCGATCTGCGTCTGTCCCTGGAACTCGGAGGGCGTGCCCGTTACCCGCACCACATCGCCGAGGTTCACGGAGTTGTTGTTGCCGTTGAAGACGAAGATGCCGTCGGAGGTGGCGGCGTTGCCATCGCCTGCTGGATCCTGGATGAAGAAGCCGCGGATGAAGTTCGATCCCGCACCCTCGTAGTCGCCGACGACCACGCCCTGCGTAGTCACGGCGCCAGTCAGCGCCGTGGCCGCGCCGCTGCCCTGTATGGCGTAGATCGGCGTGAAAGGTACAGTGCAGGGATCCACGTCGGTGGTGAACGTGGAGGTCAGGTTCGACGCCATGACGTCCGGTGGGTCGTTGATGTCCTGGTCGGTCACTGCCGACGCGATCACGACCAGCGCACAGCTTTCGTTGAAGACGAAGTCCGTGGCCGGGTTCAGCGTGAACGTCGTCGGACCGCCGGACAGGACGGCGGCATGGCTGCCGCTCAGCGTGCAGGTGAGCGTGAACGACGAAGCGGTGACATTCACGGGCTCACTGAAGGTGACGGCGAGATCGGTGTTCAGCGGAACCGCGGCGGCTGCGCTCGCCGGGCTGATGGAGGCGACGGTCGGCGCGTCGTCGGTCGTCGTGCCACACGTGGCCGTATGCGATCCCAAGTTGGTGAAGGTGTTGGTGAAGAACCCTTCCCATTGGACGAGGTCGAAGGCATCGGAGCCGTCGGGGTCGCCGGCGCAGACACTGGCGATTCGCTTCAGCGTGTTGTCGCCCGTGCTGGCGTTGCCGGTCCCCCACTCGATGCCAGGGTCGAACCCGATCTGGCCGATCACGTCCACGATCTCGGTGCCACGGCGAAGGACGACCGCATCGTCCCCGCTGAACCACCCGGCGCTGTTGGTCTGGTCGGCCCGGGCGACGATGTCGGGAGCGGCGCCGGCATGCGCGATGACGTAGACATCCCCGTTGGCCACGGTTCCGGTGAGGTTGATCGTGAGACCGGCCGTCGTACTGCCGTTGAAGAACATCTGCACGCTGTAAGCACCGCCCGCAAGATTCACGGCAGCGCCCGTCCCGTTGTAGATCTCGAGCGCCTTGTTGTTGCTCGTGCCTTCGAGATATTCGGAGAAGAAGAGCTCGGTCGGCGTACTCGTCTGGGTGTGGACGGAGGCCACGCCAGACAGCGCTGCCGCGCACAATGCGACGATGATCGCTTTTCTCATGAATCCAACCTCCGCACGAACCGAAGTTCGTGTCGGCGTAAGAAAGCAAATTTCGCAATCGCAGATGAACACTTGATCACCAGAATAGACGACGCGATCGCGCAGTCATTTCTCAGGCAGACTGAAGTCTGCCGGCACTGCATCGTGCTGCACGTGCCTTCCGCGTTTAGCGGCCGAGGGGATCGGAAATCAGCCTACGTCCAGGCCCACCGAGCGCATCAGCGCGAGCGCATTGCTCGTCTGGACGACACCTTCCCGCAGGCGATAGTCGAAATGCAGGACACCATTCTCGAAGCGATCCTCGAAGTGCACATTGGCGGCTGTGCTGCCAAGGCGGAGGACGAGATCGGTGAGCGCGAGGTCGTGGGTCGTCATCAGGCCGATGGCGTCCAGGTTGACCAGGCCGGTGACGATCGCCTCGGCGCCGATGCGGCGGTCGTGTGAATTGGTGCCGGCCAGCATTTCGTCGAGCAGGAACAGCACCCCTGGCGCCAGGGGATCGACGGCGTGTCGCCGCGCCATGGCGACGATTTCGCTGAGCCGCGTGATCTCGGCGAAGAACCTGGATTGGCCGGCCTGCAGCGAGTCCTGGATCCGGAGCGTGGCGCCCACCTGCAGCGGCGAGAGGCGCATCAATCGGGCCCGCACGGGCGCGCCGGCCTGGGCCAGGACCACGTTGATGCCAATGGTCCGCAGCCACGTGCTCTTGCCCGACATGTTGGACCCGCTCACGAGCAGCAGGTGCGGAGCGGTCGCGCCGAGCCGCACGTCATTCGGCACCGCTCGATGGGAAGGGATCAGAGGATGGGCAAGCGCCTCGGCTTCGAGCACGGGTCCGCCGTCCTCGATGGTCGGGAAGGCGTCGCCGGGGTGCTCGGCCGCGTAGCCGCCACATGCGGCCAGCGCTTCGTACTCGCCGGCGATCTCGATCCAGCGCGGCACGTGCGCCCCGCAGCGCTCGCGCCAGCGGTCGATGGCCATCGCGGTTTGCGTGCCGAGCAGGAGCAGGGAGGCGATGGGCACGAAGAACTGGTTCTGGCGCGTGTTCAGCACGTCCGCCAGCCGAACCAGCCGGCCGATCTCGACCGAAGGCGTGTGCCCGGTCGCCGTCAGCTCACCGGACAGCCTCTGGAGCAATGGACTGGCTGCCGGTTCGCTTTCGATGAGTGCCAGCAGATCGCGCACCACACCCAGTTCCTGGGCGCGGCGCTCGACGTGTTCGGATACCTCACGGACGCGGCTGCGGAACCATAGGCCCACCGCGGACTGGCCGACCAACAGCGTGCCCAGCCAGCGGGGCGGCTCGCCCGACCAGATCCACCATCCCATATGCGCGGTCGTCAGCGCCGCAAGGACCGGGAGCAGATAGCGGGGCCAGGACTCCACCAGCCGCCGCGAGGCGAGCGCCCACTGCCGCAGCCCGTCGGTGTCGACGCGGGCGCGCACGTCCGGCCCGAAGACGAAGAGCCCTTCCCTCAGATCCACCTTGGGTGCCAGCTCCTGGACGGCGCGCTGGCGGTGGCGAATCACCTCCGGCGTCGCGGGATTCAGCAGCCACGCGGCGAGCGTGGCCTCGCCTGCCGCGGTCCGCGGCGAGGACAGGAGCTCGAACAGGCTGCCATGGCCGAAGAGGTCCAGGTCGTCCGCGTATGGGTGGTGCTCGGATCGGAACCGCTCTCCTGCCTCGCCCGTACCTGGCCAGGTATCGTCAATCCGACGCAGGCCACGCTCGTAGAACGTGACGGCGCGTGCCGCGCGGTCGCGCCGATTGAGGACGAACGCGTGCCGGATGGCGACCGCCACGAAGGCCAGTCCCGGCACGATCAGCCATGGAAGACCCGGACGACCGAGCCAGACCACCAGGCCGACGCCGGCGGCAGCGATGCCACCCCGCCACCACGCGAGGTGCGCATGGCGCCGCTCGTGATCGGCCACGACCGCCGCGCGCTGCGCCAGTCGCATGCGGTAGGCGTCGGCTACCTGCTCCACGGCCGGGGGCGAGTTCATCCTCTACAGCCTAGCGCGGCCGTCCCCGTGCGGTCGCCGGGCCTTTACCGGTATACGAGCGGTTAAGATTGGCGAGGGAGGGTTCCCGTGATCGCGATGGCGTGGCAGTTCGAACTGCCGGAGGGCGGACAGGCCGCGTTCGAGAGGTTCTATGGCGCCGACGGGCCCTGGACCCAGTTGAGCCGCCAGAGCCGCTCGTTCCTCGGTTGTTCGTTCCTGCGGGACCAGGTCCAGCCCACACGCTACCTCCTCGTCGAATACTGGAGCGAGATGGTTGTGTACGAAAAGCACTATGCGGACTTCTCGGACGAAGTGGCCGCGCTCGAGGCAAAGCGCGATGGTTTGTGCCTGTCCGTCACGCCGCTCGGCATCTTCACGGCACTCGACATCCCAAGCCGGTCGGGACCCACATGGAGCCAACGAGATGGGATCTGAACCCGCAAACGCGATGACCCTTCGTCGTTCGGTCGCCCTGGCTGCGGCCTCGATCGTGATCGTGGGCTTCGCGCTGTCGCTCGCAGGGTCCCAGGCGCCGCCCTCGCCCGAAGACGCGTTCACGGTGCAGGACGTGATGATCCCCGCGCGTGACGGCGTGCGGCTCAACACCAGGATCTTCATTCCGAGGAGCCAGCGCGGGCCCCTCCCATTCCTGATGCGGCGCACGCCGTACGGCCTCGAGGGCTCGGACGGCGCGTTCGCGCGTGCGTACAAGTCGCTGGCCGACGAGGGCTACATCTTCGTCTTCCAGGACATTCGCGGCAAGTTCGGATCCGAAGGCAGCTTCGTCATGCAGCGGCCCGCCCGCGCGCCGGGGGACACCAAGAGCCTCGATGAGGGTACCGATACCTACGACACCATCGAGTGGCTGCTCGAGAACGTGCCCAATCACAACGGCCGCGTCGGCATGCTCGGCGTCTCCTACGACGGATGGACGACGATCATGGGCGCGATCGAGCCGCACCCGGCGCTGAAGGCGATTTCTCCGCAGGCCTCGCCAGCCGACATGTGGCTGGGCGACGACTTCCATCACAACGGCGCGTTGCGCTTGAGCTACGCCTTCGAATACGCCGCGATGATGGAGAGCGGCAAGGACGTCCAGCAGTTCCAGTT
>DATLLC010000179.1:0-2149 GCA_035538015.1 Vicinamibacterales bacterium
CATCTCCGGTCGAGTTGGCAACAGCGGTGCCACCGTGCGCCGCCAGTCAATCGCCTCGACCAGCAGCGCCAATTGCGCAGGCGTCAAGATCAGGGCACCATCGACGATCGGCGGCCACACGAACCTGCCCTGTTCCAACCGCTTGGCGAACAGGCAGAGGCCGGAACCATCCCAATAAAGGAGTTTCAAATAGTCACCTCGCTTGCCACGAAAAATGAAGACGTGGCCGGAATAGGGGTCGGCCTGAAGAACATTGGCGATCTGCGCGGCCAAGCCGTCGAAGCCGTAACGCATGCTGACTGGCCGGGTCGCGAGATAGACCTTGGTGCCAGGCGCGACCTGGATCACGCCAGATCCTTCAACGCCCGAAGCACCCGACGCAGAGCCCGCTCATTGACGAACGCATCGACCCGGACACGGGCACCAGAAGGTAGATCGACCTCAATCACGCCGGGGCGCTCGTCGAGTTTCGCCGCCCTTCCAGCCGATCGCGAGCGGGCGGCTCGCGACGCGTCGGCCAGGGCGTTGATCGCTACCATCGCCGGCCCTTCGTCCGCCGCGCGGTCGAACACACCGATCGGGATGAACTCGGCTGGCTCGGCCGTGGCCGGAACTCGCTCGCCGCCAACTCGGCTGCCGACATGAGCCTGACGGCGCCAGCTGAACAGCAGGTTCGCGTTGATGTCGTGACGTTGCGCTACCGCCGCGACCGAAGCACCAGGCAGCAGCGTCTCCTCGACAATCCGCCGCTTCTCCTCATCAGCCCAGGACCGGCGCATCCGCCGTGCCATCTCCACGATCCCGACCCTCGCCCGTCCGAAGGCGCGCAAACCCGATCGTGTCCATTACCGCGCTAATGGACACGATCGAACATCACGCTAGCCGAGCGAGCATCTCAGGTCCCCCGGCCTACGGTTCTTCGAGACACCGCTTTGCAGGTAGAGGACTGCAAGGAGGTGGAGGATGGACGACGACATTGGGGTGGGCGTGGGTCCGGCGGAGCGCGCCCAACACGCTGGCGGAGGCGGGCCCACGCCCGGGCACCGGCGGCGGATGTCGGCGCGCCGCAAGCAGGACGTTGTGCTCCGCTTGCTTCGGGGCGAGGACCTGGAATTGCTGTCGCGCGAGCTGGCGGCGACGGCAGCCGAGCTGAGCGGCTGGCGGGAAGCGTTCCTGGCCGCTGGCGGGGCCTCGCTGAAGAGCCGGCCCGCGGATGCTCGCGATAACGAGATCGGCCGCTTGAAGGAGAAGGTCGGGGATCTGACCATGGCCAACGAGCTGCTCGAGGCCAAGATCGAGCGGCTGGAGACCGCCCGCCCTTTGGCACGCCGGAGGTCGAGGCGATGAGCCGCCATGTCTCGCCCTCCGTCGGCAAGATCTATGGTCTGCAGCGTGTAACGCGGCTCTGGGGGGTGTCACGGGCGACCATCTACCGCCATCGCCAGGAGCCGGTTGCGCGCAAGAGATCCGGGCCGATCGGCGCCATGTCGGACGAGGACCTGGTTCCGGCAATCCGGCAGCTCCTGACGGACAGCCCGTTCCACGGCGAAGGGTACCGCAAGCTCTGGGCACGGCTGCGCTTCGCCGGCATCCGCACCAGCCGGCGCCGTGTCCTGCGGCTGATGCGCGAGCACGGGCTGCTGGCCCATCAGCGTGCCGGCCGCCCTCGCGGCTCGCGCGCCCACGACGGCACGATCACCACCGAGCGGGTCGATCTCATGTGGGGCACCGACCTGACCTCGGTGACGACCGGCGAGGGCCAGGCCGCGGTGTTCATCGCCGTCGACCACGGCTCGGCCGAGTGTGTCGGCGTCCACGCCAGCCGCAGCGCCGATCGCTTCGAGGCCCTGGAGCCGATCCGGCAGGCAGTGCGCGAGCGCTTCGGCGCGTGCGCTAAGGGCATCGCCCACGGTCTCGCGCTCCGCCACGATCACGGCAGCCAGTACGTGAGCCACCACTTCCAGGCAGAGGTCCGCTTCCTCGGCCTCGCGAGCTCACCGGCCTTCATCCGCACAACTGCAGATCGAGGCGACGATCGATCAAGCCATCGCCGATCTGGTCCGGCAGATTCAGGCAGACGCTGATCGGCAGCATGCCGCGATCGACATGCCGGCCGCCTACGAGAAAGTGCGGCAGCGGTGCGGTGGGT
>DATLLC010000180.1:0-7574 GCA_035538015.1 Vicinamibacterales bacterium
CGCATCGGCAATCTCCTGTAGGTCCGGCATCCTGAATTGTACCAGCTACGGACGAAGGTTCGCGTCGAAGAGCTCGTCGATCCGCCGCCACGCGTCGCGCAGCACTTGCTCGCGCGTGAAATATCGGAACTCGCCCGGGTAGGTCATGAACGACACGAGGTCGCCTTCCCCGTTCTTCAGCAGCCCGTCTATGAGCCGTACGGAATGGAGGTACGGCACGTTCACGTCCGACGTGCCGTCCAGGACGAGCAGAGGCCGCCGATTCACGCGCTCGGCCTTGAGCGCTGGGTCAGCCCCTGGCGCGCGTAGCGACCCGGGGGCTGGCCAACGTGCCGGCTGAACGCGGTGCTGAAGGTGCTCGCCGAGCCATAGCCGACGCGTTCGGCGACCTCGGCGACCCCGACCTCATGGCGGTGGAGCAGATCCTTCGCGACGGCCATGCGCCAGCCGAGCAGGTATTCCATCGGCGGCAGGCCCACGGCACGCGTGAAGCGCTCGAAGAACGCCGAGCGCGAGAGCGCGGCCGTCTTCGCGAGCTGGGCGACGGTCCACGAACGCGCGAGCTGACCGTGCATCTGCCGCATCGCTGGCGCGAGTTGCGCATCGGCCAACCCGCGCAGCAGCCCGGGAGGCGCGTCTTCACCCGGCGTCGCGCGCATCGCTTCGATCAGCAGGACCTCCACGAGCCGCGTGAGGATGAGGTCACGGCCCGACCTCCGTTCGCTGGCTTCCTCACCGACGAGCCGCACCAGGACCGAGAGCCGCTCGACGCCGCGCACGTGGATGAGCGACGGCAGCAGAGACACCAGCAACGCCGAATCCGGCGAGTCGAAGACGAACCAGCCGCCGAGCAACCGCACGTCGGGGCGCCCACCGCGGGTGCCGTGGCGGACTTCGCCCGGCACGGTTGACGTCACCTTCGGGTCGAACCGCTCACATCTCACAGGCTCGAAGCCCGACATCGTGAAACCCGGCGTCGCTGGCAGGAGCACGAAATCGCCCCCCTCGAGCGTCAACGGAGCGTGGCCATCAACGGTTAAACGACAACGGCCCTCGAGCACCGCGCAGAAGCTGGGCTGGCCGAAGGCGGAGTAACGGACACCCCAGCGGCCGGCCCCGCTGATCCGCCTCGACAACACAGTACGCGGCTGAAGCAACACGATGACTTCAGAGAGCGGGTCGTTCATGACTGGACGCTCACAAATGAAACATGGACGACACGTTGTAGAAAGTCCGAATTGCCCCCGCCATAGTAGTCAGCGACAGGGTTACGGTCCACCAGAACGGTGAACCTCAGAAAGGCGTCGAGCCATGAAGACTGCGCTCATTACCGGTTGCTCCTCCGGCTACGGCCTCGAGACCGCGCGCTACTTCCACGCGCGAGGCTGGAGGGTGATCGCCACGATGCGAACGCCGCGCGAAGACGTTCTGCCCCGGTCCGACCGACTCCGCGTAGTGGCGCTCGATGTGACGAAGCCCCACAGCGTTGCGGCCGCGCTCGAGGCGAGCGGGTCCGTCGACGTCCTCGTCAACAACGCGGGCATCGGACTGTTCGGTGCCTTCGAGGCCACGCCGATGGTCACGGCGCGCGAGGTGTTCGAGACCAACACCTTCGGCGTGATGGCCATGACGCAGGCAGTGCTGCCGCAGCTCCGCGCGCGGAGGTCGGGCGCGGTGGTGAACGTCACGTCCAGCGCGACGCTGGCGCCGATGCCGTTGGTCGCCGTGTACACCGCGAGCAAGATGGCCATCGAGGGGTTCACCGCGTCGCTCGCGCTCGAGCTCGAGGCTTTCGATGTGCGCGTGAGGCTGGTTGAGACGGGTTACGGCCCGACCACGAGTTTTACGAGGAACACGGGACCACGCATGGACGGGCTGATTCCCGAGGCGTACAGGCCCTTCGCGCAGCGCATCTTCGCTTCACTTGAGCAGGCGCCGGCGGCGGTGACGACCGAGTCCAACGTGGCCGAGGCGGTGTGGCGGGCCGCGAACGATACGTCAGGGCAGCTCAGATTTCCAGCCGGCCCCGACGCCGTGGCGCTGGCTCAGTCGAGATGAACCACGCCGCCAAACCGAGACATCGTCGCGATCGCGATCGCGACAACGCCGGGATTCGGGTTCACTGCAGCCCCGCGTTATCGGTCCAGTTCGTGGTTGGTTTGACGAAGAACATCTCGCGGCGACGCGTCTTGAACCCTCCCGGCTTGAAGTACGAGTCGGTCCAGCTGTCGTCCTCGGCGAGGAACGCACCGGTCGCGGTGCCGCCCCTCAATTCGATCTGGTTGGCCACGTCGCGAAAGTAGAAATGGCGGAAGATGCGGTCGAACTCGGTCATGTAGATATCCGCGACTCGCGTGTCGCCCCGGATCAACAGCATGTTCTCATCGTTCTCGCGGAGCGAGTTGGTCGAGAAGTTGGCCGAACCCGAGCAGACGAGAGGATCGGCGGACAGCGGATCGATCAGCAGGAACTTCGTGTGGACGAAGAAGATGTTGCCTTCGTTGGGCGCACGAAACAGATCCTCTTCAATGAACCATTTCTCCAGTTCGAACTCCTTGATCGGAATGCGGGCCACGGCCTTGCCGTTGACGATCTTGTACATCTTGCCCAGGACCGCGCCGTAGGAGATCACCAGATCGCGATCGCCGGCCAGCGCCTTCCCTTCTTCGCGGCTGGGCGGCTTTTCCTTCAACACGAAGCGAAGGAAGTCGCGGTTCTTGGCCAGCGGCGCCATCAGCGTCTTGTTGATGGTGAAGGCGGCGGTGAACATCACGCTGTTGGTGGCATCAGAGATCCGGTCGGCGTACCAGTCGAGCAGACTCGCCTTCGGGCGCGGCGAGAAAATTCGCGAGATGCTGTTGGCGGCCGGCAGCGCCGGCGGGTCGGGCGTCAACTTCATCACCTTGGCGCGCGCGACATCCAGGTCGGGATTCCTGGAGATGGCCCGCCAGTAGGCGAGGTACTGCCGGGCGGTGTCGGCGTCCTTGATGCGGTGGCCGACGTTGCTCTGGCCGAGAAATCCCGACGGCGTGAAGTTGGTGGAGCCGGTCCAGACTTCGACTGCCTTGGTGCCGTCCTCGAGGCGGACGATGAACTTGTTGTGCGGGATCTTGGGCTTGGTTCGGCGGAAGACGATCTTCGTGCCGTCTTTGATCTTGGGAATTCCAGCAGCCGCGACCGCCTGGTCGTAGGCCGCTTTGCCGTGATGAATAATCTGAACATCGACACCACGATCGAGGGCGTTCTTCAACGCCGCCAGCACCGGCACATAGCTGAACTCGTAGGCGCAGACGCGCAGGGCATCCGTGGCCGGCGTGCTGTCGATGAAGTCCAGACAGGCCTCGAGCAGGCCGCGGGACAGCCACTTCGTCTCCTTGTCGTTCGGATCATTGGGCTTCTGAGGTTTCTGGTTCTTGAACTCCCGCGCGAAGGTCTGGCTCGCGATCGCCCCCCGGTTGAACCAGATGCCGTGATGCCCGTCGAACTCCTTCTCGGTGGTGACCTCGATGTCGAATGCACCCCTGGGCACGAGTGCGCCCGGCTGTCCGTACATCGGCACGATGGTGAACTTGTAGCGGGTGCCTGGACGTGCACCGTAGTCGCTCCAGATGAAGCTCTGGATGGGATGGTCCTCCGTGGTGATCACCGTGCCCGCATCAGCCGCTGCCTTGGGATCGGGTACCACTGATTTGAAGACCTTCAGCGAGCGCAACCACTTCGGCTGCCCCCCTGGTGTCCTCCGCTTGAAGCCGAAGCCCAGCAATCCGTGACGCAGTGGCACGTCGCAATCGAGCGCGATCATGACGGTGTTGGAACCCGCGATCACCCTGGCTCGAAACCCGTCCTTGGAGACTTCGGCGCGCATGGATCCCCCCCGCCCGCGGGTGCTGGCGGCGCACCCAAGCTGGGCGATTCTACGGCTGCGAGGTTCGTCAGGCAATTCGAATTCGACGCCTGGACCCGCTCCGGCTGTGTCTACTTCAGACCGAACGTGATTTCGACGGTCATGCGGGACGGCACCGGTTCTCCAAACTTTGTGGCCGCGAGGAACTCCCATTGACTGAGAGCCTCGATGGCGGCTTCGTCCAGCATCGGGTCGATAGACTTCAGCACCTTGATCTCCGTGGGACGGCCGTCCGGCGTGACGACACAGGTCAGCTCGACGGTACCTTCGGTACGGCTCGTCTTCGCAACGGGCGGGTACACCGGCGGCACTTCCTTGACGACGCGCGCCGCCTCATAACTGAGTTTCGGGGGTTCCCCGAGCACACGAGTCTCGTCCGCTGGCAGTGGCGACAGGTTGACATGGTAGCCCCATTCACCGAGCCTCTCCACCACGCGGTCGATCCGCGACGATCGGTTGTAGGGAGAGTCGGCCTGCGACGCGATTCCGACGATGGCCCAGTTCTCGATGACGAGGGGTCCTCCGGAATTCCCTGGGTGGAACTCGCCTTCCGATCGAATGTGCAGTGGTGTCGCGCTGTGAAACAGGTGGCGCTGCTGCGGCGTGAACCAGGGCACGCCCCTCGCATATCCGATCGGCCGGACCTTGTCGCCCTGGCGCAGCCGATCTGGCGGCGCTAACGACACCCAGGACAGCTCGGGGACGTCCAACGCCTCGGTGCGGGACACGGCGAGCACCGCGATGTCCAGCTCCTGATCGACATGCTCGAGCACGCGTGCGTCCCACCACTCACCGGGAAGCCACTTGAACTGTACCTTCAGCTGTTCTGCCTGCTGTGCTCCCAGCCGGACAACATGGTTGGCCGTCACGACGTACAGGCGGCTGCCCTGAAGGCCGAAGATGATGCCTGCGCCATTGAAGGCCTGCTGGTCGATCGATCCCTCGATCATGACGACCAGCTGTTTCAATCTTTCCTCGGTCAGCGACGGCTGACGAGGCCCGGACCACCCGACGCCAGTCAGGCTGGCGGCGAAGACGGCCGTCAGTGTGAGGCGTTGATGACACGTCATGATGTCCCCCTGACCCATCGCGCCACGGTGAGCGCCAATCCGAACAGATAGAACGTCGACCCCCACAGCAGCGACAATCCATGCTGCGCCCTGAGCCAGTCGAGCCACGTCGGCATCAGGTCTTGCGGACTGTCGAACGAGCCGGTTGCCATCCCTCGCACTCGCCCCCGAAAATTGAGCGTCAGGTGGTCGCCTCCGAGGCGCAGCGCGCGGATCTCGCCGCGAGCGGCCTGGAACCGCAGGGCTTCGCCGGCGCGCAGGGTCCGCTGCTGGCCGTTCAGCGATTCGAAATACAGCGTGCCCGAGGCAATGGTCGACAGCCGGCGCGTCACCGACACGTCGTCGGGGTGATCGGCGACACGCGCAAAGGTCAGCTTGGCCACCGGGATCTGCGGGATGACGCCCGAATGCGCGATGTCACGAAAGGTCAGGTCGAGATCGACCGCACCAGAGGCCGCTTCGAGCTTGATCGCGCGCGGCGTGATGAAGTCGACCGGCTGTGGGCCGGCCGCGCTCACGAGGACCGGTCCGTGCACGCCGACGTCGAGGTCGAGGGACGGATTCACGAGCGTCAGACGGTACTCGCTCGACAGATCCGTCCGGCCAAGGGTGACGTGTGTCCCCGCCGCTGGCACGATGTCGGTGATGTCCACAGACCCCTGACGCTCTCCGTTTGTGACCGCCGCGATGCCGATCGACTGACCACCCTCGTCGCCACTGTCCAGCATGTCTGCCTGTGCGCGGGCGAGGTCGGGCAACTCGATGCGGGTGAGACCCGAAGCGCCGAGACGCTCGAGCGCGACCCGCTCCCAGAGAATCTGCTTGCCCGCGAGCTCGAAGCTCACATGGGTCGCCTGGACTTCGAGCTCGACAGCCGTCTCGCGCACGCGCGCGAACAGCAGTGCGCTGACGGCGAGGAGCGTAGCGCCGAGCAGTGCAGCGACGTGCCGGAGCCGGATCGCTCCACCCGCGTCGGGCTTCGATTGCAGGTCCAGGAGCCGTGACAGGCGATCGAGCTCCTGGATCTCCTCCGGCGACACGCTACCCGACTGCAACGCCGATTCGGTCATCGCCGTCGATCGCGTCTGGACCAGGCGGCGGAGTTCTGCTGCGCCGTTGCCGCTCATTTCAGGTCCCCGGATGGTAGAAGACGAACGTGCCCGTGGCCGATCCGCCGCTTCGCAGAACACCTCCCAGCGTCACGCGATACAGTCCAGGCGCTGGCAACTCCGGCAGCTTCACCGAAATCGGACGCGCCGCCGGATAGAAGCCGAGGTTCAGCGGCTCGTCACGCTTCAAGTACTGCTCGTCGCGTCCGTCCGGTCCGATCGTCGCCAGGGTGATGAACAGCTGTGATAGCTCGACACCCGGGACCACGCGCGCGACGTAGAGCCCCTTGGCGGGCTCGAGCGCGTTGTTGAAGCGAACCGGCACGTAGACGTGATTGGGCCGAGTGCCCACGGTCTGCTCCACCCAACCCAGAATGCCGATCTCGGCGTGGCTGAGGTTCAGACGAGCGACCACGTCGGCTGCGGGCCACTCGAACCGATCGCTGCCTTCCGGGCGTACCACGTCCATCCGGTAATGCGTGGCGTGGCGGAGGCTGATGGCGCGCAGATGCACCGGGAGCTTGCCTGGCGTCCCAGCCCACGCCACCTGCAGGCCTTGCTCGGTCGTCATGGCCGGTGCCCGGCCGAGCTCGGTGAAGGCGACCAACGAGAGGTTGGCGCTGCCCGCCACCTCGAGGACGTACAGGCCCTCGCAGCGCTCCCCGCGTCGCCCGTAAGCGAGCGGATCGCCGCTCGAGGGGATCAGCTTGGGATCGCAGGGACCAGACGCTTGACGCGATTCGGGTGCGGCGGCAAGTGTCGTCGAGCATATGAGGGCAACCAGCACCAGCCTGGCGCCCGTGAGATTCATGGCGCGGCTCATAACAGATCGAACGTCGCACGCGCGAAGGTTGAACTGCGGTGCCACGCCAACCCTGGGTGTCGATGGGCTCGCGATGGACGTGCGCCGAAGGCCTTGCGACGCCTGGCGCGAAAGGGGCACCCCGGCGACCGCCAGCTCAGCCGCGGTAGGCGGTGGCCTGGGTCCCAAGCCCGCAGCGTCGCCGTCATGGGCGTGAACGTCTCTCGTCAATGGTCGCGAAGGACGTCTTCCGTGTCGCTGAGTTCGACGTATTGGTGCCCGAATGACGCAGGACTAATGAGACGCTAAGCTGGAAGCAGTTGGAGATTGTGAGGTTGAACATGACCAGATCGGTTTTCATGTTGGCATTCGCATCGGCTCTTACAGCGGCCTGTTCGCGGGAGAGTCCACCGCAGTCCGGTGCCGCGGAGAAGGTGCCGGCACCTGCTTCCGCGCCGGCGCCCGGCGCGGCGCCATCACCGGCGCCCGTCGCGGCGCCATCGCCGGCCAGCGGAGCAGCGCCCGCGCCCGAGCCAAGCCGCCCGGCGGCGCCGACATTTCGCGAAGTGACGATTCCAGCGGAAACGCCAATCTCCGTGACGCTCGTGACGCCAATCGCCTCGAACACGAGCAAGGCCGAAGATCAAGTCAGGGGGACGCTGGCCGAGGCGATCGTCGTGGGGGGAACA
>DATLLC010000181.1:0-19662 GCA_035538015.1 Vicinamibacterales bacterium
GCTGCAGACCGATGTCATCCCGACATCGACGGCGTACTTTTCCACCCGGATGGAAGACGGTGTCGCCGTCGCCGACGCTCGGCTGCAGGCAGCGATCAGCGGGCAATATCCGGATACGTGGGCCCGCTGCCAGTCTCGCCGCCGGTTCGTCGAAGCGGTACTGGGCATACAGTGTCCCGCGGAGGTGCTGCTGCTCTCGAACATGGCCTGCCTGGTGCCGCCGTATCTCCTGCGACCCACCACCGTTCTCGCACTGGAACGGTGAGTCATTCGCGGCCCCGGTTCGGTCGCGCGCGTTCAGCTCCCGTCGTCTAGCATCGCGAGCCACGTGTGCAGCGGCACCCACACCGTAGCATTGTCGTCCTTGCACGCTGCCAGCGTTGTCTTCTTGCAGACGTCAATCGCGTACACCGGATGCACCTCCGAGTTCGACACCCGCTTCGAGCTGCGTGGTATCGTGACTCGGCTCGAGGAGTCAACCGATGACCCCGTCACGTCTCGCATGCGCCGTGCTGCTCGTCCTGGCCCTGGTACAGGGGCGCCCCGCTGAAACAGCGGTTGCCGCGCAGGCCCCCGCCACCGTCGACTCGTCGTATCTCAACCTGCTGAGATGGCGCTCGCTCGGGCCGTCGCGCGGCGGGCGCGTCGTCGCCGTCACGGGCGATCCGGTGAACAAGTTCACGTTCTACCAGGGCCAGGACGAGCAGCACGGCGCATGCGAGACGTGACGGGGTCATCGGTTGACTCCTCGAGCCGAGTCACGATAACACGCAGCTCGAAGCGGGTGTCGAACCGGGAGGTGGGGCTCTTCATGCCGCGCTCCAGCACCACGCCGATGCCGATGACGAACGAGAAGTAGAGGGCGAGGATCGTCCAGTCCACGGCACCGAGCTGGATGTCAGGCAGGCTATCGATGGGGCGCCTCCATAGGCCGCGAATGACTCATCGTTCCAGTGCGAGAACGGTGGTGGGTCGCAGGAGATACGGCGGCACCAGGCAGGCCATGTTCGAGAGCAGCAGCACCTCCGCGGGACACTGTATCCCCAGTGTCGCTTCGACGAACCGGCGACGAGACTGGCAGCGGGCCCACGTATCCGGATATTGCGCGCTGATCGCTGCCTGCAGCCGAGCGTCGGCGACGGCGACACCGTCTTCCATCCGGGTGGAAAAGTACGCCGTCGATGTCGGGATGACATCGGTCTGCAGCACCATGCCCGAGCGGATGGGCAACGCGGAGCTCGCGTAAATCGGCGAGCTGACCCACTCATCGAGGTGGATGAGATGACCGGGATTGAGAAAGATGCCGAACCGCTCGAATGGCAGACGCTGGTGGATGAGGTCATGGAGGGCGGCGCCGGGTACACCCGGCTGAAGCATCCCCAACCACTCGCACATCGCCTCGAAGTACGGTCCGGCGAACGCCGGAACGTAGTCCCGTGCCGAGGCCGGCAGCTCCGATGCCCCTTCGACGACCCAGCCCGCGCGACAGATGTTGCTGCCCCAGTAGGCGACGTTCGCAGACCAGGTGTGGCCGCGCTCCACGACATGTCCGGACGCGCTGGCCAGACTCACCCGGTGCGGACCGGCCTTGCAGGTGATATGGCAGGAGAGCGGCAGGCCGTCGTAGCGAGCCTCGGCGAGCAGCTGGTGATCGGTCAGGCCGGGGCGGAGGGCAAAGTGAATGCGCCGCATCGCCAGCGACGCCTTGACGTTCGTGTATTCGAAGAAGGCGATTTCAGCCGCCGAGCAGGTCGTGCGGAGGCCCCACGCGGGATGGACGAACAAGTCGGTGGCGTCCACGGCCATGTCGGCGCCAGCCAGGTCCCGGACCGTGTCGACGATGTAGGACGGGGTGTCCATGCGGTGCGGGTCCCCGTAGTACTTCCAGCCCGCACAGCCGACAGCCGCCCCGGCGCCAATGCCCTCGGAGCGCAGGATGTCCTGCAGGCTGCGGCTGGCATCGCGCGGCTGGTCGAGCAGGGAGAACGGCTGATACCGCTCGGCGCGCAGCGCACCGCTCTTCCACAGCGGGCTGATGGGTAGATAGCTCTCACATTCGTTGCCGACCACGAGGAGAGGGTGGCTGCCGTCAACGCGGAGAACCAGGAGGGCTTCCTCGAAGCGGGGATCGAAATTCGTCAGCCAGGCAAGGTTGGCGAAGTGCTCCCGATCGCCGTAAACGAGCAGGTGGCTGAGTCGCCGCTCCTCCATCCGGGCTCGAAGCCGGTCCAGGCGCGCCGCAAACTCCTGGGGCGGGACTGGTGGGGCCGCCAGGGGCTCGGGACCGAAGTCGGGCCATTCCGTCTCGATCAGGCGGTGTCTGGGCGCGGGCATGGGGCTCGGCAGCGATCCGGTCGAACGAAGAGGAAAAGGAATGATACTGGCGACGGCTCCGTTCCAGGAGAAGGCCATGCTCGAGAACCAGCGCGACAATTCCCTCCAAGACGTCGTGGTCCGCGTCGACACGAGTGGGTTGTCCGACCGCGGGCTGAGGCGGCCCGGTAACGAGGATCATTTCCTCATCGCCCAGATCGATCGATCGTGGCGCACGCTGCAGACGAGCATGCCCGCGGACGCGTTCCAGTCGTCGGTCACCGATAGCGTCACGGTGCAGATCGTGGCCGACGGCATGGGCGGTGCCGTTGGCGGCGAAGTGGCGAGCCGCACCGCTATCGGAGCGTTTGTGGACATCGTGCTGCGCACGCCCAACCTGATTCTTCGGCTGGACAAACAGAGCACGCAGGATGTGCTGACGCGCATGGCCGCGCGCTTCGAGCTGATGAAGCAGGCGCTGGAGGAGGTGGTCCGCCGGGACCCGACGCTCACGGGCATGGGGACCACGATGACCCTCGCGCTCAATTTCCGGGCGGACCTGCTGGTGGCGCACGTCGGTGACTCCCGCGCGTACCTGTTTCGGAAGGGACACCTGGAGCGCCTCACGCGGGATCAGACGATGGTGCAGTCGCTGCTGGAGCGGGGTGCGATCTCGCCGGAAGAGATGGCCAGCCATCCCCTGCGACACGTGCTCGTCGGCATCCTCGGCACCAAGGGGAAACCGATCGACGTCGAACTGCGCTTCATCGGCCTCGAGGACGGGGACCTGGTGCTGTTGTGCAGCGATGGGCTCACGGAAATGGTCCCGGAGACGGCCATTGCCGATGCCCTCGCAGCCGCGTCGACCGCGGAGGCAGCCTGTCAGCAACTCGTCGACCTCGCGATCAGCCGCGGCGGCTACGACAACGTGACCGCTGTCGTCAACCGCTATCGTATCGCGCCGCTTGCCGGTTGACCGGCGGCGATGCTCTACGCCCTGATCGATCTGGGACGCGAGAAGACAGCCGTGATTCGGCACGACGCCGAATCGGCGCGCGCACAATGTTCAAGAACGCGAAGGGCATGTGCGACACTCTGCTCGAGGAGGCGCACCGTGAAGAGACTGTCGTTCGCAGCGCTCAGCGTAGGGTTGGTCATCAGCCAGGGGATGGCCGCGCAATCGACGCGAGGGTCGATTCAGGGCGTTTGGCAGGTCGTGGAAGCGACGATCACAGGCCCTGGAGCCCGCACGATCGCATTCGCCGAGCGACCCAACCTGACCATCATCACCGCCAGGCACTACAGCCGAGTCGAAGTCCAGGCCGATGGGCCGCGACCGATTCTGGCGGACGTGGCAAAGGCGAGCGCCGACGAGTTACGTGCCGTCTGGGGACCATTCGTCAGCGAAGCCGGGACATATGAGGTCACACCCGGCAGTGTCATCACGATGCGGCCGATCGCTTCGAAGAACCCCGCGGTGATGGGGCCTGGGGTGTTCATCACCTACGCTTACAGATTGGACGGCGACACGCTGTCGTTGACCCAGCAGCGAAACCAGAATGGCCCGTTCGCCAATCCGTTCACACTCAAGCTGGTGCGCGTCGAATGAACGACGCGGGGCTGGGATAGCGGACCTCACATCAGCCGGTTGCGACCTTGCGCGCGCGGCAGGGTGACGCCCAGCCTCGCCGCCAGCGTCGGCGCGATGTCGCGCATGTCGATCGCACCGAGGTTCACGCCCGGCGCAATCTCCTCGCCGACAACGAAGAAGGCGGATTCCATGTCGTGCGGACCTGGGAGGTAGCCATGCGTGCCGCCGGGCGCGGCCGCGCGACGGACCACCGCGCCGGTGAGGGCGCCACTGGTCTTGAACCCGGGCTTCAGGTCCACGATGAAGGCGGCGGTCGTGAACCCGCGAGCCCCCTCCAGATCCGCGCCGCCGAGCACGTGCGCGACCCCGCCGCTCCGATCGGCAGCCACCCGCTGCAGCACCGTTTCCACGCGCCCACGCACCGACCTGTCCGAGGGATCCCGCAGGACGATGGCCGCCGAGCCGCCAGCGGCCCAGGCGAACGCCTGCCAGGAGAGTACTGTGCCCTGCGGGTCGACGTCGATGAGGCCGGCCTCGCGCAGCGCGGCGTTGAGACTGACCTCGCGATCGGCGGTGATGTGGCCGTGATCGGAGACGACCGCCAGCACGAAGCGGCGTCCGTAGGTTCGCTCCGCCGCCGCCCACACCTGCCCGACGAGCCCGTCGAGGCTCGCCAGCGTCTCGAAGGTCGACCTGCTGTACGGCGCCGTGTGGTGCTGCTCCTCGTCGAGCGACGAGAAGTACGCGGTGAGCAGATCCGGCCGCTTCTTCTCGATCATCCACGCCGCGAATCGCGCCCGCTGGGCGTCGTCTCGCGGCGTGTACTGAAATCCGGCCGGGTAGGCGCCAAGGTCCCGCTCCGCCTCGTCGAGCAGCCCTGGCGTGGAAAGGGCGCGCAGCAGCTTGTGATCCTCGGAAGGCGCGCCATGCCAGTACTGGACGATGTTGTGCCGGATGCGCGCGCCAACGGTCACCGGCCAGTCGACGTTGGCGGTGACCAGGCCGGCGTCGCCGGCCACGTCCCATAAGGTCGGGACCTTGATGTCGTCCGCATACCAGTACCACCCGCCGGCATTCTCGCCGAGGGGATCGAACGGCGTGTTGTTGAGGATGCCGTGGATGGCCGGCGCCACACCCGTCACCAGCGTGGTGTGACTGGGATAGGTCACCGTCGGCGTCACGCCGGTGACGGCGGACGCATACGCGCCTTCACCGACCATCCGCCGAAGGTTGGGCAGCGTCAGCGCGTGTCTGGCGGCCTCGAGGACGTAATCCGGCTTCAGGCCGTCAATCGACAGCAGGACGACCGCGACGCGATCGCCCTGCTCGAAGGCCGCGGAGCTCGTGGCGAGTCCCGCAAGGGCCAGGACGATCGCGCGCCACAACCGCGGGCGGGTCATCACTTCTTCTTCGGCTTGAACGCTTCGTCCACCTGCTTCTTGATGCTCTTGTAGTTCTTGTTGAGCAGCTTCTCTTCGTCCTTCGTCAGGATCCGGAACGGCACGCGCAAGGTGCTGTTCTCGAACTTCACGTTGAGCCAGTGCTGGCCGTAGGCGATGCCGCCCGGGACCTTGAAGAAGAGGCGACCCAGGCACGCGCGACGGTTGCTGAGCTCGACCTGATCCCACGGCAGCGCGCGCTGGTCGAGGTCAGCGAAGAAGCCAATCCGGCAGGCCTGGCTCGCCATCGGCGGAAAGTAGTTGATCGAGTCGCGAATCACCTTCTCCTGGTTGATCAGCCCCTGCGTCGGAGCGGCGCGATACTCTTCCACGCTGGGCAGCGGAATGGTCTTGCCGTCAGGCGTCTCGAGCGACAGGTGCTCGCGCAAGAGCTTGTAGTTCGGCGTCTTGTCGAGCACGGTGGTGCCGAACTCGATGAGCATCCATTCCCCGCCAACCGAGGTGTTGGCGAGCCGGTAGCCGAGAATCGCGTACGCCTCGTTGTTCCAGACTGCTCGGACGAACGACCCTTCGATGCTCATTGCTTGCGGGACGCCAGGATTGGGAATCTGGATAGTCGGGGGCTGCTGAGCTTGGGCGCCCAATGAAGCCAGACTGACGGTACACAACGCTAGAACGGAGAGGAACGGCACGTGCCTGACTTTCATGGGGACCCCCAGTAACTCAGTCGTTAAGAGGCCATCATATCTCCCGGACGCCCGCCGGGTCAGCTTCCGGTGATCTGTGGAATCAGCGAGCCGTAAACGTCAGTCAGGCGCATGTCGCGTCCGTTGAACCGATACGTGAGCTTCTTGTGATCCAGCCCCAACAGGTGGAGCATCGTCGCGTGCAGGTCGTGGTAGGAGATCGGCTGCTCCATCGCCTTGTAGCCGAAGTCGTCGCTGGCGCCGATCACCTGGCCGCCCTGGACTCCAGCGCCGGCCATCAGCACGGTCTGCGTGCCCGGGTTGTGATCCCGGCCGACGCCGCGCTGCGAGATCGGCATGCGGCCGAATTCCGAGTGGAGAATGACGAGGGTGGAATCGAGCAGGCCACGCGCCTTGAGGTCGACCAGCAGGCCGGCGATCGGCCTGTCGGTTTCAGCGGCGTGCTGGGTGTGGTTCGACTTGACGTCGCCGTGCGCGTCCCAGGTGTCCACGTTCTGGTTGCCGACGCCGCCCGAGAATACCTGGACGAAACGCACACCGCGTTCGACGAGCCGGCGAGCCATCAGACATTGGCGGCCGAACGGCTCGGTAACCTTTTCGTCGAGGCCGTACAGCTTCTTCGTCGCGTCGGACTCGCTCGCGACATCCACCGCGCCCGGCGCGCAGCCCTGCATCCGGTAGGCCAGCTCGTAGGACGAGATCCGGGCCGCCAGCTCCCCATTGCCGGGGTACTTCTGCATGTCGAGCTCGTTGAGCCTGGCGAGCGCGTCGAGCCGCATGCGCTGATCCTCGGGCGTCACGCTCGACGGCGGCTTCAGGTCGACGATGGGGTCGCCGGTTGAGCGGAAGAGCGTGCCCTGGTACGCGGCGGGCATATAACCGGCGCTCCAGTCGTTGGGTCCGCCGAGCGGGCCGCCGCGTGCATCGGTCATCACGACGAATGCGGGCAGACTGGACGATTCGGAACCCAGTCCATACGTGACCCACGAGCCGACGCTGGGGAATCCGAGGTTGATCTGCCCGGTCTGCATCTCATAGGTGCCCTGCACGTGATCGTTCGACCGTCCGTAGACCGAGCGCAGGAACGCGAAGTCGTCGACGTGCTGGCTGAGGAACGGGAAGATCTCGGACACCTCGATGCCGCTCTGTCCGTGCTTCTTGAAGCTGAACGGGCTCGGCATGAGCGGCCCGGGCGATCCCTGGCGCACGATCACGTCGCCCTTCACCTTGTCGTCGATCGGCTGACCGGCGTACTTCATGAGCGCCGGCTTCGGGTCGAACGTGTCCATCTGGCTCCAGCCGCCGCCCATGAAGAGCGAGATGACCGCGGTGGCGCGCGGCTTGAAGTGCGGGGGCTTGGTCGCGTAAGGGTTGACGCCGACGGCGGGCGCCGAGCAGGCGTCATTCGGGGGTGCGAGCGCGGCGGCCAGCAGCCGATCGCGATCGAGCAGATACGCGAGCGCGAGCCCGCTGATGCCCCCACCCGACTTGAAGAGGAACTCCCGCCGATCCCAGAAATACCGGTTGCAGCGATGCGACACGACTCACCTCATGTACATGAACTCGTCGAGATTGAGGAGCACGTGCGTGAACGACGCCAGCGACTGGTTCGCGATCAGGTCGAGCGCTATCGCCAGCTCGGGACGCGTCGGCGCGCGCCCGAGCACGATGCGGTAGGCGAGATCCGCCTGCGCCTCTGGCGATCGCGCCTCCGCGCTGACGCGCGCGGACAGGCGCTCGGCCTGTGACAGCACGAACGGGTTGTTCAGCAGGGTCAGGGCCTGGGTCGGCACGGTAGACACGTTTCGCGCCCCGGCCACCACGTTCATGTCCGGATGATCGAAGGTGTCGAACATCGGATAGGGCAGCGATCTGCGGCGGTAGACGTACACGCCGCGCCGCCACGCCGCCGGCCCCTCCGGGGTGTTCTCCCACTTGCCCCGATACTGGCCGGTCAGGATGTCCTTCGGAATGAACGGGAAGACCGGCTCACCGCCGACGTCCAGATTGATGTTGCCGCCGACCGTGAGCATGCTGTCGCGCACGATCTCAGCTTCCAGGCGTTGGGGGCGGAACCTCCACAGGTAGCGGTTCTCCGGATCGGCCTCCGCGCTCGCACGATCGTCGAAGCTCGAGGCCATCTGGTAGGCCTCCGACATCATCATCAGCTTGTTGATCGCCTTGATGCGCCAGCCGCCTTTCATGAACTCCACGGCCAGCCAGTCCAGCAACTCGGGGTGCGTCGGCGCCTCCCCCATCCGGCCGAAGTTCTCGAGCGTCGAGACAATCCCGCGGCCGAAGTGCTTCTGCCACAGGCGATTGACGATCACCCGCGCGGTGAGCGGGTTCTCGGGCGAGCCGATCCACTTCGCGAGCGCGAGGCGCCGGCCCGACGTGCGGCCATCGGGCCGCGGGATGACCGTCGGCGGGTTGCCGTAGGTGGCCACCTGCACGAACCCCGGCTGCATCTGGGGCCCGCGGCTCTCCACATCGCCGCGAATCAAGAAGAACGAGGGCGGCGTCTCATAGCGTCCCGGGCCCTTGTGCACGTAGCTGCCCGGGAACGGCGGCGGGATGCGGCACTTCGGGCAGCTGACGACCTCGTCGCCTTCGCCGAGCGGCGAGAAGCGGTGATCGCCATCGGTGACGATCTCGGCCATCGGCAGCGTCGCGGGCCGTTCCTTCTCGAGCGCGGTCAGCTGCGCCTCGAGGTCGCGCTTGGCGGCGAGCTCGGTCGGCGACATCGCCTTGTCGATCTCCTCGCCTGGAGCGTTGACCGCTTCGAACACCTGGATCGCCAGCAGCCGTTCCCCTGGCGTGCGCGCAGCCTCAGGCTTGGCCGCGGCCTGGTAGATGGCGTCGGAAAATCGCGCTTTGATGAGCGCCAGCTCGATCCGATCGCGATACGGTTTCTCGATGGCGCGGACGCGCGCGCGCAGCGCGTCTCGCCGGGCATCGATCTCCTCGTTCTTCGCCAGGTAGGCGTCGGCCTCGGAGGGCGGCGCCAGCGGCACTGCCGTCTCCACGTAGCCGAAGATCGAGGCCTGCAGCGCGTAGTAGTCCTTCTGCCGGATCGGATCGAACTTGTGGTCGTGGCACCGCGCGCAGTTGATCGTGAGCCCTAGTGTCCCCTTTCCAATCGTCCCCAGCACGTCGTCCAGGTAGTCGAAGCGGCGCTCGGGGTTGTCCTTCTCGCGGAAGAGCACGCGCGGCCCTGCGCGCAAGAACCCGGTGGCGATCAGGCTGTCCAAGGTCCTGCCGTCCATCTCGTCACCGGCAATCTGCTCGGTGAGGAACACATCGAAGGGCTTGTCATCGTTGAACGAGCGGATCACGTAGTCGCGATAGCGCCACGCGTTGGGCCGGTGGACGTCGTACTCGAAGCCCGCCGAGTCGGCGTAGCGGGCCACGTCCAGCCAGTGGCGGCCGTAGCGCTCGCCGTAGTGCGGCGAGGCCAGCAGCGAGTCGACCAACCGCTCCCAGGCATCCGGCCTGTCGTCGGCGACGAAGCGGGCGACTTCCTCGGGTGAGGGCGGCAGGCCGAGCAGGTCGAGATACGCGCGCCGCACCAGCGTCCGGCGATCCGCATGCGCCGCCGCGGTCAGGCCCCGCTTCGCGCGGGCCGACTCGAGGAACCGATCGATCGCGCTCGTCAGGTCCTTCCGCTTCACCTCGGGCAGTGGCACCTGCACCGGGAGCTTGAACGCCCAATAGCCGCGCTCCTCGTCGGTGATGGGCCGGTCCTCGAAGGCGGCCATCGCCGGGGCCGGTGCCGCCCGTGTCGCGGAGGCCGTCGTCGTGATCGGCGCCTCCCAATTCGCGCCCTCGTCGATCCAGCGCTTCATCGCGGCGACTTCGGCGGCGGTGAGCGGCTCGCCGCGCATCGGCATCGGCGGGGCTTCGAGGCCGGCGACGTGGCGATACATGCGGCTCTGCTCGGCGTTACCCGGCACGAGCGACGGCCCATGCGCGCCGCCCTCGATCGCCGATTCACGCGTCCGCAGGTCGAGCTTCGAAAGCTTCAGGGTCGCGCCGTGGCAGCCCAGGCACTTGGATTCGAGGAGAGGACGGATCTCGGCGGCGAAATCCCCTCGCGGCTGAGCAGCCGGGGCCTGGGGTGACGGGGCACCCGCCAGGGTCACGCGAACGAGGGCAATTCCGAGGCCGAACGACGCGAGCACTCGCAGCGCCACTCACACCTCCCGGAAGGCAGACGCAAGGACAAACGACTGCCGAATGGGCTCACTTTACTGCAAGACGCGCCGGGCGGACTACCGTGTTCGGGTGGTTCCACAATCGCGGGCGCGACGGGTGTATCCTCGGCCTCCATGGACGAGGACGAGCTCGCCCTCAACCGCCGCCGGTTTCTGGAATGCTTCGCCGCCGCCGGCCCGACGTTGATGCCCGGCGCCTTGATGGCCGTGGCGCAGGACGCGCGGCAAGTCACGCCCGAGATGCTGAGTGCCGCCGCGCGGATCGCCGGCGTGTCGTTCACACCAGACGAGCAGCAGGCGATCCTGGCCAGGCTCAACGGTCCCGCCGGGCCGTTGCCTGGTTTCGACGCGTTGAGGAACGCCGATCTCGGCGACACGCAGCCCGCGTTCGTGTTTCATCCCGTGCTCCCCGGCAAGAACATCTCTCGAGAGCGGAGGCCCCTGGCGCGACAGCCGATCACCCTCTCCAGGCCGGCGACCGACGAGGACCTGGCCTTCCTTCCGGTGACGCATCTCGCCAGGCTGATCGAAACGCGTCAGGTCGCGCCGACCGAACTGACCACGCTCTACCTGTCACGGCTGAAGCGCTACGACCCGCAGCTCCTGTGCGTGGTGAACCTCACCGAGGATCTCGCACTGCGACAGGCCCGCCAGGCGGACGAGGAGATCGCGGCCGGTCGGTACCGCGGGCCGCTCCACGGCATTCCCTGGGGGCTCAAGGATCTCTTCGCAGTGCGTGGCACGAAGACGACGTGGGGCATGACCCCCTACCGCGACCGCGTCATCGACCAGGATTCGACGGTCTACACGCGGCTGACCGACGCGGGGGCCATTCTCGTCGCGAAGCTCTCCACCGGTGCGCTGGCGGTCACCGCCCGCTGGTTCGGCGGCCTCACGCGCTGCCCGTGGGACACCTCCCAGGACGCGGCGGGATCCTCGGCGGGGCCAGGCGCGGCGACGGCCGCGGGACTGGTGGGGTTTGCCATCGGCACCGACACCGGTGGCTCGGTCATCTCGCCGGCCAGCCGGAATGGGATCGCCGGGCTGCGCCCGACGTTCGGTCGGGTCAGTCGCGATGGCGGCATGGTGCTGGCGTGGACGCAGGACACGGTCGGACCCCTGTGTCGATCCGCCGAGGACTGCGCCCTCGTCCTGCACGCGATTCACGGCCCGGACGGCCGCGACAACTCGGTGATGGACGTGCCGTTCAACTGGGATGCAACCGCTGATGTGAAACGCCTGCGCGCCGGTTACCTGCGGTCCGAGTTCGAGGCCGCCCTTCCGGTCGGCGCCGCGGGTCTCGACGATGCGGACTTTCAGCGCGCCACACGCGCGAACAACCAGGAGGCGCTGGCGGTCATTCGCTCGCTGGGGGTTGAAGTTGTCCCGTTCGATTTGCCGGATGTGCCGGTTGCTGCCATCGACTTCATCCGCTATGCCGAGACGGCCGCATTCTTCGACGACGTCACGCGAAGCGGAGGGCTGACCGCTGTGGAGCAAGGCCCGGAGCGAAGCACGCGCCCGGTCGAGATCCGCGCCGCCTACATCACGCCCGCGGTGGCGTTCATCCAGGCAAACCGCTTCCGGACGCGGGTGATGGAGCAGGTCGACGCGGCCATGTCGGGGCTGGACCTCTTCGTCGGCAGCCGGCAGTTGCTCACCAACCGTACCGGTCATCCGGTGGTGAGCGTGCCGAGCGGCTTTCATCGCGGCATGCCGACCGCGCTCCACTTCACCGGCCAGGTCCTCGGGGACGCGGCGATCCTGCGGCTCGCCCACGCCTACCAAGGCGTCACGACGCATCACCTGAAACGGCCGCCCCTGTAGCCGAGCCCCGCCAGGCGCGCGCGGATGACGGCGGCTTTACGTGGCCGCCCGATGCGCCCGGAGGAAGGACCGTATCTGGCGCACCGCCACCGGAATCCGCTCCTTGGGCTCTTTCCATGGGAACATGCTCACTTCGGCGTTCGGCGCCAGCATCGCGGCCTCCATGGCCACCGCGTAGGGATGCGCCGGAATGTCGTCGGGCAGGATCAGCACCGGCGTCTGGCACGTGCGCACGAAGTCCCGGGTCACGGTGAAGACGAAGTCGGGGTTGGTGCGGTACATCCTGGTCAGAAATCTGTCGACCATCTCCATCGTGATCTCGGGCCGGCGCTTGACCAGTTCCGGACCCCAGCCCTTCATGTTCGTGTCGTAGAACAGGTCGCGCATCTCCGGCCGCGACCCGCTGGGCTGTGCCAGAACGGCGGCAACCACGCGAGTGGGCGCCCGCTTCAGGAGGTTCCAGATGAAGGGGCCGCCGATGCAGAAGCCCATCACCATGAACTTCTCGATGCGCAGGTGATCCATCAGACCGAGGTGATCATCGGTATAGGCATCCCATGGCCGGTCGATCTCGAGCGGTCCCGAGGACTGGCCGCCGTTGGCGTTGCGCAGGTCCGACGCGATGCAGCGATACTCGCCCTTGAACTCCTCGATCGCGTTGAAGGGACTGGCCAGACCGGCGATGGTCGAATTCAGTCCCCCGCCTGCGAGGAGCAGCAACGGGAAGCCGGATCCGGTCTCCTCGTAGTGGATGCGAACGGGGCCTTTCTCGTAGACGGGCATGGCTCCTCCTTGGGACCAATCATCGGCGCTTCCACAACCGGATCGTCGCAATCGACGGCTGCGTATAACCCGGTGGATCCGTGCGGTCGCCCAGCGCGTTGCGCGACCCGATCGTGTTCGTCGTGAGCTTCCCGCCCACGTAGGCCGGCGGCAGGCCGCTCAGCTCCATGAAGCAGCGCTGCACCGAGACCCCGGCATCCGGATGGTTCTGCCGGGTCGTCCGGCCCTCCCCCGCCCGGTGAACGGCACGTCGCCGAGCGTCCCCTCGGCGTAGAAGAAGGTGCCCGATTCCGCTAAGAGTCCGAAGCAGGCATGGAGCGGCTCGTGTCCTCCGCCAGTCGCGGCGAATCCTCGTGCCGGGCACTCTACTACGTCGCCCTCGAATCGCGGGCCTGAAGTCCATCGAGCACGAACGCGAGGTACGTGGCTCGGCGACAGCGCTCCGACGCGGCATTTCACGGCAAAAAAAACGCCGGGCAGCGAACCTGCCCGGCGCACGATTCAGCCACGGCCGCGAGGGCGGAACGCCACCCTCGCGAACTCGATCAGCGATGCCTCAGAACGCGAAACGGGCGCCCAGGCGGAGCGTGAACGGACGCTGGTACTGCTGGCCGGCCACGTTGGCCGAGGTCGGCGTGCCGAAGTCCGGATTGTCGACACCGAAGGAGGGGTACTCAACGGCGGCGTTGTAGTCCGTCACCCGTCGGATGTTGAACAGGTTGAAGACGTCGGCCAGCAGTGTGAGCCGGCGCGCGGCGCCCGCGTTGATCGAGTAGGACGCCTGCATGTCGAGCTGCGTCTCGAACGGAGTGCGCGTCTTGAAACCGTCGACCGTATCGAATCCCTCGCCGCGCGGCGTCATCGGGATTTCGCTGTCGTTGTCGTACGGTGCCAGGGCCGCCATCGCGGTGAGCGGCTTGCCCGAGCTCATGTTGAAGCCCACGCCGAAGGACAGGCCGTTGTCGAACGCCCGGTTGCCCGAGAGCTTGAACGCGTGCGGGCGGTCCAGGGGCAGGGGCCCCTCGCCGAGCGCGCCGAGGTAGCGGATGTCGCCACGGTAGCCGTAGATCGGGACGCCGATCGCCGTGTACGAGGGGTCGTTGGTCGGGAAGTCATAGAGCGACGTGATCCCGGGGTCCGACTGGCCGTTGTCCTCGCGGAAGAAGCCCTCGTAGCTGCCGTGGAGCCGCGACCACCGGTAGCTGCCGAGCAGCGACCAGTTGTTGACGAAGCGCCGGTCGAAGGTGAACTCGATGGCGTTGAAGGAGTGCGTCGGGTCCTCGAAGTGCGCGTTGAGCTCCGGGAACCGGGTCGGGAAGCTCGAGTCCGGGTTCGTCAGGATGTACTCGACGCTGCTCAAGCCGGGAAGGCCCAGGTCATACGCGACGGCCGGCGCATCTGCGATGTCCTCGAGGATCCGGCCGATCCCGCGGTGGATGTAGCGGACGCCGAGGTTGATGTTCGGGAAGGCCTCGTACTCGAAGCCCGCGACGATCTCGTCCTTGTAGGACAGCTTGGTGTCCGGATCGATCTGGTCGGCGCCGGCGCCGGCGATCACGAAGTGGTTGGTCTGCCCGCCGGCGAGGATGCCGTTCGGGATCGGGCGGGTGAGCCCCGCGTCGTAGTAGTCGCCGCGGCTGAAGCCGTCATCGGCGGACAGCGCGCGGGCGGCGAGGTCGTTCGGGACACGCGCGAAGAAGCGGCCCCAATTCCCGTACAGCTTGCTCTTGCCGTTGCCGACGAGGTCGTAGACCGCGCCGATGCGCGGCGCCCAGTTGCCCGACAGACTGAAGTCGTCGAGCTGCTGGCCATCCAGGGTGGTCAACGTCTGGAACGTTCCCTTGAGCGTCTGCTGCTCGTAGCGCAGGCCGGGGTTGATCGTCAGGCGTTCGGCGACGCGCCAGGTATCTTGGACGAAGAACGCCGAGTACGCCTGGGTGGTGAGGCGATCGCTGTTGAAGTTCGCGCGGGTGACGCGGTAGATCCGCCCGAGGGTCGGATCCGCGATGATCGAGATGCTGGCGCCGGTCGCGGTGGTCCGGCCATCGGCCGCCACGAACGTCGGGCCCGTGCGCTGATTGACCTGTGAGTACTCGACGTCCTCGTAGGTGAACCCGGCCTTGAGCTGGTGCCCGCCGAGGATGAGCGTGGTCTTCGCGGTGTACTGCAGGTTGAGGCTCTCGTTGCCAGCTTCGTACCCGCCGATGCCGCCGCTGATCCTCTGCGGGACCACCGTGGTGTCGGTCACGCGCCACTCGTTCACGCTCGGCGTCTCGGCGATCTTGTTGTAGGCCCGGGCGACCGCTCCTTCGACCAGCCAGGTCGGGGTGATGATGCCGTCGTAGCGGACGGTCTGGTTGTGGCCGCCGTATTCCAGCTCGCTGAACGACGACGTGTCGTCGACCGTGAGCGACGAGGTGCGCTGCGCGCCCATGTCCCCCTTGGCCGGATCGCCGAAGAACGACGCGTCGATGCGGTGTGCGGAGGCGAGCTGGTAGGTGCCCTTGGCCGAGTAGGAGGTGATCTGCCGCTTGCGGTCGACCTCACCGAGCGACACTAGGGGAAACCCGTCCGGCGCGACGAACGTGCGCGTCTCCCAGGCAGGGTTGATGGCGCCGAAGAAGAACAGCTTGTTCCTCAAGATCGGGAACCCGCCCTCCACGCCGACGTCGGAGCGCTGCTGGCCGACCGTGTTGACCGTGCCGTTGAGCGACTGATACGTCTTGTAGCCGGCCTCGACGGCTGCCGGCTGGGTGTAGCCGAACATGGACCCGCGCAGCGCATTCGAGCCGCTCTTGGTGATGACGTTGACCACGCCACCCATGGCCTGGCCGAACTCGGCCTCGTAGCCGCCGGTCTTGACCTGGACTTCCTGGACGAAGTCGAACGGCGTTGCCGTGCCCAGCGAGCCGAATACGGTCGAATACGACCCGATGGCGCCGTACCCGGTGTTGGTCACGTTGATGCCATCAACCACATAGAGGTTGTCCAGGCCCGACGAACCAGACACGGACGGGTTGGCCGAACCCGCCGCGCCGCTGCTGCTGACGCCCGGTGCCAGATAGAGGGTATCGGTGAAACGGCGGCCAACCGGAACGCGCTGCATGAGCTCTGCGGTCAGCACGGCACCGGTCGTGGTCGAGGTCGTGTCGACGATGGCGGTCGAACCGGTCACTTGCACCACTTCGGTCAGGCCGCCGACTTCGAGCTGCATGTTGACGGTCGTGACCTGGCCCAGGCTCACGCTCACGCCTCGCTGCTCGACGGTCTTGAAGCCCTGCAGCTCGGCCCTGACGTCGTAGGTGCCGGGCGTCAGGAACGGGATCCGGAACGAGCCATCGGTATCGGTTACGGCAGACTTCGCGCCCTGCTGGCCCGTCACCGTGACGTTGACGCCCGGCAGTGCCAGCCCCTGTGAGTCCTGGAGTCGGCCGGTGAGCGTCCCCGTTGTCTGCTGGGCGGAGGCAACCGCGGCCAGGGCCAGCAAGAGGGCGACGAAGGTGCCACTCCTGAATATCTTCATCTCTTCCACTCCTTCAGCTAGAGAAAACAGAACGACTGGTCAAAAGGAAGTCTCGTGCCATTCGACCCGGGACCAATTTCACGCGTTTGTCACCAGATACCGCGCCTTCAGTCGCTGATTACGAGGTCTTGACCCTAAAATTTGTTCGTTCGAACCAACCATTTGGATCGACACTGGGACGAATTGCGGCGAAGATTCCGCGAAATTCAGCCGATTGGACCCGAAGCTGCTAACCTCGGCCGTTTTGGCGAAGTAGCATCCTCGCGACGGCTCAGGAGGAGGCAGACGTGAGGATGACCAACGGCTTCGAGCTCTACCGGACGATCGTGATGCCGGCTCACTGCGATCTTTACGGCCACCTGAACGTACGCCACTACGCGGCGTTTTTCGACGAGGCCGGCTGGCACATGCTGGCGGCCGCCGGGGTGTCACTGACGGACTTGCGGGCGCGCGGACTCGGGACCGTCGTCGCGACGTTGACCATCGACTTCCATCACGAGCTCGGGGCCGGACAGCTGGTGCTGGTCACCGGGACGTTCACCCGCGTCGGGCACAAGAGCTTCGGCTACGAGCTGCGGCTCCACGACGCCGACTCGATGACGCGCTGCGCCACCCAGAAGACCATCGAAGTGTGCTTCGACACGACCCGGCGGGTGTCAGTGCCACTCCCGGACGACATCCGCGCAAAGCTCGCCGCGCACGTTGGATAGCGGGGCTGGGGCTTGGGGCTTGGGACTTGGGTCTTGGGACTTGAGGGCCTGAGGTCCCGAGGTCCTGAGGTCCTGAGGTCTTGAGGTCCTGAGGTCTTGAGGTCTTGAGGTCTTGAGGTCGAACGATCAAGAGATCGTTGGATCAACCTGTAGATCAATCGATAGATGGATCGATCTACAAATCGAGTGATCGATCGCGAGATCACCAGCTCAGAAAATCAAGAGATGGTGACGGGCGCCTCAGCTCCCCTGCTTCAGGGCCTCGCGGGCCTGCCGCTGCTCGAGGATCAGCGTGTAGGCGACGTAGTACTTGTAGATGTTGCTCACGTACTGCACCGTCTCGCGGCCGACCTTCTCCGAGGCCACGCGCTCGACGTTGCCGAACCAGACGTTCGGGTCGAGCCTGCGCTTCTCCGCTTCTCTCCGCAGCTGCCGCAGACGACCCGGGCCGGCGTTATAGGACGCAAAGGTCATCAGCATCTTGTTGAGGGGCGTCATCGGCTCGTCCCGGTAGTACTGGTCCATCATGAATCGCATGTATTTGATGCCAGCGTGGATGTTCGGCTCGATCTGCCTGATGTCGCCCACGTTCTGTTCCTTGCCCGTGGCCGGCATCACCTGCATCACGCCGATCGCCCCGACCTGGCTCTTCGCGTTCTGATCCAGCTGCGATTCCTGATAGCCCTGCGCCGCCATCATCACGGGGTCGACCTCGTACTGCTTGCCGTACTCGAGGAAGATCTGAAGCATCGTATTGAACTTGCGTCGCTCTTCCTCGGCGGCGGCGTTCTTCACGAATCTGGTGCTCTCCAGATACCGCTTCTGCAAGACGTTGGCGAAGGCCGTGCTCTCGCCGTACTTCTTCAGCCAGATATTACCGGCGTTCTTCATCTTCGGGTTGTTCTTGCGCACCGCAACGGCAAGGATGCCACCGCTGCGCACCGCCGCCGAGGGATGCAGCGTCAGCTGCGGGAACACCTGCTTCCAGAACTGCGCCAGGTAATCGTCCACGACCGTGGCCTGGACCAGGCCGGCATTGACCATCTCGAGGATGTCATCGTCCTCGAGGTTCTCGGGCGCAGGCTTGATGACGGCCAGCGGCTTGCCGGCGGCCTTCAGGCGGCCGTTGAGGGCGACCAGGCTGTCGTGATAGCTGCTGGAGGTGCGGATGAAGACCTCTTTGCCGGACAGATCGTCAGCGTTGTTGACGGCCGGGCCGCCCGGGCCGGTGACCACAATCTCGCTGACGTTGTGGCGCGTTGGAGTCGTGAAATCCACCAGCTTCTCCCGTTCGGGTGTCACCGTGAGCTGTGCGGCTATCAGATCCACCTTGCCCTCGATCAGTGCCGGCAGCAGCATGTCGCGCGGCAGCGGCACGATCGCGACATGCACCTTCAGGTTGCCGGTCTTCAAGTAGCTGTTGAGCGCCTCCTCGAAGTTCATCAGCGATTCGTACGCCACGCCGCGCTGCTGCCCCCGGTCGATGAAGTAATGCGTCCGGTTGAACGTGACCCCGGCGCGGACCATGCGACGCTTCACCATCGCGTCGAGGTCGCCGGTGAACGCCTGATCGAGCAGGCCGCGGGCACCTTCGGGAAGGGCGTCGTAGGGCGAACCGACCTCGGGCAGCGGCTCGTCGTCTTGCTGCGCGGATGCCGTCGGCGTGGAGGCTGTCGTCGTGGCGCCCGGTGCGGCGGCCGGCGAGGACGGGGCCGGCCCGCCCCCGCAGGCCATCGAGACCGCGAAGGCACCAATCACCGCGACGGATCGAGAGGGGACTCGCATCAGCCGATTATACCGAGCGAGCCCGGCCCCTTGACCGCGACGTGGCGCATGCGGCCCAACATGCCATAGGCCGGCACGGAGTCGGATGTGGCTCATGTCGATTCGCGCTCCTCACGACCTCGAGTCGACTCTTGCGCTCCGAAGGGCACCACGCTTTCAATCCGGAAGATGCCCGCGCTCGCGCGGGCCGGTCAGGTGATGGGAACTTCGGTCAAGGCCGGGCCGGGACGCGCGACAAAGCATTCGACGCCCGAGACCGAAGGGCAGCGGCGCGCGTAGTCGGCAAGCCACGCGTCGGCCAGGGCGCGCGCATCACTCGATGGCGCGAGCGCCCAGACGCTGCCGCCAAAGCCCGCGCCGAAGCTGCTGGCCGCAATCGCACCGACGTCGGACGCGGCGGCGGCGAGGGCCCTGGTCTCGGCCGTCTGGTTGCCCAGCCATTCGTCGGCTTCGCGTTGCGAGTCGTGCGAGAGGCGTCCGAGTGCCGTGGCGTCGCCGAGCGCAAACGCGCGAGCGGCCTCTGGCACGCGGCCATCCTCTGCGACGAAGTGCGACAGGCGCGCGGCGAGCGCGGCGGGGGTGTAGCCGGCGGGCGGCCTGGTGACGATCAGCTCGTAGAGCCGGGGCAGCGCGTCGTCCTCGGCCAAAGCCGCGCCGAGCGATCCGGCCGGACTCGGCGCCGCCTCGTTCCAGCAGTGCAGCAGCGCCCGGGTCTCGAGCGAGGCCCGGTTGTATTGATCGCGCACCGATCCAGCCTTGTCCGCGTGCACGCCGCTCGACGCGATGACGAAGGTCCAGTGAGGGGGCAT
>DATLLC010000182.1:0-4015 GCA_035538015.1 Vicinamibacterales bacterium
GAGCCGCGGCGGCGCAGCGCCGCGATGTAGGCCTCCTCGTCGTAGGGGCGGCGCTCCTTCCAGCAGCGAAACAGGATCCGTATCCACTTGTAGGCCAACGCGCGCAGCGCGGCATGATGTTCGTTGCCCCGTCCGCGTTGCTGGTCGTAGTACACACGCGCCCACCGCGAGAAGCGAATCGATTGGTCAGCGAACTCGTGAAACGTTTGCTTCAGAAATTTCGGACAGGCCAGGCGATGATGGACCCAGATCGATTTGCCGCTCCGCTCGGTGACCGGCGCAATGCCGGCATGTGACTGGAGGTCGGCCGCCGATGTCCAGCGTTCCCGATCAGTACCGAACGCCGCGGCCAGGCGTGGGGCACAGACCGCGCCGGCACCGGGGAAGCTGTCGAAGAGGGGCTGGTCCGCATGGGTCGCAAAGACGGCGGCGATGCGGTCATCAACGGTCTGAATTGTCGCGAGCAGCGTGCGCAATTGCGTCGCGTAGCCTTGCACGGCGAGACTGAGCGGCTCGACGACCGCCGCATCCGTGGTGAGGGGGCGGGCGGCCGCGATCGCCGTCAGGCGTGCGTCGATGACCGCGGCGGTGCGACAGTTGTGCGCGCGGTAGAACTGGCGCACGGTGCGCGGCCGCGCCCGTTGCACCGCCGCGAGGGTCGGCCACTGGGTGAGAAAGTCGCAGCCTTGCGGCGACGCCAGCCCCCCCACCCAGTCGAGCGCCTGCGGGAAATACTGTTTCAGCAGGCTGGTGAGGCGATTGGTGAGCGCCACGCGATGATTGACCCATTTGCGCCGCTGCTCACACAGGGCCTGCAGGGTACGACTCTCGACCGTGTCGGGCACCCACGCGCGCAGCTGGTCGCGATGGTGGACCACCAAGCGGCACAGCAGCGCGGCATCACCCGGGTCGTCCTTGGCGCCGCTCATGCGGAACGCTTCCCGATACCGCGCCAGCGCCTTCGGGTTGATCGGATACAGCACGAAGCAGTCGTACATCAATAGCGCGTGAATGACCGCGCCCTTGCGTTGCTCCACAGCGAGAGCCACCTTGCCCTCGCCCACCCGCTGGCAGAGCTGCGCCACCCACTCGTGCAGTGCCGCCGGCGTCTGCTCGAGCACGAACGCCTCGACCGTGCCGTCGGCGGTCTGCAGCTGCCCGGCATGCCGCTGGTCCGCCCAATCCAGTCCAATCCACGCCACCACCGTATCCACGCCCATCGGGTCCTCCTCGCTGTCCGTCCACGGCGCGCGAGGCGTGAGTCCGGCGCACGCCCTATAGCAGAGTCCTCGAAGGACCACATCTGAGTATGCGATAGTGGACTCACGCGCGTTGGCGGCGCTCGACCGTCCATGCCAAACCGTTGAAGCAGTGGGCGAGGTTGAGTCGTAGCGCCGCCGATGCGCGCGCCTCCATCGTGCCCGATCCCGAGACACACGTCCCCCACCTGATCGCGGACCACGATCGCCTGTCACGGGGGGCGCCTCCGCGCCTGCGGCGCTCCGGCGCTGACCGTTCCGAATCGTCTCGCCCCTTGCCTCTTCTCGCCGCCGCCGCTCTGTCGGCGCGATGCCTCCGACTTACGTCACGGCCCAACTATAGGGCGAGGTGTATCGAGCTCGAGACAGCCGGCTCAACCGTGACGTCGCAGTCAAGGTGGTGCGGCCCGCCGTCATCAACGACGTCGATCGTGTGGCGCGGTTCCACCGCGAAGCCCAGCTGCTGGCGGCGCTGAACCACCCGAACGTCGCACAAATCCACGGCGTCGAGGACGCCGACGGTCACCGCGCCATCGTCATGGAGCTCGTCGAGGGACCGACGCTGGCCGATCGGCTGCACGCAGGGCCATTGCCGCTCGACGAGGCACTCTCAATCGCCCGGCAGATCGTCGAGGCGCTCGAGGCGGCGCACGCAACCGGAATCATCCACCGCGATTTGAAGCCGGGGAACATCAAGGTCCGCGCCGATGGGACGGTCAAGGTCCTCGATTTCGGTCTCGCGAAAGCACTCGAACCGGACGGCGTCACGGGTGCGGGATCGACGAGCTCGCCCACGATTTCGATGCACGCCACCGCCGCCGGGATCATCCTGGGGACGGCGGCGTATATGAGCCCGGAGCAGGCGCGCGGCCGGCCGGTGGACAAGCGAGCCGATGTCTGGGCGTTCGGGGCCGTCCTCTACGAGATGTTGACGGGCCGGCGCGCGTTCGACGCCGAGGACACCTCCGACACGCTGGCGCTCGTGCTCACGAAGGAGCCCGATTGGGCCGCGCTCCCGGCCTCAACGCCTGCCGCCATCGGACGTCTGCTGCGGCGGTGCCTGGCGAGGGATCCAAAGCGGCGTCTACCGGATATCGCGGTCGCCCGACTTGAGATCGACGAGGCTCTGGCGGCGGCGGGGGACTCCGCCGTCACGGGCGCGAGCCACGCCGGCGTGCCGCGCACCGCGTGGCGTTGGATGGTACCGGTCGGCGCCGGCGTCGTGCTGGCCACGGTTGCGGCCGCGGGCACGGCGTGGGTGGTGGGCCGTCCCACATCGACATCGCCGCCAGTCGCGCGATTCGGCATCAGCCTGCCGGCCGCGCAGCCGATCGCCATCAGCTTCAACGACCGCGACCTCGCGCTGTCTCCCGACGGCACGCACCTCGTCTACACCGCGGGCGCCGAGTCGCAGCTCATGGTCCGCGCGTTCGATCGCCTCGACGCGTCGCCTCTGGCGGGCATCACTAACGCCCGGGCGCCGTTCGTTTCGCCGGACGGGCAATGGGTCGGCTTCTTCGACCGCCTGGACGAAGGGCTGAACACCGGCCCCGTCCTTCGCGGCGCCGTCAAACGAGCGCCGATCGGCGGCGGACCGCCCAGCGTGATCGCGCAGGTATCCGGCGGGTCGCGCGGGGCCAGCTGGGGTCCTGACGATTCGATCATCTTCGCGACGAGCGATACCACGACGGGACTGCTCCGCGTGGCCGCCCGTGGCGGCGAGCCCGAGGTGTTGACGCGGCCGGACACGAACGACGGTGAACAGGACCACTGGTTTCCCTCGCTGCTGCCTGGCGGCCGCGGTGTCCTGTTCACGATCGTGGAGGGCGGCAGCCAGCGGGGTGTGGCGGTCCTGGATCTGAATACCGGCAAGTGGAAAACGGTGATTCGCTCCGGAAGCCAGGCGGTATACGCGGAGACGGGTCACCTCGTCTACGAGGACGGCGAAGCGTTGTGGGCCGTCCGATTCGATGCGGCGACGCAGAATATCGTCGGTGACCCGGTGCCCGTGCTCGAGCGCGTCACGTGGCGCAACGCCAGCGCCAATTTCGCCTTCTCACGACACGGGATGCTGGCGTACGCGCCGTCGGCCGGCGCCGGCGAGGCCCGTTCGCTCGTGTGGGTGGACCGGCGCGGCAACGAGGCCCCGATCGCGGCGCCCGCGCGCACGTATTTTCTCCCCCGCCTATCTCCCGACGGGACCCGCGTGGCGGTCAGCATCTCTGACGGGCAACCGCCCGGAGCATGGATCTGGGATTTCTCACTCCAGAAGCTGTCGCCGCTGCAAACCGGCTCGGTCGGGGCTCTTCTGGTCTGGTCGCGCGACAGCCGATACCTCATCTTCGGGGCGCAACACCTCTTCCGGCGCGCGGCGGATGGCACCGGCGCCGTGGAGCAGCTGACGACCAGCGACGTCGATCCCGAAGCCACCCAGCGCCGCGCCGTGGCGATCTCGCCAGATGGCAGGCGCCTGATTTTCGAGCGGCTGATGCCGGGTACGTCGTACGACCTGATGGTGCGTCCTCTCGACGGCCCCCACTGTCGAACGACGACGCGAATCGAGCGTCGCCGCTCCTCGACACACCGTCCGACGAACGGAACGCGTCCATTGCTCCCGATGGCCGCTGGATGGCGTACGAGTCGAACAAGACGGGGCAGTTCCAGGTCTACGTGAGACCATTCCCGAACGTGAACGACGCGGAGTATCAGATCTCGACCGCTGGAGGGCGAACGCCATTGTTCGCGCCGAACGGCCG
>DATLLC010000183.1:0-12247 GCA_035538015.1 Vicinamibacterales bacterium
ATGCTCGAGATCAAGAACCTACACGCCGCCGTGGAAGGCAACGAAATCCTGAAGGGGATCGACCTCACCGTGCAGGCCGGCGAGGTGCACGCCATCATGGGCCCCAACGGCTCGGGCAAGAGCACGCTCGCCCGCGCGCTGGCCGGGCACCCCGGCTACGAGGTCACCGGCGGCCGCGTCCTCTATCGCGGCGAGGACCTGCTGGAAATGCAGGCCGACGAGCGTGCGCGCAAGGGCTTGTTCATGGCCTTCCAGTACCCGGTCGAGATACCGGGCGTCAACAACGCGTACTTCCTCAAGGCCGCGCTCAACGCCGTGCGCAAGGAGCGCGGGCTGGACGATCTCGACGCCATCGACTTCATGGCGCTCATCAAGGAAAAGGCGAGGCTGCTGGACATCGACGAGGCGATGCTGCAGCGCTCGGTGAACGAGGGTTTCTCCGGCGGCGAGAAGAAGCGCAACGAGATCTTCCACATGGCGGTGCTGGAGCCGGTCGTGGCCATCCTGGACGAAACCGACTCCGGTCTCGACATCGACGCGCTGCGCATCGTCGCGCAGGGCGTGAACGCCATGCGCAGCGAGGAGCGCGCCTTCATCGTGGTCACCCACTATCAGCGCTTGCTCAACTACATCGTGCCCGACTTCGTGCACGTGCTGAGCGAGGGCCGGCTCGTGAAGTCCGGAGGCCGGGAGCTCGCGCTCGAGCTCGAAGAGAAGGGCTACGTCTGGCTCGAGAACGTGGCGCGGTCGAGCGACGGCGCCGACCCCACTGATCGCAGCATGGCCACCACGGCGAGGAGCTGAAGACGATGACTCCCGTGGCCGAAGGGCAGGATACCTATCTCGCCGAGCTCGAACGCTTCGCCAACGGCCGGGGCGAGGTGGCGCCGGCGTGGCTGAAGGATCTGCGCGCCGGCGGGCGCGCGGCGTTCGAACAGATCGGCTTCCCGACGACCCGTCTGGAGGAGTGGCGCTTCACGAACGTGTCGCCGATCGCGACGACGCCGTTCAGGCTCGCAGAGGGCGTGCCCACCAACGCCGCGCCCTTGGTCTCGCGCGTCGCGGTGCGCGGCTCGGTGCGGCTGGTGCTGCTGAACGGCCGCTTTGCGCCTGAGCTCTCCGACCTCAGCACGGTGCCGGTGGGACTCAAGATTGGCAGCCTGGCAGCGGCGATCGCCTCGGGCGCGCCCGAGTGCCCGCTGCTTGGACAACAGCCGGCTCAGGGCCAGCCCTTCGCGGCGCTGAACACCGCCTTTCTGGAGGACGGGGCGCTCGTCTCGATCCGGAAGGGCGCCGTCATCGATACCCCCGTGCACGTCATCATCATCTCCGGCGGTCCCGGGCGGACGATGATTCATCCCCGGGTGCTGCTCGTGGCCGGCGCCAACAGTCAGGCGGACGTCGCGGTGAGCTTCCTGACGACCGCGGGTGAGGCGCACTTGACCAATGCCGTCATCGAGGCCAGCGTGGCCGAGGGCGCCAGCGTCAGCTGCTGCCTCGACCAGCGGGGCACCGAGGGCTCCTTCCTGGTGAACCACGTCCACATCAAGGCCGACAAGGACAGCTCGTTCAAGTTGCGGACGATCACTGTCGGTGGCCGGATGGTGCGCAACGACGCCGTGGCCGTCCTGGCCGGCGAGGGTGCGCACGTCGATCTGGACGGCTGCTACCTGGCGGACGGTACGTCGCTGGTGGACAACCACACCACGATCGATCACGCCACGCCGAACTGCACGAGCCACGAGCTCTACAAGGGCATCCTGGACGGCAAGGCCAAGGCCGTCTTCAACGGTCGCATCATCGTCCGGCTCGACGCGCAGAAGACCGACTCGAAGCAGACGAACCGCGCGCTGCTGCTGTCCGACGAGGCGACGATCAACTCGAACCCGCAGCTCGAGATCTTCGCCGACGATGTGAAGTGCACGCATGGTGCGGCGGTAGGGCAGCTCGACGAGGAGGCCATGTTCTACCTGCGGGCGCGCGGCCTCAGCGAGAAGGAAGCGCGGGACATGTTGATCCATGCCTACGCGGGTGAGGTGCTCGAGCGCATTTCCATTCCGGCCCTGCGCGGGCAGCTGGAGCGGGAGCTGTTCCGCCAGCTGGATCGCGACCTGGCGGAACACGATCAGGGCAGGTGACAATGGTGACAGCCACCTCGTTCGATGTCGCGGCCATCCGCGCGGACTTTCCCATCCTCCGCACGTCGGCGCATGGAAAGCCGCTCGTCTACCTCGACAACGCCGCCACCACGCAAAAACCGCAGGCGGTTCTCGACGCGCTGGCCGACTACTACGCCAAGAGCAACGCCAACGTCCATCGCGGCGTGCATTACCTGAGCGGCCGGGCCACTGACCTGTTCGAGGAGGCGCGGGCCAAGGTGGCGCGGTTCATCGGTGCGGCCGAGCCGCGCGAAGTGATCTTCACGCGGAACGCCACCGAGGGAATAAACCTCGTGGCTCAGACGTGGGGGCGCGCCAACGTGCGCGCCGGCGACGAGATCCTGATTTCCGCTATCGAGCACCACTCGAACATCGTGCCTTGGTACATGTTGTGTGCCGAGAAGGGCGCGACGCTTCGCGTGATCCCGGTGTTCGACAACGGCGAGCTCGACGTCGAGGCGTTCGCGCGCCTGTTGTCACCACGGACGCGGCTGGTGGCGATTTCGGCGCTCTCCAACGCCCTGGGGACGGTCACGCCGCTGCCCGAGATCATCCGGGCGGCGCATGCCGCCGGCGCCCTGGTGCTGGTCGACGGCGCGCAGGCCGCGTATCACATGCCCGTGAACGTGCGGGCGCTCGACTGCGATTTCTTCGCCCTCACGGGACACAAGCTGTACGGGCCGACCGGCATCGGCGCGCTCTACGGACGGGCGGCGCTGCTCGAGGACATGCCGCCGTGGATGGGGGGCGGCGACATGATCGCCTCCGTGACGTTCGAGCGCTGCACCTGGAACGTGATCCCGAACAAGTTCGAGGCGGGCACGCCCGACATCTCCGGCGCGATCGGACTGGGCGTAGCCGTCGATTACGTCAGCGGCATCGGTATGGACCGGATCCAGGCCTACGAGCAGGAGCTGCTCGCCTACGGTACCGACGCCCTGAGCCAGGTGGACGGACTGAAGATCGTTGGCACCGCGGCCCGCAAGGCCAGCATCCTGTCGTTCGTGATGGACGGGATCCACCCTCACGACGTCGGGACCATCGTCGATCGTGAGGGCGTGGCCATCCGGACGGGGCATCACTGCGCCCAGCCGGTAATGGATCGGCTCGGCATTCCGGCCACGGCTCGCGCCTCGCTGGCGATATACAACACGCGCGAGGAGATCGATGCGCTGGTGGCGGCGCTGCAGAAGGCGCGTAAGGTATTTGGCTGATGTCCGAACTGAGCGATCTCTACCAGGAAGTCATCCTGGACCACAACCGGCGCCCGCACAACTTCCGGGTCATCGACCCGGCGAGCGCGAAGCAGGAAGGCTACAACCCGCTCTGCGGGGATCGCCTGACTCTGTACTTGACCGTGCAGGACGGCGTGATCGCCGACGTGGCCTTCCAGGGCTCAGGCTGTGCAATCTCGAAGGCGTCGGCTTCGCTGATGACCGATGCCGTCAAGGGGAAGACCGTCGACCAAGTGCGCGTGCTGTTCGATCGCTTCCACCAGATGATCACGTCGGAGCCGGGCAGCCCCCTCCCGGACCTGGGCAAGCTGGCCGTGCTGGCCGGTGTCCGCGAGTTCCCGACGCGCGTCAAGTGCGCTGGCCTCGCCTGGCATACGTTGAAGGCGGCCGTGTCGGAGCATCCCGCCGGCCCGGTCAGTACCGAGTGACGAAGGAGCGCCGGGCCTGCAACCCCGGCGGGTCGATTCGCAGATGTCTAATTCGAGGTTCCTGCCGATGATGCCAATGGGGGGCGCCAGCCCAGCCGACTCGCCGGCCAACGATCAATCGGAGTCGATCTCCGACATCGTGCCAGACCCCGTGAAGATGACCGAGCTCCGGCCGCAGGTGTTCGACGCACTGAAGGCGATTTACGACCCGGAGATCCCAGTCAACATCGTGGAGCTCGGGCTCATCTACGATGTGCTCGTGGACGCCGACGCCAAGGTCGGCGTCCGGATGACGCTGACCGCGCCAGCCTGCCCGGCCGCACAGATCCTGCCCGGCGAAGTCCGCGAGAAGGCCTCGAAGGTCGCGGGCGTCAGCGACGCCAGGGTCGAGATCGTCTGGGATCCGCCCTGGACCAAGGACCGGATGTCCGAGGCCGCAAAGCTGCAGTTGGGACTGTATTAGGGATCAGGGATCAGGGATCAGGGGTCAGGGCGCCCGCGCGGCCGTCGGGTATCCTGTGGGCCCGTGTCCCTGCTGATCTGCGCCGCGACTTCTTTCGAGGCCGATCTGCTGCGCGAGCGAACGCATGCGTGGCCTGACGTTACACTTGTCTGCACGGGTGTCGGGCCAGTCAATGCCGCGCATGCGGTCACGCTGGCCATCGCGCGCCAGCGCCCGGATGCGATCGTCGTGTGCGGCGTGGGCGGGGCGTATCCAGGATCGGGACTTGCCGTCGGTGACGTCGTGTGCGCCGACGTGGAGTGCTACGGCGACCTCGGGGCCATGACGCCTTCGGGCTTCCTCGACATGCAGGCGCTCGGCTTCCCGGTGATTACCGGCGCCTCGCCCATCTACAACGAGGTGCCGCTGCAGGTGTTTCCGCTCGAGCGACGGGTGAGGTTCGTCACCGTATCGACCTGCACGGGCACCGAGGCGGCGGCGCGTGACCTCGAAGCGCGAACGCGCGGCGCGGTGGAGAACATGGAAGGCGCGGCGGCGGCGCACGTGGCGTACCTGCACGACGTTCCCGTCGGAGAGGTTCGCGGCATCAGCAACATGGTCACGAACCGGGATACCAGCGCGTGGCGGTTGCGGGAGGCGGCTCTCGCCGCGCAGGAGGCGGTCGTCGCGTGGATGGCCCGACGATAGACTTCGGTTTCACGACGTGTCCGAACGACACGTTCGCGTTCCACGCGCTCGTGCATGGCATCGTGCCCGGGCCGCGCGTGGTGCCGTTCATGGCCGACATCGAGGTCCTGAACGAACGAGCCGAGCGCGGCGAGGCCGAAGTGACCAAGGTGTCGACGGCCGCGTTCGGAAGGCTGCGCGATCGCTACGTGCTGCTCCGCGCCGGCGGTGCCGCCGGTTATGGCGTCGGCCCCATCATCGTCGCCCGGTCGCCACGAGCTGTGGGCGGCCGGATCGCCATCCCAGGCGAGCGGACGACCGCCACGCTCCTGTTGCGGCTCCTGGGCCGTTTCGAGACGGTGTCCATGCGGTTCGATCAGATCGAGGAGGCCGTCCTTCGCGGCGATGCGGACTGCGGGCTCTTGATACACGAAGGCCGCTTCACCTACGAGGCCAAGGGCCTCACGCTGCTCGCCGACCTCGGCGCGGTCTGGGAAGAACGGATGCGATGCCCGCTCCCGCTCGCGGGCATTGCCATCCGGCGCGACCTGGCGCCGACGCTGGCGCCGCTCGTGGACGCGGCGCTGCGCGCCAGCGTGGAGTACGCCTTCGCACACCCCGAGGCCAGCCGCGACTACGTTGCCGCGCACGCGCAGGAAATGGATCCCGACGTCATGGCCCGGCACATCCGGCTCTACGTCAACGACTACACGCGCGCGCTCGACGAGGACGCCGTGCACCGGATGATCGCCTGGGCCGAGAGCGAGGGTCTGTTCCCGCCCGGGACCGGGTCGCTGCCGTTATTCGTGTAGGACGCGCGCCGAACGCGCCGCGCTGTTACTGCGCGCAGCGTGGGGCAGGGGCCGAGATTCCCTGCATGACCATCGCGCGGTAGTCCGCGATTTCCTGCTCGCACTTCGACTTTTCGGAGCGCTTGGCGAGTTGGAACAAGGCCCATCCCGCCAGCGCGCCGAAGTCCGCCGGCGGCGACCGGTACGCCTGGGGCGTCCAGTGGTTCAGGAACTCGGTGTGGGTTGGTGCGCCGTAAGAAAGCGGTGCGCCCGGACCGATCGGAAAGTCCTTGAAGATGTCGAGGCGCGGCGCTGTCCCGAACACCTGGATCTGGTACTCCAGCTTGAACGGCGTGACTCGAAGCTGCTCGCGCGCCTCCGAGAGCCGAAGGCCGCGCTGGATGCGGCTCATCGAAACGCCCAGCTTCGAGGCATCCACGGCCGGCTCTTCTGACTGAGCCGCCTTAGCTGTGGCGGCCACTCCCTCCGGAGGCTCGCCGGCTGGCGCCTGCGCCTGCAGGCCCGCCACCGCGGCCACCATCAGCACGAGCGCCAAGCCGAGGACCATATCGACATTATGACGTCGAACGCCGCCGCGAGGACTGCCCGAGGCCGAGCCGAGGACGGCAGCGGTCATCGCGGCATGAGGCGTAAAAATTGAACCGCCCCTATCTCCTCCGGATGCTGGCGGCACGCTGTGGCACAATCTGGCCGCATGACGCGCACTCGCGGCTTGTTGATCGGTCTCGTGCTCGCGGCCGTTGTCGCGGTTGACGCGTTGGCCACCGGCCAGCCAGGTCAACCCTCCGGTGCAGCGGACGTGGTGCTGCTGAACGGCGCGGTGCTGACGGTGGACGCACGCGACTCGGTCGCCGAAGCGGTGGCCGTCACCGGTGGTCGCATCACCGCCGTCGGCACCACCGCCGCCGTGAAGGCCCTGGCCGGTCCCTCCACGCAGGTCGTCGATCTCGCCGGCCGCGCCGTGACGCCCGGCTTGATCGATTCGCATGTCCACTTTTCCGAAGCCGACAAGCTGTTCACGGTCGATCTCAGCGACCCCAGCGTCAGGACGATGGACGACGTGCTGCAGCGCGTGGCTGCGTCTGTGACGACCCTGAAGCCGGGAGAGTGGGTGCGAGGCCGTGGCTGGGACGAAGGCAAGCTGGCCGAGCGGCGATACATCACGGCCGCCGACCTCGACAAGGTGGCGCCGAACAACCCGGTCTGGCTCACCCAGACGACAGGACATTACGGCGTGGCCAACAGTTACGCGCTGAAGATGGCCGAGGTCCGTCGCGACACGAAGGATCCGCCCGCGGGCACGATCGATCGCGACGCCCAGGGAGCCCCCACCGGCGTGCTCAAGGAGTCGGCCCAGGGCCTCGTCACCGCGCACGTGCCGCCGCTGACCCGGGAGCAGCAGAAGCGCGGCATCCAGCAGATTGTCGAGGACTTCAACCGTGAGGGTATGACCGGGGCAAAGGACCCCGGCATCGGTGAGCAGAAGTGGGAGCTCTACCAGGAGCTGCTGAAGGAAGGCCGTCTTACCGTGCGCGTGTTCGCGTTGTGGTCCGGCCCGCGGGAAGCGGCCGGCACCGCGGCGGTGATGGCAAGGGTGCTGAAGCAGCCAAAGCCGCCGGCCTCGTTCGGCGACGGCGTGCTGCTGTCGGGCGGCGTGAAGCTGTTCATGGACGGCAGTGGTGGCGCGCGCACCGCGTGGATGTACGACGACTGGAACAAGGCGTTCACCGACCGCGATGCCGGCAACAAGGGCTACCCCTCGACGCCACCGGAAGACTATCGCCAGATCGTGTCCAGTCTGCACAAGGCTGGCATCCACGTCAGCACTCATGCGATCGGCGATCGCGCCATCGACTGGGTGGTGGACACCTACGACCAGATCCTGAAGGCCACTCCTACGAAGGGCCTCCGTCACGGCATCATCCACGCCAACACCCCCACCGATCGCGCGATCGACGTGATGGCCCGCCTGCAGCGGGAGTTCGACGCCGGCTACCCCGAGGCGCAGGCGCCGTTCCTGTGGTGGATCGGCGACAACTACGCCGCCAACCTCGGTCCGGATCGAGGCAAGCGCTTGAAGCCGCTTCGCACGTTCGTTCGGAAGGGCGTGAGGTGGAGCGGCGGGTCCGACTACTCGGTGACGCCGTTTCCCGCGCGCTACGGCTTGTGGTCGTCCGTGGTGCGCGAGACGCTGAACGGCACACACGGCCGAACGCCGTTCGGGATGGACGAAGCCATCGACATCAAGACAGCGCTGCGTTCCTACACCCAGTGGGCGGCGCACTCGATGTTCCTGGACGACCGGATCGGCACGATCGAAGTCGGCAAGGACGCCGACCTCGCGGTGTGGGACAAGAACCCGTACGCCGTGCCGGCGGCGAGCCTGAAGGACCTGGTGTGCGAGATGACGTTCGTCCGCGGACGCGTCGTGTATCGGCGCTAGCAACGACGGCCGACGGGCGTGCACTCATGAATCACCCGATCTAAATGCCCCGATGCCGCAATCACCCAATCGCTGAATGAATCGCCGGATCGCCAATCATCAATCATCAATGGACGGCCCTCTCCAGCAGCTCGTGTAACTGCCGCACGCCCTCGGTCAGCGCCGCGGGCCCTGGCTGCAGAATGAACGCCGACTTGACCTCGTAGATGTGGCCGGCGCGGACCGCGGGAATGACGTCCCACCCAGGCCGCGACACGATTCGCTCGGTCCGGACGGGCTTGCCGCACCATGAGCCGATGATCACATCGGGTGCGGCCGCGATCACCTCGTCACTGGCGACGATCCGGTCCTTCGCGAGCCGGGCCTGGCGGCGCTCGGGAAAGACGGGGTCGCCACCCGCGATCTCGACGAGCTCCTCGACCCACTGGATGCCCGAGATGAGCGGGTCGTCCCACTCCTCGAAATAGACGCGTGGTCGGCGTGGCCACTCACGCGAGGCCGCCCGGATCCGTTCGAGCCCCGCGTCGAGTTCCCGAGCCAGTTGCTCGCCCTTCGCCGCCACGCCGACGATGCCGGCCAGGACGTGGATCATCTGAAGGATTTCAGCCACGGAGCGTTGGTTGAACGTGAACACAGTGTGGCCGCGCTTCACCAGCTCGGTGGTGATGTCCGCCTGCAAGTCGGAGAACGCCAGGATCAGGTCCGGCTTCAGGGCTTCGATCTTCTCGAACCGCGCATGCAGGAACGACGAGACCTTCGGCTTGCGCCGCGCTTCCGGCGGGCGGACGGTGTATCCGCTGACCCCGACGATGCGGTCGCCCTCGCCCAGCAGATAGAGCGTCTCGGTGGTCTCCTCGGTGAGGCAGACGATCCGTTGAGGGTAGGACATGGCAGGGATCAGGGATCAGGGATCAGGGATCAGGGATCAGGGATCAGGGATCAGGGATCAGGGGTCAGGGGTCAGGGATCAGGGATCAGGGGTCGATCAGGGACCAGGGATCAAGGATCAGGGATCCGGCAGCCGGGATCCGGGGATCGGTTGGAGCGTCCTCGAGGTCGCAGAAGACGAAGCCGTCGCGCTCGACGCGGTCGCCGACGCGGATCGCGATCGGTTCGGCGAACATCGGGCCAGCATACGCGAACGAGTGGAACTCGCCGCGCTCGCCGCACGGATCCACCGTGGGCGGCAGGTCCGCGAGAAGCTCGAGGTCGAAGCGGCGGCCGGCGAATGATCCGTCGAGCACCCGCGGATCCACACATGTCAGTCGCGCTTCCAGGCCGCCCTCGATCATCGTGCGAGCCAGGTCCGTCGTGGGGGCGCGTTTCCAGAGGGGGAAGATCGGCGTCAGCCCGGTGCCGGCCAGCCGCGACTCGCGGTACTGACGGACATCCTCGAGGAAGAGATCGCCGAAGGCCACATGGGTGAAGCCCTGGGCCACGAAGCCGCCGACCGCGTCGGCCATCAGGCGTTCGTAGTCCGCATTCGAGCAGGGCCAGGGCAGCGGCACGACGTGAAGGGGCAGTCCCGCCGCACGCGCCTGGGCGTTGACGAGCGATCGACGAACCGCGTGCATGGCCACCCGATCGAACGCCGCGTTCGTGGTCGTGAGGAGTCCCTCGATCGCGCCGGGATGCTCCTGATTGAGGAGGTGGAGCATCCAGGCCGAGTCCTTGCCCGATGACCAGCTGACCAGAATCTTCATGGCGTGCGACGCAAGGCCTGGAACATGCGCTCGACGACCTCGGCCACCCGGGGTCCGGGGACGGTGAGACCCTGTCCGGTGAGGACCATCACCCGCCGGTTGCGCACGGCAGGCACCGAGGCCAGCGGTGACCAGCTTTGCGCCTCGCGCGAGGCCTCGGCATCCGACTCGATATCCGCCGAGCGCACCTCCAGGATGACGTCGGGCGCCCGCGCGAGCACGAGCTCGGTGGTCGCCTGCACCGACTCGCGGGCGACGTCCGCGAAGACGTTGATTCCGCCGGCCGCCTCCAGCATGTCGTGCAGGAAGCCTCGTCCTCCGCTGGCGTAGATGTTGCGCAGCGCGCCGCGTTCGCGGCCGAACACGAGGAGCGTCCGAGGCCTTAGGCCGGCTGCGGCCTTCGCCCGGACCTCCGCCAGGCGGTCCTCGATGCTTCCGGCCGTCCGCTCGGCCTGCGCGGCGTGCCCGGTGACGCCGCCCAACCGCCTGATCGTGCTGGTGATGTCCGCCAATCCGGCGTGTCGATAGTCGAACAACGCGATCGACGCGCGCTCGAGCTGTTGCTGGAGATCGGTCTGCGACCCGTAGGTGATGACCAGGTCGGGCCGGATCGAAAGGATGCGCTCGACGTCGGGGTCGAGCAGCGCCCCGACGCGCGGCAGTGTCCGCACCTCGGGCGGTTCGCGGTCGTAGCTGCTGACGGCCACTACCTGCGGCCCCGCGCCGATGGCGAAGAGCATCTCGGTCACGGCTGGCACGAGTGACACGATCCGCTGCGGTGCCTGGAACGCGGACACGAAGATCACGAAGGACGACACGAAGATCACGAACAAAGACAGCAGGCTTAGCCAAGACCTCCCACGGCTCTTCGTGGCCTTCGTGTCCATCTTCGTGGCCTTCGTGTTCATCTTCGTGCCCTTCGTGTTCACGATTGCCTCACCAGCAGCCACAGGAAGAACGGGCCGCCAATCAACGCCGTGATTACCCCGACCGGAACCTCCACCGGCGCCATCACGGTGCGGGCGAGCACGTCGCACATGACGAGAAAGGCGGCTCCGAACAGTGTCGCCGCCGGCAGAACGACGCGGTGGTCCGAGCCGACCATCAGCCTGACGAGGTGGGGCACCACGATGCCGATGAAGCCGACGGGCCCGCCCAGTGAAACGGCGGCACCGGTGGCCAGCGACGCGCTGAAGAACGCCCACCGCTGCGCGCGCCCCACATCGACGCCCCGGCTCGCCGCCACGTCCTCGCCCATCGTCAGGAGGTTGAGCGCCCGAGGGAGGATCGCGAACACCGCGAACGCCGCGACGGTGAACGGCAGGGCCGCGAGGATGGGACGGTAGCTGCCGATGTCGAGGTCGCCCATCAGCCAGCGGACCGTGCGGTACGACTCCGCGAAGTCGGCGAGGTACTGCACGAACAGGATGAGGGCCGAGAAGAAGGAGTTGAGGGTGACCCCGGCCAGCAGCAGGACGTTGGTGGAAAGCCCCCTGCGTTGCGACGAGGCCAGCCCGTAGACGATGGCCATGGCCACGAGCGAGCCCAGGAAGCTGGCGATCGGCACCGACGAGACGCCGACGGCCCCGACGTCAAGCCGCCAGGCGATCGCCAGCATCGCACCCAGGGCCGCCCCCGCGGAGACACCCAGTGTGAATGGTGTGGCCAATGGATTGCGCAGCATCGCCTGGAGCACCACGCCCGCCGCGGCCAGGGCCGCGCCGATGAGCGACCCGGCCAGGACCCGCGGTAATCGCGCCACGAAGAAGATTTGCGCGTCAACATTATCGGCCCACGGGATTCGGCGGTCGAACGCCCGTGCTAGCGAAACCGGTGTGCTGCCGACGGTCGGCGCCCACAGGAGAACCACGAGCGGCACCAGCCCGAACGCCCCGGTCACGAAGACGAGGCGGCGGCGCAGGCTCACGGGCGTAGGCGGCGGACGGGCACCACGGTCAGGTGTCCGGTATGAGGGTGGACATGGACGTCCGCATCGACGTCGTAGAGTGCGCGCACGTGATCGGGCGTGAGCACCGCCTCTGCCGGACCGTGCGCCAGCACGCGGCCGCCGCGCATCAGCACCAGCGTCCGGCAGATGGATGCCGCCAGGTGCAGGTCGTGCGTCGAGATCGCCATGGTCACCCCGCGATCCCGATTCAGGGTGGACAGGAGCGAGGCGATGTCGAGCTGATAGCCCAGGTCCAGCGATGCGGTTGGCTCGTCGAGCAACAGGACGTCCGCGGCCTGGGCGAGCGCCGCGGCGATGACGACGCGCTGCTTCTCCCCGCCGCTGAGGGTGTGGAACGCCCGCGCCTCGAGATGGGCCGTTCCCGTGGCG
>DATLLC010000184.1:0-15492 GCA_035538015.1 Vicinamibacterales bacterium
GACAAGATCGTCCTGACCTCGTCGGGCGGCGGGTGAGACCGCGTGCGGCTACTGGTGGCGGCGCAAGCTCAATCGGCCCAGGACGATGCGGACGACGATGCGCGACACATCCGGCGTCTCGTACTCGACCGGCGCACGCCATTCCGCGGGAAGCGCCAGCACCAGCCGCATGGCCTCGGCAACCGCCTCGGGATCGGCGCCGCTCAGGACGTTGCTGCCGCACTCGATGGTTTCGGGGCGCTCGGTCACGTCACGAATGGTCACGTTGGGCACGCGGAAGATGGCGCATTCCTCCTGCACCGTCCCGCTGTCGGACATGACGGCCAGCGCCTCGCGCTCCAGCTTGACGAAGTCGAAGAATCCCAACGGCTCCAGCAGGCGCACCTGCTCGGGGCTCGGCTCCAGACCCGATCGTTTCAGCCGGTCCGCCGTTCGGGGATGGACGCTGAAGAGCACGGGCAGGCCGTGCTCGCTGGACACGCGAACCACCGCGCTCACGAGTCGCGCCAGCCGCTCCGGCTCGTCCACGTTCTCGGCCCGGTGCATCGTGAGCAGGAAGAACCGTCGCGTCCGGACGCCGAAGCGTGTGAGCGCGTCGCTCGCTTCGATCTGCGGCGCGTAGTAGGTGAGCACTTCGTGAATCGGGTTACCGGTCACGAAGATGCGCTCCCGCTCGATCCCTTCGCGAACGAGGTTCTCCTTGCTGCGCAGCGTGTACGGCATCAACACGCTGCTGGCGTGATCGATCACGCGGCGGTTGATCTCCTCGGGGACGCGGTCGTCGTAGCATCGGTTGCCGGCTTCCATGTGGAAGACGGGGATGCCCATGCGCGCGGCCACGATCGCCGCCAGGCCGCTGTTGGTGTCGCCGAGGACGAGGATCCGGTCCGGGCGTTGCTCCTCGAGCACCCGCGCCACGCCCGGCAGGAGCTGTCCGACCTGCGGGGCGAAGCCGGCGGCGGTGATGCCCAGGTGGATGTCAGGCGCGCGCACGCCCAGCTGCTCGAAGAAGACGTCGCTCAACAGCGGATCGTAGTTCTGCCCGGTGTGGACCAGGCGGTGCGTGCAGAACCGATCGAGCAGCGGGATGACGCGGCTCAGCCGGATGATCTCCGGGCGCGTCCCGACAATCGTAACGACCTTCATCGCGCCACGCTCACGCGTTGAGTTCCGCTGGCAGCGCCGCGCCGAGATACGGCAGCAGCAGCTCGCGGAGTCCCTCGCGGTCGAGCGTGGTGTCGGCCGACGAATACTCGCTCGCCAGGACACGGCTGTCGGTGGACTCCGGGGTGCATTCGGGCAGCATCGGGCACACGACGTAGTAGCCGTTGCGCTCGATGGTCCGGTGAATCTCCTCTTCCGACACCATGATCTCGTGGATCTTCTCACCGGGCCGAATGCCCGTGTAGACGATCGGGATGTCGCGGCCGCCGACGAGGACCTCGGCCAGGTCGAGCATGCGCGCCGCCGGCACTCTCGGCACGTAGATCTCTCCGGGCTTGGCCTCGCTGAGCGCGGCGATGACCGTGTCGACGGCGCGATCGAGCGTCAGCAGGAAGCGCGTCATCTCCTTCAGCGTCACCGTGACCGGGCCGCCGCGGGCGATCTGCTCCAGGAACAGGGGCACGACCGACCCGCGGGACGCGACTACGTTGCCATAGCGGACGCAGGCAAAGCGGGTGGCCGGCTGGCGGAGGTTGGCCTCGACCAGGATCCGCTCCATCACCGCCTTGGTCATGCCCATCACGTTGATGGGCTTGCACGCCTTGTCGGTGGAGATGCCGATGACGGTCTCGACGCGCGCCCCGGGGCTGAGGGTCGCACGCACCAGTGCGTCGGTGCCGAGGACGTTGGTGCGGACGGCCTCGACCGGGAAGTACTCGCACGTGGGGACCTGCTTCAGGGCGGCGGCGTGGATCACGATATCCGTGTCGCGCACCGCTTCGAGCAGCGTCTCGTAGTCGCGCACGTCACCGATGCGGAAGGCCAGCAGGTCCCGGGCGTGCTGGTAGATCACGTCGTCGGTGGCCGCCGTCCGATGCAGGAACCGCAGGCGCATGTCGTGCTGTTTGGCTTCATCGCGCGACAGCACCGTCACCTTCGCGGGGCGTCCGAGCACGCCATCGAGCAGCCGCCGCACCACGCGCTGACCGAGCGAGCCGGTGCCGCCGGTGACGAGTATCCGCTTGCCATCGATCGTCAAAATGTCTCTCCCTGCGTGTCTCGAATGAGGCCGTACGGAGTGGCGTCCGCCGCCATCTCCGCGATCATCGCCTCCCAGGCTGGGGGCGCGAAGCCCGTGACCACGTTGAAGCGCGCCCCGTCCAGGCTGCGGTCAATCCGCGGCTCGTCGCGCCGCGTAATCGCCACTCCCGCCCCGTACGCGCCATTCAGCAGGTGCAGGAGTGTGTGCTTGTCGATGGGGGCCGCCGCAACATGATACAAGCCCTGCAGCTGCGCGTGATCGGTGAGGATGCGGAGCAGGATGCCGGACAGGGCGGTGGTCGTGAAGCCCGAGAAGACGGCTCGGGCAAACCCGTCGGCCGTGCCCTTCCGCCTCGAAAGGAACCACTCGACCAGGCCCGACGTGCCAGTGAGCTCCCGGCCGATGATCGAGGTTCGCACGGTCACGCAGCCGGGCGCTCCGACCTCGCCGAGCGCCTTCGACCGCCCGTACAGGTCGGTGGCGTTCGGCGGATCGTCTTCGCGATAGCCGCCGCGTTGGCCATCGAACACGCAATCGGTGCTGATGTGGATCAGCCGGATGCCGCGGGCCGCGCACGCACGCGCCAGCAGGTGCGGGTGCAGCGCGTTGATGGCAATCGACTCGACGGGGTCCTTGGCCGCCGCCAGTTGCTTGATGATGCCGACGCAGTTGACGACGGCGTCGGGTCGCGCGTGTTCGAGGGCGGCGTCGATGTGGCCCGGCTGGCGAACGTCGATTCCTTCGATGGTGCGGTCGGGGTGGCCCAGCCCGGCGGCTTTCAGCGCGGGCGTCACCTGCCGCACCGTGGCCCAGGTTTCCAGCCGATCGCCGGCGAGCTGCCAGAGCTTGTGGCCCAGCATGCCCCCTCCGCCGAGCACCAGTAGGCGCTTCATGCCGCACGTTCCTTCAGAACCTCGTCGATGAGCGCGTCGTAGCGCGCCGTGACGACGGGCCGCGCGTAGTGGGCGATCACATGGCGCCGGCCGGACGCGCCCATGGCGGCCAGGGACTCGCGGTGGTGGAAGGCGTCGCGGATGGCCGACGCAATGGCCTGCGGCGACTCCTGTGGAACGACAAATCCGCACCCACCGGCGGCGATCAGGTGCGCGAGATCCGACTCGGCGTCGGTGGCCGCCAGCACGGCCCCGCCGCACGCCATGATGCGGTACACCTTCGACGGGACGGCGTCGCTTCCGGTCGCGGCCGCCTGCGAGACGACCGACAGGTGGGACGCGCCGTAGATCTCGGGCACGCGCGAGAACGGCTGATGAGCCACCAGGCGCACGTTCGACAGCTGTTCCTCGCGAATGCGGGTCCCGAGGTGATTCCACAGCGTGCCGCCGCCGACGAGCACCACCACAATCGCCGGCTGGTCGGCGACGAGCCTCGCGGCGTCGAGCAGGGTGTCGAGGCCCTGGGCCGGGCCCAGATTACCGGCGTAGCAGATGACGAAGCGGCCATCGATGTCCGCTTCGCGCGTGAACTCGTTGGGAGACGGGACCGCGCGCAGGAGGGTCATGTCGACGAAATTGGGAATGACCACGGTGCGCGCTGCGGGCACGCCTTTCTCGACCAGCCGGCGTCGCATGCGTTCGGCGATCAGCGTGATGCGCGCCGCCCTGGCGTAGACGAACCGTTCGAGCGCGAAAAGCAGCCGGATGGCCGTGCGGTTGCGCACGGCGCCGAGGTTGATGGCGATGTCCGGATAGAGCTCCTGCACGTTGTAGATGAAGGGCGCACGATGCCAGCCGCCGAGCATCCAGGCGACGATCCCGATGCTGAGCGGCGGCGAGGGCGTGAGGATGACGTCGACCCGCCGCACCGTGATGACCCCGACGAGCAGGCTGAGCGCGTGGAACAGGCTCCAGGCCGCCAGGCGGCGGGGCACCGACGCGCTCTTGGCGGGCATCGCCGTGTGGAAGACCGGCGTCCCGTGGAAATCGCTTCGCCGCACCAGCGGTCCCCACCATGGCCGCAACGGCTGCCTGGCTTCGGCGCCCGCATCCCGATTGTAGTGAGGCGTGGTGGTCAGCACGGACACCGTGTGCCCGCGCTCGCGAAGGTCCTGGACCAGGTCGCCCATGATCTGCGACGTCGAGACCGCGTCCGGAGGAAACACCAGGCTGAGGACAAGCACGTGGGGCATGAATCAGACCGACGCCTCGCGAGCCCAGCGCAGGTACTCGGACAATCCCGAGGCGAGATCGACCTTCGGGTCGAACCCGATGCGGGCGCGAGCCTGGCTGATGTCGGCGAGGCTGTGGCGCACGTCGCCCTTGCGCGGCGGTCCATGCTCGACCTGGGCCGTGAGGCCGCTGGCGGCGATCATCAGCGTCACGAGCGCGTTGATGGTGACGCGGGTGCCGCTGGCGATGTTGAAGGCCCCCGAGACGCCGCGGCTCATTGCGGCCCCGTAATTGGCCTCGGCGATGTCCCGCACGTTGACGAAGTCCCTGGTCTGCTCCCCGTCACCGTAGATCGTGAGGGGCAGCCCGCGCAGCATGCGATGCGCGAAGATCGGGATCACGTTGCCGTAGGCGTCGTAGCGCTGGTTGACGCCGTAGACGTTGAAGTAGCGCAGGCAGACGCACTCGAGCGGGTACAGCTTCGCGTAGGCGAGGCAGAGCTTCTCCGCGCCCAGCTTGCTGGCGCCGTACGGGCTATCGGGCTCGACCGCGTGGTCTTCGGCAATCGGCAGCGTCTTGAGCTCGCCGAAGATGCCCGCCGACGAGGAGAACACCAGCTTGCGGAGGCCGTGCCGGCGCGCCGCCTCGAGGACGGTGAGCGTGCCGATGACGTTGATCTCGGAGTCGAGCAGCGGATGCTCGATCGACCGTGTGTTGCCGACGGAGGCGGCCAGGTGGAAGACGACCTCGCAGCCCGCCATGGCGCGATCCACGGCTTCGCGATCGCGCACGTCTCCCTCGACGAGCCGGACCGAGGGGAAGGGGGCGAGGTTGTCGCGGTACCCCGACGACAGATCGTCGAGCACCACCACTTCGTGTCCGCGCTCGAGCAGCAGTCGCGCGATGTTCGAGCCGATGAATCCGGCTCCGCCGGTGATGAGCGCTTGAGTCATGGAATCCAGAGGGGGCGACGGCCGTCGTGCTAAGATCCTGAGTTGCTCTGGCGCCCCAGGAGCAGGCGCGGGAGCGAAGGCCTCCGCGCGCTGGGTCTCGGCACGGCCCGCCACGAACCTGACGATGGACGCAACCGTTACGATTGTAAACTACAACACCGTCGACAAGCTGCGCGACTGCCTCCGTTCGATTGCCGAGACGACGCACGGCATGGCGCTCGAGACCATCGTCGTCGACAACGGCTCCAGGGACGGTTCGGTCGACATGGTCCGCCGCGAGTTCCCGGATGTGCGCCTCGTCGCCACGGGCGAGAACCTCGGGTTCGGCCGCGCCCACAACCGGGCGATGGCCCTCGGCACCGGACGCCACTTCATCGTCCTGAACCCCGACACCGTCGTCGAGGCGAACACGTTCCGCCGGCTCATCGCGTTCATGGACGAGACCCCGGATGCCGGTGCGTGCGGCCCGACCATCAAGGACGCCTCGGGCGAGTTTGCCCATTCCGGGCACCGGGACTTCACCTTGATGCACGTCGCCGCCAACGCGTTCAACGTGCGGGCGCTGCTGCCGAGCGACGCGTTCCTGCGCAAGCACTTCGGCCGCTGGCTGGGGAAGGTGCACAGCGCGTATCATCCCCACGATGCGCTGCGGCAGGTAGATTGGATTGACGGCGCCTGCCTGGTGGTACGCCGCGAGACCTACGAGCGCGTCGGCGGCTTCGACGAGAAGATCTTCCTCAACGCGGAAGACTGGGACTGGTGCTACCGCATCCGCGAGGCGGGCTGGAAGATCTACCACGTGCCCGACGTCGCGCTGCAGCACATCATGCACCAGAGCAAGGAACAGGTGTACGTGCCGAGCTTCGTCGCGCACTACCGATCGATGCTCTATCTGTTCCGCAAGCACTACGGACGCGCCTCGTACCTTGCCGTCAAGGGGATCCTGCTCGTCGCGTTCGTGTGCCGCCTGTTCCTGGCGACCCTCGAGCGCCTCGTCCCAATCCGGCGGCGTCCGGCGCGCGAAGCCGAAGCCTACAGGGCTGTCATCGTCGAAGCCCTCCGCTATCAGCCTCCGGTCGCCTGAGCATGCGCCCCATGCTTGCCGAAACGGTCGCATCGCTCGCCTTCATCAAACGCCGATAGGTCTGGCTGGTGGTCGTTCCTGTCGTCCCAGTCATCACGCGCCTTCGTAACAGGACCCTTCCTGCCCGATGACGAACACGAACGCTCGAGAGACGGCCTCTCCTGCCGTCTCGGTGATCGTCGTCAACTATAACGGCGGCAAATACCTCGAACGATGCCTGCGGGCGCTTGCGGGACAGACGTTCCGCGATTTCAGGGGGATCGTCGTCGACAATGCCAGTACCGACGGCTCCACTAGCATTGCGCAGGTTCACAGCGACGTCGTCCTCGTACAAGCCGACCGGAACCTGGGCTTTGCGGCCGGCAACAATCTCGGCCTGAAGCACGCCGGCGATGTGCGCTGGATCGTGCTGCTGAATCCGGACGCATTTCCCGAGCCTGACTGGCTGGAGTGTCTGGTCGCCGCCGCGGAGCGCCATTCGGAGTTCAGTTTTTTCGGCTGCCGCATGCTGCTTGCCGATACGCCCGAGCTGCTCGATGGCACCGGAGACGTGCACCACGTAAGCGGCATGTGCTGGAGACGTGATTACCGCGTGCCCACTGCACTCGGGGTTGCCGAGGCGGATGAGATCTTCGGCCCATGCGCTGCGGCGGCGCTCTACTCGCGCCGGGCGCTGGATGAGGTGGGGGGCTTCGATGAAGCCTATTTCTGCTACCACGAGGATGTTGACCTTGCGTTCCGGCTGCGGCTGCGCGGACACCGCTGCCGGTATGTGCCGGAGGCGGTAGTGCGCCACGTGAGCTCGGGAATCGCGGGTGTGCGCAGCGACTTTGCCACCTATCACGGGGAACGAAATCTCGTCTGGACCTACTTCAAGGACACGCCTGCAGTGCTGTTCTGGTCTTACCTGCCGATGCATGTGCTGGCAAACCTCGCTGGTATCGTCGCCTGTGCAGCGCGCGGGCAGGGCGGCGTCGCTGTGCGGGCCAAACTGGACGCGCTGCGTGGGCTCCCCCGCGTGCTCCAGCAGCGGCGGGTCGTGCAGGCCCAGCGCAGCGCGTCGATCCGAGACCTGCGGTCGGCGATGTCGCGGGGATTGCGCTCGCTGCTCGAGCGCGGCCGCCGGAGGACTGCTTGAGGGTTGCGCACGGCGCGCTGCTGAATCTTGCCGGTCATGGCGCACCGCTTGCCGCGGCGCTGTTTGCGGTGCCTGCGCTGATCGAAGCCCTGGGCACCGAGCGATTCGGGTTCCTCGCGTTGGCGTGGGCGCTGGTGGGCTACGTCAGCCTGTTCGACCTCGGGCTCGGGCGTGCGCTGACCCGGGTGGTCGCAGAACGGCTGGGAACGCCACGCGAGGATGGCCTTCCCGAGCTCGCGCAAACGGCGCTTGCGCTCACTTTCGCCTTGGGCGCGATGGCCGGCGGGCTGGTGTATCTTACCGCTTCGTGGGTCTGCGAGCGCTTGCTCAAGCTCCCCCCTGCGCTTGTTCCGGAGGCGGTCGTCGCGTTGAAAGTTCTTGCCCTGAGCCTCCCGCTGGTGACTCTCACGGCGGCGTTACGCGGCTTGCTCGAAGCCGGCAAGAGGTTCGATTGGGTGAACGGTATCCGGGTCCCATTGGGCGTCCTGACGTTCGTCGCGCCGCTCGCGGTATCGATGGCCACGCCGCATCTCGCGGCGCTGTGCGCGGCGTTGGCCGTGCTGCGGGTGCTGGCGCTTGCGGCGCACTGGGTTGCATGCGCGCGGCTGATGCCGGCGCTGGCGCGTCCCGGCATGCCGCGCAAGCAGGCTGCCGCCGAGATGCTCGGCTACGGCGCCTGGCTCACGGTTTCAAACGTCGTCGGCCCGCTGATGGTGTATGTGGACCGCTTCGTCATCGGCGCGATGCTGTCGGTTGCGTTCGTCGCCTATTACACCGCGCCTCAAGAGGCGATCACGCGGCTCTGGACAATCCCTGCCGCGTTGACAGGGGCGCTATTTCCCGCGATGGCATCCGCAGGCGCCGTGGCGGCACGTGAGCTCTATCGCAAGGGGGTATTGGTGATACTTGCCAGTGCAGTGCCGACCGCGCTCGCGGCCGGGCTGTTCGCGCCGCAATGGCTGCGGCTGTGGCTGGGCGAAGAGTTTGCGATGCAGAGTGCCGGCGCGGCGCGCTGGCTGGCGTTCGGGGTGGCGGTGAACTGCCTTGCGCACATTCCATTCACCCTGCTGCAGGCGCGCGGCCGGGCAGACCTGACCGGCAAGCTGCATCTCGCGGAGCTGCCGTTCTATGTGGTCCTGCTCGTTGTGCTGGTAGGGAGCGTCGGCATCGGAGGCGCGGCCATCGCCTGGTCGGCACGGTGCGTGGTCGATGCACTAGCGCTGTTCCTGCTCGCCGGGCGCGAGTTGAGGCGGGCGTGAGCGCAGGGATGCGCACCGCCGCTGCGCCGCGGTGCCCCTTCTGCGGCACGGAAGGGCTTCCGCTTTACTCCGGGCTGCGCGACAGGCTCTTCTCCGCACCGGGTATCTGGTCGCATCGTCGTTGCCCGGACGCGGGTTGCGGAATGATCTGGCTCGATCCGATGCCGCTGCCGGAAGACATCCACCTCGCCTATGCCAGCTACTACACGCACGCGGAGAGGGTCCGTGGCGACACGATGCTCGAACGGCTTTTTGCTATGGCGAAGCGCGGATACCTGGCCAATCACTTCGGCTACGGCGCCGGCCCAGGCGAGCGCATCGCGGGATTGCTGCCGTGGATCTATCCGGGGCGTCCTGCGGAGCTGGATTTCTCGGTGATGTGGTTGGAGAAGCGCGGCCGGGGCAGGCTGCTCGACGTAGGCGCGGGGAGCGGCTGGCTGGTAGCCCACATGAACACGCTGGGGTGGCGGGCCGAAGGGCTCGATTTCGACACGCAGGTGGTAGCGGCGGCCCGGAGCCGGGGCCTTGTCATGCACGCCGGAGGGCTGTCCGAGCAGCGTTTTGCCGACGCCGCATTCGATGCGGTCACCATGAGTCACCTCATCGAGCACGTGCACGATCCGGTGGCATGGCTTGCGGAGGCACATCGCATCCTGAAACCGGGCGGCCGGCTCGCCCTGGCTACGCCGAATACGCGCAGCTACGCACATCGTAAGTTCGGCGAACACTGGTTCGCGCTCGATCCCCCCCGGCATCTGCTCCTGTTCAACCAGGCTGCACTGGCGAAAGCACTGGGACGCGCCGGCTTCGCGTCCGCGCGCATATTCACGTCGGTGCGCGATGCGAACGGTAGCTTCATGGGCGGCCGCGCCATACGTCGGGTGGGCCGCTTTGACATGGTCGGGGCACACCCTGCAGGCTTGAAGGCATGGGGCCGGGCGATGCAGGTCGTAGAACTGACGGTGAAGCTCGTCGACCCGGATTGCGGCGAGGACCTGGTGGCGATTGCCGAGAAGAGTTAGCGGCGATTGTGACTGTCGTCGAAGCCCGCCTCTGGATGGGGTCGAAGTTTTGCCGATGCAAGCACCGACCTGTTCCGCATACGTGCGGTCGGCTACGGCATCAACGCGTCTTGCTCAGGTGCCGCTGGTCGCGCTGCAACGGCTCGGAGCGGCGCGTGACCGCCCGTTGCATCTCGTCCGGCTCGTGCCTTACCTCGCGGGCCTTGGCTTCGCGACGGCGACCTTCGGCATCCGTCGCGAGGACACTGCGTGTCACCATCGACATGCTCGGCATGTGGAGGGCTGTGACATCTTCGGATGCGCCGGCGCCGCTGATTTCTGCCGAGGTGTCGGCCGACACAGCCTGACCCCGGCGTTCAGTACGTCGCTCGGCCATCTGGTGCAGTGTCGCGGTTATATACTCACAGCGATGGCGCGGATTCCTTGCCCAGACCGATTGCGGGGTGTCGGAGGATCGAGCGTGACCATCCGTGGGGTGGCGCCGCTCGTTGGCGAGCATCGCGGCACGGCATATCCCATCACCAGACGATCTTTGAAGCTGGTTGCCCGCGTTCCGCGGACGGTACTGCCACACACCCGGAATACCCACGCATGGACGTAGCCTCCGTGCCGCCGTCACGCACCGCGGAATTCGTTCGCCAAACGCTGCTGGTGGCACTGATCATGATCGGCTGCACGTTGTCCATGCGCGCTGAGTTCTTCGTGGTCGCCTCCGCTGCGCTGACGATCGGCTTTATCGCGACCTCGTCCGGCGATGCGCTCTGGCGCGCATGGAGGTCGATTGATCGGTCCACCCTCGTGGGCTGCGTCACCATGGCCGTCTTGTGGGCGTACGGGTTCACCCTTGGTCTGTGGGAGGGATATCCGCGCAGCCACGTCCTGCGGAATTTCTTTGGCCTGGCGTTCTTCCTGCCCTCGCTCTTCGCCGCGAGCGTCGTTGTCGGGCAGGCGGGCATCTCGCGTATCGCGGTGCGGACGGGCCTGTCTGCCCTGATATTGTTGGTCGTTCTTCGTGTCGGGTCGATTATCGGCTTCGTACCGATTGAGCTGTTTAAGTTTCTCGGTGTGCCGGTCGGACTCGCCGACTTCGGCCTCAGGGTCTACAGTTTCGGTGCCTTCCCCATCTTCGGTTGGCAGGCCATGGTTGCCGTCGCCCTCTATCAAGCGCTCGGCGAGGGAGCCTTCCCAAAGGCCGCTCTCCTGGCCGGACAGGTTCTGTTGATCGTGGCGGCGACCATGTTCGTAACGGAGTCCAAGGGGATCCTACTCGGTGCGATCGCCGTGCTCGCCGTGCCACTCGTGCTCCAATTCCGCCCGGCCGCGCACGCTCGTTATGCGCTGGCGGCCGCGGCCATCGTGGTGCTCCAGACGCAGGTCATCATGCCCGGCACCACGTACGTCGCCATTAACTGGCTGGGGCTGAAACCCTCAGAGATCATGGCCGAGCTGGTCGAGAAGGCGCGGTTGTCGGCTGCGAAAGGCGGCGATCAACTGGTCGACGACGATTCCTCCAATCCCGTCGAGACGATCTTCGGAGCGCAGAGCCTCGGGAACGCGGAGCGTTACGCGCAGGCCCAGGAACTGCTGGATGACGTCGTGCCGTTCGGCCATGGCCTCGGCGCCCCGATTACCACAGGCTATAGCCGATCCGTGACCTACCCGTACGGGTTCGAGCTCTCCTTCCTGAACGTCATCCACAAGTTCGGGGTGTTCTCGCTGTTCTACTTCGCGTTTCTCCTCTACAGCGGCTACCGCATCCTGACGAGCCCGAAACCCATTCTGGAGAGAAGCGCGGCCCTGGGCCTGCTCGGGTACACCTTTCCTTCCATCGGCAATCCGGTGCTGTTTGCCGTGCAGGCTGTCTTCATCCACATGCTGGCGCTGCACGGCGCGACGCGCCGGCTCCCGGCCTGACCGGCGAAGGGACTGCGCCGCTCACCGCACGGCGGCGGGAGCGGGACCGAACGAGGGCACGCACCGGCTGAGCATGCGGTGAATCTGCTCGCGATCCCCGCTGGCCGCGGCCCGCGCGAGCTGGCTGATGACCTCGCCGATCGATTCGGGCTCCAGCACCGTGCCCGGCTCGACCACCCGAAACACCTCGGAGTCGTCGTCGACCGGCGCCACCGCGCTGCCCGGCTCCCACAGCTCCTCTTCCAGCTTCTCGCCCGGCCGCAGCCCTGAGAATTCGATGGGGATCTCCCCGGGTGGAATTCCGGAGAGCCGCATCAGATCCTCGGCAAGGTCGACGATGCGCACCGGCTCGCCCATGTTGAGCACGAACAGATCGCCCGCCTGCGCGAGACCTCCCGCTTTGAGCACGAGGTAGACCGCTTCGGGTATGGTCATGAAGAAGCGGCGCATGTCGGGGTGGGTAACGGTGACGGGACCGCCCCGAGCGATCTGCTGCTTGAAGAACGGCACGACGCTGCCGCGGCTGCCCAGCACGTTGCCGAACCGGACGGCGACGAAGGGCTTTCTATGTGCGAGCGCGGCTTCCCGCACGAGGCGCTCCGCTACCCGCTTGGTCGCGCCCATGACGCTCATCGGGGCCACGGCCTTGTCGGTCGAGATCAGCACGAAGCGTTCCACGCCGTGGGCGATCGATGCCTCGACCACGACCTGGGTGCCGACGACGTTGTTGGTGATGGCCTCCTCGGGGTGATCTTCCATCAGGGGCACGTGCTTGTGCGCCGCGGCATGGAACACCACGTGCGGCCGCCACTGCTGAAAGATGGCGTCGATGCGGGGACGGTCGCGGATGTCGGCCACGACGGTGTGCATGGGCAGCTGCGGGTAGGCCGCCCGGAGATGGTTCGTCGCGTCGAAGACGCTGTTCTCGCCGTGGCCGAGGAGTATCAGGTGGCCCACATGGCTGCGGGCCAGCTGGCGGCAGAGCTCGCTGCCAATCGACCCCCCCGCGCCGGTGACCAGGACCGTCTTGCCGTGCAGGTACAGCCCCGCGTGAGGCTTCACCTCGATGGGCCGGCGGCGCAGCAGGTCCGCGATGTCGACCTCACGCAACCGGCTGACGCTGACGCCGCCGTCGAGCAGCTCGAACACCCCGGGCACGGCGCGCGCTTCGACACCCGCACGACGGCAGGCATCGAGGAGGCCACGCACGGTCCGCCCTTCGGCCTTCGGCATCGCGATGACGACCTGCGGGATGTCATATTGCGCGACGAGGCTCTCCAGGTCGGCCAGGGCCCCGAGCACCGGCACGTCGTAGATGCGCTTGCCGATCTTCCGGGGGTCGTCATCGACGAAGCCGACCGGCTGCATACCGAGCTGAGGGTTCTTGTGCATCTCGCGCACGACGAGCGCGCCCGCGTCGCCTGCGCCCGCGACCAGGACGCGTCGGACCGGTGCTGTCGGTCCGTCGCCGTGCAGGACCGAGGGGGCCTCGCCCAACAGCCGGATGGAGAAACGGATCCCCGCGACACCCGCAAGGGTGAGCAACCAGTCGATGGCCAGGATCGAGCGCGGGAAGAACGGAACGGCCTGGGCAATCACCGCCATCGCCACGGCGAAGGCCCCGAGCGTGCTGGCCGCCGAGACGGCCAGGATCACCACCTGTAGATCCTTCACTCCGGCGTAGCGCCAGTACCGGCTGTAGAGTCCGAACACATAGAGGACCAGCGGCTTGAGGACGATCGCCGCCCCCAGGAAGAAGCGGAACGCCGCGGTGTATTCCGGCTGCCGGCCGAAGAACCAGTCGAGGCGGAGCACGAACGCACCGAGGACGCTCAGTGCGATCACCGCCAGATCGGCCGCGAGCACGAACCGATTACGCATCGTCCGATCTCCTGGCGGGCATGCCTTCGAACGCGGACCCGGCGTGCCGGGCCTCCTGCGAGACGACCAGCATCCAGAGCAGCGCCGGTCCGACGACGAGGACGATGAGCGCGGGCAGCACCGAGTGCAGCCGCCCGACCGCCATGGGTACGGTCACCGACGCGCCCGCCAGCGCCAGCACCGAGTAGAGTATCGCGGTTCGGCCGTGGGACCATCCGCATCGGGTGAGCCGCTGGTACAGGTGGGAGCGGTGAGCCGCCAGCAGGTTCTCCCGGCGGCGGGCGCGCCGTAGCAACGTGAAGGTCGTGTCGAAGACGAACGGCCACACCGGTAGCACCGCCGTCAGGAGCGACTGCCGTCCGACCGCCAGGAGCGGCAGCGTTGAGAGGAGGAATCCGAGCAGGGCGCTGCCGACGTCTCCCATGAAAATGGTGGCAGGCGGCCGGTTGTGCACCAGAAATCCGGCCGACGCCGCCGCGACCGCGATGGCCACGACCATCAGTGGCGCATCGTCGAGCGACCAGCCGGTCACCGCCCACACCGAGCCCGCAATCAGCGCCTGTGCGGCGGCAATACCATCCGTCCCATCCATGAAGTTGAAGGCGTTGATGAAACCCGCGATCCAGAGAATCGTCAGCCCCTGGGCGGCGAGCGTAGCCGCGGTACCCGCCTCGACGCCCGGAACGATGTCAAGGGCGCCTAGTGCCGCGACTGTCACGAACGCCGCGGCCAGGTGAACGATCAGCCGCCCCAGCGGTGACAGCCCTCGAAGGTCGTCCTGAAGGCTTACGAGCGAGACCCCCGCAGACAGCACGAGCACGATCACGGCATCGCGTGACAGCATGCCCGCGGCCCATGCCATGCCGGAGCCGGCCACGACGATCGCCACGAGGATGCCGATGCCGCCAAGCCGCGGCGTCGGCAGCACATGGGAACTGCGCTCGTTCGGTAGATCCAGCAGGCCGCGGCGCAAGGCGAGGGACCGGACCAGCAGCACGAGGGCCCAGGACAGCGTGAACACCGTCACGCCCGCGGCAATCGGCAGCAGGGGCACAATTCTCACGCTATTGTGCTCCCCCCGGGAGCTGCCCCAGAGCACGAAGGTCGCGCACCGTGCTGCGCCAGCCCGCGTCCAGACCCACGCGCGGGACGAAGGCCAGCTCACGGGTGATGCGGCTGGCGTCGACGACAGAGTCCTCGAGATACTTCGCGAGCGTCGCCGCCGTGATGGGCGGCGTGCGTCCAACGATGCGGGCAAGGCGCTCGAGCACGCGCACGCCGGCGATTGCGGGAATGACCGGAAGGGCGAGCTTCGGCTCGGCTCGGCCGAGCGCCGCGCACATGGCCGCGACGATGTCGCGGAGCCGGTGGGGCGCGCCGTCGGTGACGTTGAAGATCCGGCCGGCCGCCGCGGGGTGGCCGAGCGCCGTCACGAACGCGGCCGCGGCATCGTCTTCATGCAGCATGCTGCGTCGGTTGAGGCCCGGTCCGAGCGGCAGGTATCGGCCGGCGGCCAAGGCGTGCAGCAGGCGCTGGTAGTTGCCCTTGATCCGCGGACCGTAGACCGCGCTCAGCCGAAGGACACTCACGTCGAACGTGCCCGGCCGGTGCAGGCGGAGGACGGCGGTTTCGGCGGCCAGCTTCGACTCGGCGTACCACGAATCCGGCGCGGTCGGCGTTGACTCGTCCGCCGGAGCGGGCGTCGGGCCGTACACCGAGGTGGTGCTGGCCAGCACCAGCCGGCGCACGCCGGCCTGGGAGGCCGCATCCGTGAGCGCGCGCGTTCCTTCGACGTTGACGTCATGGTAGGCGGTCCGCAATTCAGGCGGTGGATTGGTGATGTGGAGCAGCGCCGCCAGGTGAACCGTGGCGTCCATCCCTCGCACGGCCCGATCCAACGAGGCGCGAT
>DATLLC010000185.1:0-13141 GCA_035538015.1 Vicinamibacterales bacterium
CCTCCATCTATGACGCGTTCCTCCGCCAGTTGCAGGCCGAGGGCGGTTACCTCGTCAACGCCCAGGAGAAGGATTTGCTCCGCGCCGCCTACTGGGACGAGGAGGGGCACCGCACGGTGGATACCATCGCCAGGCCTGCCACGGCGGTCGCCACCAAGGCCGGCTTCACGATCCCATCAGACAAGACCTTTCTGATCGTCGAGGAGGAGCACATCGGTCGGGAGCACCTCTTCTCCACTGAGAAGCTCGGCATCGTGCTGGCGATCTTCAGGTGCCATGGATTCGACGACACGCTCGACAAGGTTCGTCGTATCTTCGAGACTGGCGGCAAGGGCCACTCGTGCGGCATCTATTCGTTCGACGATGCGCACGTGCACCGGCTCGCCGAGATCGCGCCGGTCAGTCGAATCATGGTCCGACAGGTTCAATCCCGCTCGAATGCGGGCACGTTCACCAATGGCATGCCCATGACCTCGAGCATGGGCTGCGGCATCTGGGGCGGGAATATCACGAACGAGAACATCGCGCTCAAGCATTACATGAACGTGACGTGGGTGAGCCGGCCGATTCCCGAGGACAAGCCGTCGGAGGCCGAACTGTTCGGTGAGTTCTACAATACGGCGCTGCCGGCCTGATCGAGAGAGTCACCATGAGCCCGACCACCCAGCCCATCGAGGCACGCGTGCCCGCCGCCACCGAGACGCGCATCGCCTCGTATCTGCTCACGGAATACCTCGAACGACTCGGCGTCGAGGTGGTGTTCGGCCTGTGCGGCCACACGATCATCGCGCTGCTCGATGCACTCGGCAAGAGCCGCATCCGCTTTGTGTCGACGCGACACGAGCAGATCGCGGCGCATGCGGCGGACGGGTACGCGCGGGCATCGGGCAAGCCCGGGGTGCTCCTCACCCATCTCGGACCCGGGCTCACAAACGCCGCCACCGGGGTGGCGAACGCGGCGCTCGATTCCATCCCGATGGTGGTGATCGCCGGTGACGTGCAGTCCTACTTCTACGGACGGCACCCGCACCAGGAGGTGAACCTGCACCAGGACGCCGATCAGTTCCAGATCTTCCGGCCGTTCTGCAAGCGTGTCTACCGGGTCGATCGTGCAGCCGACCTGCCGCGGACGCTCGAGCGTGCCTTCCATCTCTCCCAGGCGGGGCGCCCTGGACCGGTGCTCGTCGACGTCCCGATGGACGTGTTCTCGGCCGACCTCCCGGTCGACGCGTTCGCCAGAGTGCCTCCCGTCATCGCGAAATCCGGGTTGGATCCGGCCACCGCTCGCCGGATCGTCGAGGCCCTCGCCACCGCCGAACGCCCGGTCCTCTACGCCGGTGGTGGTGTGATCTCCGGCCAGGCCACGCGGGAGCTCGCGGTCCTGGCCGACGCCCTGGACGTGCCGGTCGCGCACACGCTGATGGGCAAGGGCTGCCTGCCGCACGATCATCCGCTCCTGCTCGGGCAGACCGGCTTCTGGGGGACGCCGATCGCCAACGAGCGATGCCGGACCGCGGATCTGATCGTCGCCGTGGGAACGCGCCTGGCCGAAGCCAACTCCAGCTCGTGGGACGCGCGGTTCACGTTCGCGATCCCGCCAACCCGCCTGGTGCACATCGACGCCGACGCGGCGGAGCTGGGACGCAACTACCAGACCGAGCTTGGCGTGGTGGCCGACGCGCGACTCGCGCTGGCGGCGATGGTCACGCAGGCGGCAGGTGTGCGGCCTGGCGACCGGGGGTCGCTGCGCGCCGAGATCGCCAGGGCCCGACGTGAGTTCACCGCCCAGTTCGCCAGTCAGTGGCAGTCGGATCAGTTCCCGATGCGGCCCGAGCGGATCCTCAGCGAGTTGCGTCAGGCCGCTGACGAGGATGCCTTCATCGTCACCGACGTGGGATGGAACAAGAACGGCGTCGGCCAGCAGTTTCCCATCAACGTCCCCGGCACCTTCGTCACCCCGAGCGGGCTGGCGACGATGGGCTTCGGGCCCGCCGCGGTACTCGGGGTGAAGATGGCCCGGCCCGACCGGCAGGCGATCGCTCTGGTCGGCGATGGCGGCTTCAGTGCCAACCCCGCGGTGATTGCCACCGCCATGGAGGCCGGCCTCAACGTCGTGTGGGTAGTGATGGACAACGCCGCGTTCGGCACCATCGCCGGCCTCGAGGAGATGCACTACGGCACGAGCTTCGGCTGCCTGTTCGAACGCAATGGCGAGCCGTATCGAGCCGACTACGCCGCGATGGCCCGCGGCTTCGGCGCCGATGGAGTCATGATCGAATCCGCCGACGAGCTCGGTCCTGCCTTGCGACAGGCACTGGCGGCCGATCACCCCACGCTCATCCAGGTGCCGATGGAGAACGCTCCGACGCCGACACCCGGCCACTGGGACATCAACCTCGTGTATCGCAACGGACGCTGACCTGGCCTAAGATCGCGACGCCATGCCCGTCAAGCTCGTAGCGGGATCACGTCGGGAGAGTTCGTCCCAGGCGGCGCGACAACAGCTCGACCGCATCCTCGGCAGCCGGACCTTCCAGCCGGTCGAGCGGCTCAAGCGATTCTTGACCTTCGTGGTCACCGAAACGCTGGATGGCCGCGGCGATCAGCTGAAGGAGTACGTGATTGCCGTACAGGTCTTCGGCAAGGAAGAGTCGTTCGATCCCCGGACCGATCCGCTCGTGCGCGTGCAGGCCCGACGTCTGCGTGCGCGACTCGAACGCTACTACCGGGACGAGGGGAGCCACGACGAACTGATGCTGGAGCTTCCAAAGGGCGGGTACACCCCGACCATCAAGCCCCGAGACCGGGACCGGGCCCAGCCCCGCGCGGTCGGCGTCACCATCGCCTCGCAGAACAGCATTGCGGTGCTTCCGATCTCGGATGACACCCAAGACGCCAGGCTGGGACCGTTCTGTCGGGGTACCCGGGACGAGATCATCCATGCGCTTTCGAAAATGGGCGGGTTGCGCGTCGTGGCCGCGACGGTCGAGACGCCCCAGCACGATCCGCGGGACATCGCCCAGCGCTTCGATGCCGCGACCATCATCACCGGCAGCGCGCGCGCCTCGGATGAGAGAATCCGGCTCGTGGTCCATGTGGTCGACGGGGTCAGCGGCCGCTACGTCTGGTCCGAGGCTCGGGAGGCCTCGCCTGCCGATACCCTCGCGGTCCAGGAGGCCATCGCCGGCGCGATCCTCGCCCGTCTGCAGCCGGACGAGGGAAGCCCCACCGGCACGCGGGGGTTCCGCCGCGCCTCCGAGAACCTCGCCGCCCACAACCTCTATCTCCAGGGCCGCTACCATCTCAACCAGCGCACCGAAGAAGGGCTGCAGAAAGCGCTCGATTTCTTCGAGAAGGCCGTGCTCGAGGATCCCCGGTTCGCGCAGGCACACAGCGGACTGGCCGATGCCTACGGATTGTGCGCGCACTATGCGGTCAGGCGGCCCGTCGACGTCTGGACGAAGGCCGCCTCGAGCGCCGCCACGGCGGTGATGCTCGACGGCAACTCATCCGAGGCGCACACGTCGCTTGCGCATGTGCGGTCGACGCAGGACTGGGACTGGTTCGGCGCCGAGCGCGAGTTCCTGCGCGCCATCGCCCTCGACCCCAATTACTCCACGGCGCACCACTGGTATGCGATGTCGTGCCTGGTGCCGATGGAACGCCTCGACGAGGCGCGGGAGCAGATGCAGCAGGCGCAGGCGTTGGACCCGGTGTCATCGATCATCGCGCGCGACCTCGCGATGACCCAGTACTATCGCCGCGATTTCGACGCCGCACTCGACCAGTGCGATCACACCATCGAGCTCAATCCCCATTTTTCGCCGGCCTACTGGCTGCTGGGCTTCATCCAGGAGCAGCGCGGCGACCTGGATGAATCGATTGCGGCGTTCCAGCGAGCCGTGCACCTCTCACCGCTCAGCCCCAGGATGCAGAGTGCCCTCGCGCGCGCGCTGGCGCTCTCGGGCAAGCGCCAGCAGGCCCTGAAGCTGCTCAAGACGCTCGAAGAGATGGCGCCACGCCGCTATGTCTCGCCGTTCGAGCTGGCCGTGATCCACCTTGCGCTGGGCCACAGGGAGCTCGGCCTGCAGTGGTTGTCGAAGGCCGCCGACGACCGGGCCTTCGAGATGACGTCCCTGACCGTCGACCCTCGGCTCGAGTCGATCCGCGAGAGCCCGGAGTATCACGCCGTCGTGAGACGCCTGGGGCTTCCCTAGTGGCCGTCAGGCCCGCAGCAGGCTCTGCGATCGCCTGGCCCATGCGTAATACGGAATCGACGTCGCCGCCAAGGCCGCGGCCACGCCAAAGGCGCGGCCGTACCCGTAGTGCTCACCCAGCCAGCCGATCGCCATCGATCCCGTCCCGATGCCGACGTCGAATGCGCCAATGAGCGCCCCGAACGTCGCGCCACGGCGGTCCTGCGCCACCTTCTTCATCAGGTGCGCGACGAAGATCGGATAGGCGGATCCGAATCCCGTGCCGAACACGCAAGCCGACACCAGAAAGCCGGTCCGCGATTCGGCCAACGCGAGCAGTGTCACCCCGGCCGCAACCGCCACCAGGCACGGCAGCACCACCCGCTCGTGCCCCACCTGATCGGCGTAGCGGGCGATGAACGGCCGCGTGACGATGATCGCCACGGCAAAGGCGGTGAAATAGAGGGCCTTGGGTGCGATGCCGAGCTGCTCTGCATAGATCGCGGTAAAGCTCGTGATGCCGCCGTAACTGAAGGCGTAGAGGAAGAGCGTTACGCCGAGCACCATCACGCGCCATTCGACCATGTCGTGCAGGCGCGCGGGCAGCTTCCCCCCGCGCGACTGGTCGGACGGCAGGCGCCAGGCGATGAGCGCCATGATCAGGTTCAGCACGAGCGCTTCCACGCACAAGGCGGTCCAGCCGCCCCGCTCGAAGACCCACAGCCCGAGCGAGGGTGCGATGGCGACGGCAAAAATGCTGGCAAACCCCCAGTAGCTGAGCCCCTCGGCGCGACGGGTTGGGGGAATGATCTCGGTGATGTACGCACCCGAGGCCGACAACAGGCCGGCCCAGAACAGGCCGTGCGCGGGCACCAGCGCCAGTATGACCTGGTAGGCCGGCACGACGGCATAGAGCGCCGAGAACACCGCAATGGCGAGCGAACACACGAACAGGATCCGGCGTTTGCCGAGCCGATCCGCCACACCGCCCATGAACGGCGCGCAGAGCGCCGAGGCGTAGGTCAGGAACGCCAGGAAGAGGCCGGCCTCGCTCGAGGTGCCGCCGAGTGCGAGGATGTGGAACGGGGCCGTGGGCAGCAGCTGAAACGCCGACAGGAACACGGTAAAGCTGAACCCGAACATCAGCGCGAAGCGCGCCGTGAACAGACGCTCAGGCGCGGGCATCGAGCACGATCTTTCCGACGTGGAGGCCCGCTTCCATGCGTCGGTGTGCCTCGGCGGCTTCCGCGAGCGGAAACACGCGATCGACAACGGGGCGTACCTGGCCGCTCTCAATCAGCGGCCACACGTGCGTCTCGATCTCCCCCGCCAGCGCGGACTTCTCGTCGACCGACCGGGGCCGCAGTGTCGATCCCGTAATCCACAGGCGACGGCGCATCACCTGGGAGATATCCAGGGTCACCTGCGGCGACTTCAGGAACGCGATCTGGACCAGGCGCCCCTCGACGGCGAGCGCGTCGAGGTTGCGGGCCGTGTAGTCGCCACCGACCATGTCCAGTACCACGTCGGCACCTCGGCCGCCCGTGACGTCGCGCATCCGCGCGACCCAGTCCTCGTCCCGGTAATTCCAGGCATGAGCCGCACCCAGCCTCAGGCAGGCCGCGCATTTCTCCTCGGATCCGGCCGTGACCGCGACCTGCGCCCCGCGCGCGGCCGCGAGCTGTATGGCCGTCGTCCCGATGCCGCTGGTGCCTCCGTGCAGCAACAGCCACTCGCCGGCCTTCAGCGCGCCGCGCTCGAACACGTTGGTCCAGACGGTGAAGAATGTCTCGGGAATGGCGGCGGCCTCGATCGGGCTGCAGCCGCGCGGAACGGGCAGGCACTGGCCCTCGGGCGCGATGCACCAGTCTGCGTATCCGCCGCCGGCGACCAGCGCGCACACCGCGTCGCCGTCGCGCCAGCGCGTCACACCGGCGCCCGCGCCGCGGACGATGCCCGCAACCTCGAGGCCCGGAATGTCGGAGGCTCCCGGCGGCGGCGCGTACTTGCCGTAGCGCTGAATCACATCGGGACGGTTCACGCCCGCGGCCTGCACCTCGATCAGGACCTCACCGGCCGCCGGAACGGGTGTCGGTCGTTCGACGAGCCGCAGCCCCTCTGGGGGGCCGAAGGCGGAAATTTCTACGCAGCGCATATGGACACGAAGGTCACGAAGGGACCGCCACGAAGACCACGAAGAAGGATACCAAGGCTCTCAGCCGGGCGTCTCGACAAGGGTCGCGCAGTCCATCAGAACAGCAACCGGCCTTCGTGATCTTCATGATTGCCTTCGTGCCCTTCGTGTGACTCACTACAGCCCGGACGGCAGCCGCGGGGACGACAGCAGCGCCGCGAACGCGCGCCAGCGGGCCGCCGGCGTTGCGCCGCGGCCGGCCTGCTTCTCCACGTAGGCCCGGACGAGGTCCTTCCCGAGGTTGTAGTTGATCACGTAGCTCCGGTACTGGTCGATGAACCGCACGCGCTGCTCGGCGCGCGGCCGCGAGTACATTGCATACTTCTCGAGCCACGTCGCCGCGCCTTCCTTGTCGATCTGCGCGTTCAGGTAGCGGCGCGCGGCTTCGTTGCCCGCGTACGACAAGCGGTCCACGAGCGCAATGATGTCGTAATAGGCCTTGGCTTGCGCACCGTCCAGCCCGGCCAGCGGGAACAGCACATCTTTTTCGAACGCCAGCCGGTCGGCCGGCGGGAAGGCCACGTCGATCCCGTAGTTGGCCGTGCCTTCGGCGATGAGCGACTGCGGCGAGAACAGCGGATACACGCTGTACTCCACCCAGCCGCGGTCGCGCATCAGGTGTTTTTCGAGGAGCACGTTGTAGGCGTGATGTCCGGGATAACCTTCGTGGCAGGCAAGGTCCACGGCCCGATCAATGTAGATCGGCAGGTCGGTGTTCACCTGGATCAGGCTGCGGTACTGCCCCTGGTACCAGTTGTAGCCGCTCCACGACTTGCCGGTGACATACTCGACGGTGAAGCGCTCGGCGGGCGGCAGCTCGACGTGCTGCCGCGTCCGCTCCCGGCACGCGCGAATCGCTTCCTGGAACACCCGGTCCAGCCGCGCCTGGGGAATCACGAACGCCTGCTTGTACCGGTCGTACCGCTCGATGAGCGACCCGTCGCCGGGAAGCGTGTCGGAGAGCTGTTTCAGGACGGCCTCGAACTCGGCCTCGGTATGTGTCGGCGCGACCGCGTCGTACAGCGCGCGCGATTCTTCGTCGAATGTGAACGCCTGGCCCTGCAGCATCGCCAGACGCGCGCGAACGGCCGCGAGCTGGCGGGTGAGATACTGCCGACGCAGCCCCCACATCGCGGCATCCTGCCCTGCCACCGACGCCGGCGCCTTTCCGAGCTCGGCCACGAGCCCGGCCGCCTGTTCGTCCAGCGCGCCGAGCGCCGTCTTGGACTTCTCGGCTTCGGCCCGCCACTCCGGCGGACCGTAATAGGCGTCGACGTAGTCGACATCGTGCTGGCCAATCGCCAGCACGAGCCGGACGTAGCGTTCCGCCACCGAGCGGAGGGGATCAGCAGGCGTCTGCGCGCTCACCACGGCCACCGCCGACACCGCCAGCCCGACGCACACACGCCCGAAGCCTCGACCCGCCACTGTTCAGCCTCCTGTCGCACCTGTCGCACCTGCCCGCACCTGCCCGCACCTGTCGCACCTGTCCGCACCTGCCCGCACCTATCCCCGATATCTCTCGCGGATCGTCGGAATCAGGTACTCCTGAAACGCGCGGGTGAAGTCGTACGCCGGCGCGAAACCCCAGTCCCTCCGGGCCGCGCTGTCATCGACGTCCTCCGGCCACGAATCGACGATTCCCTGGCGCTTCACATCCGTCGACCACGTGATGTCCGCGCCCGGGAACGCGGCCACCACTTCGTCGCGAATCTGCTCGGCCGAGGGACTGAACGCGGTCAGGTTGTAGGCCGTCTGGGTCAGGCGCTCGGGGGGCGCGGCCGCCAGCCGCAGCAGGGCGTCGACCCCGTCCGGCATGGTCATGAAGGGAATACGCGTGTCGGGCCGCACGAAGCAGGGATACGCCTCGCCCTTCGCGGCCGCGTGAATCATCTCCGGCGCATAATCCGACGTGCCGCCGGAGGGCATCGTCAACGCCGAGATCAGGCCAGGGAAGCGCACGCAGCGGAAGTCCACCCTCCCTGCCCGTGAGGTCGCGGACAGCTGCTTGTAGAAACGGATGTAATAGCGGCCGAGCTGCTCGCAGTACAGCTTGTTGCACCCGTACATGGTCGTCGGCGTGTTGTACGCATCCTCGTGGACGCGGCCGACGCGCCGCTTCTCCGCCAGACTGGGCAGACCGTACGCGGCGATCGACGACGGATACAGGAAGACGACAGGCCGGCCGTGTGATTCGGCTTCGTGCTGGGAGAACTCGAGCAGGCTGAGCGTGCCCTCGACGTTCACCTGGTGCGCCGTCACGGGCGTAAACTCGGAGCGAGTCGAAAGCAGAGCCGCGAGGTGGAAGACGGCATCGATCTCGTACTCCGACATGATGCGCTCGAGCAGCGCGTGGTCGAGAATCGATCCTGTGAACTCACGCTGGACGAGTCGCGCGAGCGCGGGCTCGATGGGGTTCACGTCCAGCGTGATCACCGACCGTTCTCCGGACGCAGCGATGCGGTCGATCAGACCGTGCCCGATCTCGCCGCCGGCACCGGTGATCAGGACGACGGGTTTGCGAATCATGAATAGGCCATTCTACGCGCGAGCGCGAACCTTCTCGAGGCGGGTGCCGACCTGGCCGTTCCACGGTGGAATCGCCACGGTGACCGGGCCGAACGCCTGCGCCATGCAGGCCAGCCGTACGACGGGATGAGTCTCGTCGCTCCGCAGGTACCCGAGCGATGCGATGGTCGCGCGCTCGCGATTCTCGACCGGGGACAAGCGCTCCGCGCCCTCGAGTATCCCCACCCAGCACGTGCCGCAGGAGCACGAGCGACACTGCACGGGAATGGGCCCCTCGCTGCACCGGGGATCCTCACGCCGGTAGTCGCGCCTGTCGAGGGCGGCGGCAGTGGTCAGGTGCTGCGAGGCGATCAAGGGAAACGATCGAGCGGGCGGACGCTCGTCGAAGGTGATGGCCGACGGTTTGAGCCGGCCTTTCAGGAATCCGAGCCAACGGAGGGACCGTCGACGCCGACGTTCCACGAGCCGGTCCGGGTTGGTCTCGGGCGCGCCGATGAACGGCCCGCTCAAGAGCGCCTCCTCCGTCACCGCTGGCAGGCCGACCTGTCGCAGGGTCCGGAGCGCGACAGCGGTGATGCCGACCACCCATGAGGGGTCGATGCGCCGTTCGGTTGAGACGTCCTTCGCGATCCCCTGGACCTGCGCCTCCAGGTCGAGGCTCCCGGGGGCGCCCGACGTGGCGCCGCTCCGGGCCACCGCTGCTCGCACATCGGCCCAGTAGCGATGGCCGAACAGGAACCAGTGCGACGACTCACGCTGATCGACCAGCCGCCAGCGCCCCTGGAGCCGCAAGTGGCCGGCGAGGGCCTCTTGCTCGGTAGAGGTCTCGAGCGCCTCCTGGAGGCCTAAGGGGAAGAAATGGAACCAGGCGCGGGTTGCCGCCCGGTCCACCGGATGAATCGCTCGTTCCAGGCGATCGACCGCACGCAGCCAGGCGGCGTCGTCGAACTGCGCCAGGTAGGCCATGAACAGCGGGTCGGTCACCATAGCGCCGCCTTCATCTGCGCAATCGCAATCTCGACCTGCCCGACGTCGGCCAGGACGCGTTCGGCCTCCTCGAGCGTCGCGGCGAGCGCCTGCGGCGTGGGCGTGCCGCCGCGCTTCACTTCCCACGCGAGGTCCCGCGTCGTCTCGGCGCAGGAGCGGCAGACGGCCAACGTGCGTTCGTGGGCCTCCAGGAGCCGGAGGACTTCGGCCTTCTCGTCGTCGGTCACGGTCGGACGGGTAGCGGCGGGATCCCGGCCCTCACGTTCGATGCGGATCCGCGCTCCACTGGCGCACGGCTTTCTTGATGTCCGCCGGGCTCAACCGCTCGCGGACGGCGCGGTCGAGCAGCGCGCCGAGCTCGGCGTCGGACGCAAAGCGCAGCGCGACAATCTGCTTCGGCGACAGTTGAGCGATTCGTGCGTCGTCTCCGGCTGCCAGCACCTCCGCACAGCGCACCTTCATTTCGAGCATGATGATGCGATCCTGCAGCTTCGTCGTGTAGAGGCGCTCGATGGAGATGTTCACCAGCACCGCTCCGAGCAGCAGCCCGAAGGCTGCGGTCTGCGCGTCCCAGCCGAAGAACAGGGTGCCGGCGAAAGCTACGGCGGCGCCAAGCCATAGCACCGTCGCGATGTAGGTCGGCACCGGGTGGTGCGCGTGAGATTCGTAGGACTGCATCGTCGGGGTCTTAGTCGTTGATTGGGAAAATCGAGTGTCGGGGACCAGTTTACTTGAGCGAGCCCTCGATCTCCTCATAGACCTTGCGAACGGCGATCGGGGCCTGCTGTTCGCGCAGGAACAGTCGGTATACGGTCCCCAGTTCGCCTGGAGAGCGGCGGCTTCGGCGGACAGGCCCTGCGCGTGCAGGCGCTTCACTTCCGCAATCACGGCGAAAAGGGCCCTCCGGAACTCGACGATCTCTTCGCGCGAAGCCTGAGGCTCCTCGATGAAACCGTGGCCGGCACGTAGCGGTCGACATCCATCGCCAGCGCCTTGTCGACGACGCCCACCCACTCGCTGGGATAGGCCGAGCGCATCGCGGGAAACACGCGGTTCAAGTACGCCTCGCTCATGAACAGGATCCGCTGCTTCGGCAGGTGCACCATCAGGTCACCGGCCTGGTCGTGACCGCCTTGATGGCACCCGAGCAACGTCTCGGTTGCGGCCGGACTCCCCTGACCATCCGCGATCAACACACCGTTGGTCACTCAGCCAGTTTCCGCGCACCATCAAGCTCGCCGACGACGTTTACGGCTACGAGGAAATCCGGCAACCTGGCTTCACCACGGTGAGCCTGTTCGTGGTCGGCGCTCTAGGCCGCGCCTCGCGGGATCCGGCCGTTCGGACCTGCGCGGACGTCGAAGCGAACGCGGTGGCCGCGAACGCGAGGCCCGCGAGGAGAAGAGCACGACTCATCCGGACAGCGTACTCGGTGAATTGACGAGTTCAAGTTCAAACTCGCCTCATTCCCCGTCAAGCGGGAGCCCGGGGCCTTCCCGGCCGCACCGTGGTCCGCGCCCCCTGCTAGCGTCCGTCGATCAAATCGCCCAAGCCAAACGCGCGGTCGAGTACCGAACCCTCTTCCTTGCGCCCGCGGCTCACCTGCGGCGCGGCGGCGTAGATGCGATCGGCCATGCGGCTGAGCGGCAGAGACTGGAGCCACACGCGGCCGGGCCCGGTGAGCGTCGCGAAAAAGATGCCCTCCCCGCCGAACAAGGCCGTCTTGATCTTGCCGACGAACTGGATGTCGTAACTCACGTTCGACTGGAGCGCCACGAGACATCCGGTGTCGACACGCATCGTCTCGCCAGCGGCCAAATCGAAGTGATGGATGGTGCCCCCGGCATGGACGAAGCACAGCCCGTCGCCCTCGAGCCGCTGCATGATGAACCCTTCCCCGCCGAACAGGCCCGCGCCGATTTTTCGCTGAAAGGCAATGCCGACCGACACGCCTCGCGCGGCGCAGAGGAACGAGTCCTTCTGGCAGATCAACTGACCGCCCAGCGACTTCAGATCCATGGCCAGAATCTTCCCGGGATATGGAGCCGCGAACGCCACCCGCTGCTTGCCTTGTCCCTGGTTCTGGAAGACGGTCATGAACAGGCTTTCACCCGTGAGCAGGCGTTTGCCCGCGCCCATCAGCGCGTCCAGCACGCCCTTCGGCGCCTGGGAACCATCGCCGAAGATCGTTTCCATCTCGATGCCTGGCGTCATGTACATGAAGGCCCCAGCCTCGGCGACGGCGGCCTCCCCGGGGTCGAGCTCGACTTCGACGAACTGCATCTCGTTGCCGTGGATGACGAAGTCGATGTCGTGCGCGCGACGACCGGGCGGGGTCGGCGGCGGTGGCGCGGACCCCGCGGACTGGCCCTGGGCCACGAACGGCGCGAACGCTGGAACGTCCTTCACCTTCTGCCACGTCGCCATGCCGGCCGTGAAGACCAGCGTCTCGGCGTCGATGCTGCCGTTGCGCAGGTTCGCGAGGATTTCGTCCTGGGTGACGGGGCCGACCTGGTGGCCGCCGATGGCCATGTACCACTGTTGTGCGGACATTTGCGGAGCCTCAGGGATCAGGGGTCAGGGATCAGGGTCAGTCAGGGATTACCAATCACGGCTGCGCCGCGTCGATGCCGGCGGCCGTCGAGGTTTCGAGGCGGGCGGCTGTTGCGGCGTCGATCCCGAGTTGGTACGCCAGTTGTGCCAGGTAGATGCGTTCACCGCCGGTGATTGTCTCATCGGCCCGCACGATCGCGACGGCCAGGACGTAGAGATCGTGCCGCGACGCTTCGTCAGCCACGCCGCGGACGATGTCGGCGAGCGGATGCGGATGCGCGAGTTCCTGCTCGGCGTCGGCTTCCACTCCCGCCCGGCGTGCGTGCTCGAGGATGAGGGCGCGCTCAGGCGCCGACAGGTCGCCATCGGCGCGCGCGGCCGACACGGTCAGCCGGACGATACGCAGCACCTCGGGTGGCAGCGCGGGAAGCGAGCCCACCGTGCTCACCGCGGTAGGGGGCGTGGCCGCTCCCGGCAGCGGCGGCGGTGTCACCGTGGCGCCCGCCCAGCCGGCGGTCGCACCTGAGGCCCCTGCCGCCCCGGCCGCAAACGAGCTCACAAGGCGGCCCGCTTCCTGCGGGGTAACAGAGGCCTGGTAACCACCAGCGGCCTGCTGGCCGCCGCGGGCGTCGCTTGGGGGATCTACGACAGTCTGAAGGCGGGTGCGGCAACTGCGGCCGGG
>DATLLC010000186.1:0-9120 GCA_035538015.1 Vicinamibacterales bacterium
GTCCTCATCGCGGGCCCCGGCGCGGCCGCCACCCAGACCGCCGACCTCCTCGGCACCCTGGCCGGCGCGGGCAGCCCCGTCACCCGCCTCGCCCCCACCGGCGTCGCCCCCGCGGCAGGCGCCCTGCGCTGGGAACTCCCCGGCTGGGCCGGCTCCGTGGACCTCCTCCTCATCGCCACCCCCGACGGCACCGAGCCCGGCCTGTCGCTGCTCTTCGAGCAGGCGTACCGCCGCGGCTGCACCGTCGTCGCGGTCGCCCCCGCCGGCACCCCGCTCGCCGACGCGGTCGGCGGCTCCCACGGCATGTTCGTCCCCATGGCCACCGCGCCCTACGACCACGACGAACCCCTCGCCGCCGCAGCGCCCGGCGCCCTGTGGGCGCTGCTCACCCCGCTGCTCGCCCTCCTGGACCGCACCGGCCTGCTCACCGCCCCGCCGGACGCCCTGGAGGCGATCGCCGACCGCCTCGACGGCATCGCCGAACGCTGCGGGCCGGCCATCGTGACGTACAGCAACCCCGCCAAGACCCTGGCCGCCGAACTCGCCGACACGCTGCCCGTCGTGTGGACGGAGGGCGTCTCGGCCGGCCCGGCGGGCCGCCGCTTCGCCGCCGCGCTCGCCGAACTGTCCGGCACCCCCGCCGTCGTCGCCGAACTGCCCGAGGCGCTCGCCGCACACGGCGCCCTGCTGGCCGGCCGGCTCGCCGCCGGCGCGGACCCGGACGACTTCTTCCGGGACCGCGTGGAGGAGAAGCCCGCCCTGCACGCCCGCGTGGTGCTGCTCCGCGACCGGCCCATCGGCGGCCTCACCGCGGCCCCCGCCGCCCGGGACCTGGCCCTCACCCACGACGTGCCGATCAGCGAGCTGGAGCCGGAGGCGGGCGGCGAACTGGAGACCCTCGCGGAACTGATCGCCGTCACGGATTTCGCCGCCGTTTACCTGGCGCTAGCCTCGGGAGCCTGATCATGCCCGGGACACCCTGACTTCCCCCGCGCAGACGCACGACACCGCGCGCCCGCACGAGAACCGGCAGAAGGAACGCAGAGACGCCATGGACCGCCTCGACAACACCATCCGCCCCTACGCCTGGGGTTCCACCACCGCCATCCCGCGGCTGCTCGGCACCGAACCGACGGGAGAGCCGCAGGCGGAGATGTGGATGGGCGCCCACCCCGGCGCGCCCTCGCGCACCGGCCGGGGCACGCTCGTCGAGGTCATCGACGCCGACCCGGAGAAGGAACTCGGCCCGGACTCGGTCGCCAGGTTCGGCCCCCGGCTGCCCTTCCTCCTCAAGCTGCTCGCCGCCGGCGGCCCGCTCTCCCTCCAGGTCCACCCCGATCTGACGCAGGCGAAGGAGGGCTACGCGGACGAGGAGCGGCGCGGCGTCCCCGTGACCGCCCCGCACCGCAACTACAAGGACGCCAACCACAAGCCCGAACTGGTCTGCGCCCTCACCGAGTTCGACGGACTGTGCGGCTTCCGCGACCCGCTGCGCGCCGCCGAGCTCCTCGACGGCCTCGGCGTCGACACCCTGAAGCCCTACGTCGACCTGCTCCACGCCCACCCCGAGGAGGCGGCGCTGCGGGAGGTCCTCACCGCGATCCTCACCGCCGACCGCGAGGAGATGGCCCGCACCGTCACGGAGGCGGCCGCCGCCTGCGACCGCCTCGGCGGCGCCTACGCCCCGTACGCCGACATCGCCCACCACTACCCGGGCGACCCCGGTGTCATCGCGGCGATGCTCCTCAACCACGTCCGTCTCCAGCCGGGAGAGGCCCTCTTCCTCGGCGCCGGCGTCCCGCACGCCTACCTCGACGGCCTCGGCGTCGAGATCATGGCCAACTCGGACAACGTCCTGCGCTGCGGCCTGACCCCCAAGCACGTCGACGTCCCCGAACTCCTGCGCATCGTCCGCTTCGAGGCCGGCGACCCCGGCGTACTGCGCCCGGAGGCCGGTCCCGACGGTGAGGAGGTCTACGAGACCCCCATCGACGAGTTCCGGCTCTCCCGCTACGTCCTTCCGGCCGGCGGCACCACCCGCGACCTCACCCTGACCACCCCGCAGATCCTGCTCTGCACGGCCGGCTCGGTGCGGGCGGGCGAGCACGAACTGTCCCCGGGTGCCTCCGTCTTCGTCCCGGCGGGTGAGAAGGCCGAGGTCTCGGGTACCGGAACGCTGTTCCGTGCCACGGTCGTCGTCCGACGGCCGTGACGGAGACCTGACATCCCGTCGTCCGGCCGGGCTGCAACAATGGCCCACCGTCACAGGACGGGGAGAGTCCCGGGCGGCGTACGCACACGCCCGCCCGGGCCCCACACGGCGTACGAAGGGACAACGCGGACACATGAGCGCGTCAGGCGGCACCAAGGCGATCGTGGCGGCACTCGCCGCCAACCTCGCGATCGCGGTAGCGAAGTTCGTGGCGTTCCTCTTCAGTGGCTCCTCGTCGATGCTCGCCGAGTCCGTGCACTCGCTCGCCGACTCCGGCAACCAGGGGCTGCTGCTGGTGGGCGGCAAGAGGGCCCAGCGCCAGGCGACCCCGCAGCACCCCTTCGGCTACGGCCGTGAGCGCTACATCTACGCCTTCCTCGTCTCCATCGTGCTCTTCTCGGTCGGCGGCATGTTCGCCCTCTACGAGGGCTACGAGAAGATCAAGCACCCGCACGAGCTGGAGCACTGGTACTGGCCGGTCGGCGTCCTCGTCTTCGCGATCATCGCCGAGGGCTTCTCCTTCCGCACCGCCATCAAGGAGTCGAACACCCTGCGCGGCGACCACTCCTGGAAGGAGTTCGTGCGCCGCGCCAAGGCGCCCGAGCTCCCGGTCGTCCTCCTGGAGGACCTCGGCGCACTCGTGGGCCTGGTCCTCGCCCTCGGCGGTGTCGGCATGGCCCTGGCCACCGGCGACAGCGTCTGGGACGGCATCGGCACCCTCTGCATCGGCGTCCTGCTCATCCTGATCGCCCTGGTCCTCGCCGTCGAGACGAAGTCGCTGCTGCTCGGTGAGGCCGCGGGCCCCGAGGCGACCCAGAAGATCGAGGCCGCGGTCGTCGACGGCGACACCGTCACCCGCATCATCCACATGCGCACCCTCCACATCGGCCCCGAGGAGCTGCTGGTCGCCGCGAAGATCGCCGTCCGGCACGACGACACGGCCGCCGAGATCGCCGCGGCCATCAACGCCGCCGAGACGCGCATCCGCGAGGCCGTCCCGATCGCCCGGGTGATCTACCTCGAGCCGGACATCTACAGCGAGGCCGAAGCCGCCAAGGGCGCCGACCCCGAGGCCACCCCCGGCGGCCCGACCTCTCCCGACGCCGCTCACTGAGCCCTTCCGGGCCAGGGGCCCCGCCGGTCGTCCGGCGGGGCCCTTCGCCGTCCGTGACCCGGATCGGCCTGATGTGTACGCGGCCGGACTGGGGACGGCAGGGTCCGGCGGTGTAGCTTGGGACGGAGCCAGACGTCGCTGCTGATGGCGGTCGGGCGGTCCCACCGGGGACCGGCCGAGGGAGAGAGGGCCTCCGACGGACTGCGCTGCGCGTACGCGGGCATGCCTGTGTCCTCCTCGGGCACCCCTGTGTCCGCCGCCGCGCAGACCAGCCGTACCCACCTCGACCCACACCCCGAGGAGCAGCTCGCAATGACGACTGTCGAGAACCGACAGGACTTCAAGGTCGCCGACCTCTCCCTGGCCGAGTTCGGCCGCAAGGAGATCACCCTCGCCGAGCACGAGATGCCCGGCCTGATGGCCATCCGCAAGGAGTTCTCCGACGCCCAGCCGCTGGCCGGCGCCCGCGTCACCGGCTCCCTGCACATGACCGTGCAGACCGCCGTCCTCATCGAGACCCTGGTCGCCCTCGGCGCCGAGGTCCGCTGGGCGTCCTGCAACATCTTCTCCACCCAGGACCACGCCGCGGCCGCCATCGCCGTTGGTCCGAACGGCACGCCCGACAACCCGCAGGGCGTCCCGGTCTTCGCCTGGAAGGGCGAGACCCTGGAGGAGTACTGGTGGTGCACGGAGCAGGCGCTGACCTGGCCGGACAGCCCCACCGGCGGCCCCAACATGATCCTCGACGACGGCGGTGACGCCACCCTCCTCGTCCACAAGGGCGTCGAGTACGAGAAGGACGGCAAGGTCCCCTCGGTCGACACCGCCGAGAACGACGAGCACCGCGTCATCCTCGAACTGCTCAACCGCACCATCACCGACGGCTCACAGAAGTGGACCCAGCTGGCGTCCGAGATCCGCGGTGTCACCGAGGAGACCACCACGGGCGTCCACCGCCTGTACGAGATGCAGCGCGACGGCGCCCTCCTCTTCCCGGCGATCAACGTCAACGACGCCGTCACCAAGTCGAAGTTCGACAACAAGTACGGCTGCCGCCACTCCCTGGTCGACGGCATCAACCGCGCCACCGACACCCTGATCGGCGGCAAGACCGCGGTCGTGTTCGGCTACGGCGAAGTCGGCAAAGGCTGCGCGCAGGCGCTGCGCGGTCAGGGCACGCGCGTCCTGATCACCGAGATCGATCCGATCTGCGCGCTGCAGGCGGCAATGGAAGGCTATGAGGTCAACACGCTCGAGAACGTCGTGGCGACGGCGGATATCTTCGTCACTGCGACCGGCAACCTCAACATCATCACCGCCGACCACATGGCGAAGATGAAGGACAAGGCGATCGTCGCCAACATCGGCCACTTCGACAACGAGATCGACATGGCGGGATTGAAGAAGGTCAAGGGCCTCGAGCGCATCAACATCAAGCCGCAGTACGACGAGTTCCGCTTCCCCGACGGGCACTCGGTGATGGTGCTCGCCGAAGGCCGCCTGATGAATCTCGGATGTGCGACGGGTCACCCGAGTTTTGTGATGTCGGCCTCGTTCTCGAACCAGGTCATTGCGCAGCTCGAGCTGCACCAGAACAACGACAAGTACGAGAAGAAGGTCTACATCCTGCCGAAGCATCTCGATGAGGAGGTCGCGCGGCTGCATCTTGACCACCTCGGGGTGAAGCTCACGAAGCTCACGCCGGAGCAGGCGAGGTACATCGGCGTTCCGGTCGAAGGTCCATACAAGCCCGATCACTATCGGTACTAGCATCACCATTCGACCCGCAGAACGCGCATGGACGCGCTGACGGCAGATCACGACTGCACGACGGCACGATGGCCACGAAGAGCATTTGTGTGGTTGGACAATCCGATGGAAATCGGCGGTCGCGACATCACAGAATGGCGTCGTGTGCGTCGTGTCCTCGTGTCGTCGTGTTGAGCCGTCGGCTCCGCGCAGCCGCGAGGCCTGAGGAAGCCGTCTGGACGCCTTCTCATGTCTGCGTTCCTCAACGATGTCGATAATCAGACGGTGAGGCGCGCCTTTATCCTCGTGGTTGTCGCGGCCGCTGCTTTGGGGTGGTGGCGGTGGAGCGTCTCTCGCATTTCCGGACCGCCGATGGTGGGTCGCGGACAGCGGCTTAACGTCCTCCTCATCACCATCGATACCCTTCGCCTCGACCGTGTCGGGCGGGGGATCACGCCGTCGATCGACCGCCTCGCCAGTCGCGGGACCTCCTTCACGAATGTGCGGGCGGCCGCGCCGCTGACGCTTCCGTCACACACCTCGATCATGACCGGCGCGCTGCCGCCGGTTCACGGCGTACGCGAGAACGGCGTCCTCTTCGACCGCAAGACGCCAACCATCGCGCGCGCGTTCAAAGATGCCGGTTACCGGACGGGGGCTTTCGTCGGCGCATACGTCCTCAATCGCCGGTTCGGCCTCGACGAAGGCTTCGATACCTACGACGATGCGGTGCGGCGTGACATGGCACGCGCCGAGCAGCTCGAGGCCGAACGTCCGGGAGGCGAGGTCGTTGACGCCGCACTTGCCTGGCTCGGCCTTTCGTCGCAGCCTTGCGCCGTTCCACCTTGCGCCTTACTTCAACATTCGGCACTCAGCAATCAGACTTTCTTTCTCTGGATCCACCTGTACGATCCGCATGCGCCGTATGCGCCTCCGCCCGAGTATCTGCGGAAGGCGGGCGGCAATGCGTACGACGGCGAAGTCGCGTACGCCGACGCGCAGGTGGGCCGTGTGATAGACGCTCTTGAAATCACCGGGCTTCTGCAGTCCACCGTTGTTGCGATCGCGGGCGATCACGGCGAGGCGCTTGGCGAGCATGGCGAGCAGACACACGGAATGCTCGCATACGACGCGACACTGCGCGTGCCGCTCGTGATCGCTCTACCTGGCGCGGGGCCTCACATGGTGAGAGAGCCGATATCGCTCGCGGAAGTCGGTCCTCGCCTGCAGCAGGCGACAGGGATTCGCGAGCGTGCGGATCGACTTCCCGTCTATTCCGAGAGCCGCTATCCGCGCAGGGCCGGGTGGCACGGGCTCTCCGTGCTGACGGACGAACGGTGGAAGCTGATTGGCTCCTCCGAAACGGAGCTGTTCGACATCACGGGCGATCCGCGTGAAGAAAGGAACGTCGCCCAGGATCATGCCGGCGTCGTTCAAGCCATGTCGGCGGCTCTGGTGAAACTACAGGCGGGCGAGCGATCCAGCGACACAGTCAGTCCAGAAGTGTCCGAGCGCCTGCGCGCCTTGGGATACGTCAGCGGATCGCCTGCCGTCGGCTCCGATGATTCGCGAGCGCCCAATCCGGCGCGAACCATCGGCGCATGGACGCAGTTCGAGCAGGCGCTGGGGCAACTGCAACGTGGAGATGCCGCAGCGGCGGCCGCGACACTGAAGACACTCGCGGCCGAACATCAGGAAGCGCCCGTCTTCCAAACGACATACGCGCGCGCGTTGAAGGACGCGGGCGATGCGCAGGGGGCCGTCCGGGTTTATAAAGCGGCCGCAGCGAAGTGGCCGACCGATCCCTCTCTGTTTCACGATCTCGCCGTCGCCGCACGCGACGCTGGCGAGCCGCAGGAGGCGGCGCGCGCGGAGCAGGCCGCGCTGGCGCTCGATGGTTCGAGCGCGATGGCGCAGAACGGTCTCGGGCTGCTGCATGCGGATGCCGGGCGGCACGGCGAAGCCGCAGCGGCATTCGACCGTGCGACGCAGCTCGATCCCACGAACCCTTCCTACTGGACGAACCTCGGTAACGCGCGCCGCGCGCTCGGTAACAGGTCCGCGGCAGAGCAGGCCTACCGAAGAGCGGTCCAGTCCGACGGAGACTACGCCGACGCGCTCAACGGCCTGGGCACCCTGCTGGTGGAGTCGGGAAGGGCAGCAGACGCGGTCCCGTTGTTCGAGCGCGCGCTGAAGCGCGAGACGCAGTTCCACGAGGCGCGACTGAATCTGGGGATCGCCCTGCAGGAAAGCGGGCAGCGCGAGCGCGCGGCGGCCGTATATCGCGAGTTGCTGGCGACAGCGCCGCCATCGGCGAAGCGGGAACGGGACGCCGCGGCGCAGTTGCTCAGGGCGCTGCGATAAGGTGCTCAGTGCTCCGTGCTCGGTGCGCCTACTACGTACTACGTGCTACGTGCTACGTGCTTTGTGCTACGTGCGTGTGCTACGTGCGTGTGCTACGTGCGTGTGTGCTGCGTGCGTGTGTGCTGCGTGCGTGTGCTGCGTGCTCAGTGCTCTGACCTGAGCACCGAAGCGCACCGCCACGGGCGCACGTCGCACAGAGCACTCAGCACTCAGCACTCAGCACTCAGCACTCAGCACTCCGCACTCCGCACGTCGCACCCAGCACTAAGCCGCAGCAGCACCGAGGCGCACCGAGCACCCAGCACTGAGCACCTAGTGTCCTGTAACCGTAGAAACTGAAACAAATGGCGCGGCCCGCTCGTACTCCCGTACAAGGAGGCGAGCATGCGGAAGGGACGCCCAAAGGTTGCGTTGATCTTGACGACGGAAGAACGGCAACGCTTGGAGTCGCTGGCGCACCGATCGCGATCGGCCGCGGCACTGGCGCGTCGGGCGCGCATTATTTTGGCATGCGCCGACGGCGCCGACAGCAAGGTGGTCGCGCGGCGGCTGCACGTCACGCCCGGAACGGTCTGTAAATGGCGCGGGCGGTTCATCGTGAATCGGTTGGACGGGCTGTACGATGAGCCGCGTCCCGGCGCCAAGCGCACGATCACCGATGCGCAGGTGGAAGACGTGATCATTCGCACGCTGGAAACGACGCCACGCGGAGCTACGCACTGGAGTACGCGCGAGATGGCGAAAGCCGTCGGCCTCAGTCACACGGCCATCAGCCGCATGTGGCACACGTTCGGACTGCAGCCGCATCGGAGCGAGACGTTCAAACTGTCCAACGATCCGCTGCTCGTCGAGAAGGTCCGCGATATTGTCGGCCTGTACCTGGATCCTCCGGCCCATGCGGCGGTGTTCTGCGTCGATGAGAAGCCGCAGATCCAGGCCCTCGATCGCACGCAACCGCTGTTGCCAATGCAACCCGGCCAAGTGGAACGCCGGACGCACGACTACAAGCGTCACGGCACGACGACCTTGTTCGCCGCGCTCAACGCCAAAACGAGCGAGGTGATCACCCAATTTCATCAGCGACATCGATCCGCGCAGTTCCGCGAGTTTCTCGACCTGATCGACGCGCGCGTCCCCCGTCGACTCGACGTGCACATCATCATGGACAACTACAGCACGCACAAAACGGCGCTGATCCGAAACTGGTTTGCCAAACGCCCGCGTTTTCACGTGCACTTCACCCCCACGTACGGCTCGTGGCTCAGCCTGGTGGAACGCTGGTTCGCCGAGCTGACGATGAAACAGATCCGGCGCGGGACGTTCCGCAGCGTGCCCCAACTCAAGGCGGCGATCCAGGAGTTCATAGCGGCCCATCAGGCCGATCCCAAGCCGTTCGTCTGGACCAAGAGCGCCGACGAGATCCTGGCGAGCATCGCCCGATTCGCCCAGCGCACCGTCGACGCGCGGGCCGCGCAACCAATGTCACGAACCACGGTTACAGGACACTAGGAGCTGGAAGCTAAGAGCTGGAAGGTTCCAACTTCGACCTTGCCAGTTACGTCAGCATTCAGAATTCAGCCTTCAGCGTTGCCCGCGGGCCGCATGGTACAATCGGCCCGTCAACAAGTGCGGGCTTAGCATAGTGGTAATGCTCTGGCTTCCCAAGCCAGCTAGACGGGTT
>DATLLC010000187.1:0-7637 GCA_035538015.1 Vicinamibacterales bacterium
GGCGTGCACCGAGCCGCGGCAGGTCCAGATATGCCATCACGAGGCTGGTCACGCCGCCCCAGCTGAAGCCGATCCGAAACAGGCGCAAGGCATCGACGAACCGGGTGGTGCGGGCAGCCGACCAGTCCTCCCCGAGCACGATCGAGAACACGCTCGCCGAGCCCATGAAGTCGCGGGCCCAGATGGTGTGGCCAGGGCAGCCTGGCAGGGCCGGGTGAAGCACCTCGGCGACCTCGGGACGCTCCGCGAGCCAGCCCGCCACCGCCAGGGTGCTCTGTTCGAGGCGCTCGAGCCGCACGCCGAGCGTCTGCAGGCCGCGCAGCGCCATCGCACAGTCGTCGGGTGAGACCGCCATGCCGATCAGGCGATGGGCACGGCCGACGCAGGCATAGGCCTGCTGATGTGCGACCGACACGGTACCGAGCAGCAGATCACTGTGCCCTCCGACATACTTCGTGAGGGCCTGCACACTGACGTCCACGCCATGCTCGAAGGCGTCGAACAGCACGCCGGCGGCGTAGGTGTTGTCGAGCGCCACGGCGACGCCTCGCGCCCGAGCCGCGGTGACAATCGCCGGTAGATCCTGCACCTCCATAGTGATCGAGCCCGGGCTCTCGCACCAGATCAAGGCCGTATCGGGGCGGATCCGCGCGGCGATGCCGTCTCCGATCAGCGGATCGTAGCGTTCGACCTCGACACCGAGGCCGGCGAGCAGGTCATCGCCGAGTTCGGCGGTGGGCCCGTACACGCTGTCGGGAATGAGCACGTGCGAGCCGGCGCGGCAGTACGCCAGGAACACGAGCGCCAGCGCCGCCTGCCCTCCCGGTGCCACGAAGCAGTGATGCGCGCCCTCGAGCGCCGCGATGCGCGCCGCGAGCTCCAGCGTGGTCGGCGTGCCGTAGAGGCCATAGGTGTAGCGCTCCGCCTGCCGCCAGTCGTCGACCGCTTCGCTCAGCCGATTGAACACGACGGTGGAGCCACGATGCACCGCCGGCGCGAGCGAATGGAAGCCTGCTGGCACGTCCGGGGTCGCAGCGATCAGCCGCGTGCGCCAATGGAGTGTGCTGCTCACTGCGCCACGACCGCGTCCTCGGGCGTCCGCTTCTCCATCTGGAATACCGATTCGACCGAGGTGTAGTCCTTGTACCCGAGCCGCGCGATCGGTCGGATCTTGAGCACGTCGATACGTCCGTCGGCCGTCAGCGCCTCATCGTCGATATGAACGGCAAGCACGCGGCCGATGACCACGTGGTGGTCCGACGCCGGCTTGCGGCCGGGGAGGGTCACGATCTGATGCAGCCGGCACTCGAACTGCACCGGCGAGCCTTTGACGCGCGGCGGACGCACGAGGCGGGACGGCAGCGATTCGAGCCCGGCGGCCGCCATCTCGTCGACGCTGCGATCGACGATGAACGCGGTCTGGTTCATCTGTTCCCGTTGCGCCCAGGTCGCCATGTTGTATACGAACTCGCCGGTCGCCTCGACGTTGGCGACCGTGTCCTTCTTCGATCCGTCGGCCTCGTGGACGCCGGCCGAGAACATGACAAACGGCGGGTCGTAGCTGAGCACGTTGAAGAAGCTGAACGGGGCAAGGTTGACCACGCCCGCCGGGTCGATGGTCGTGAACCACCCGATCGGGCGGGGCACGACGCAGGCTTTGAGCGGGTTGTAGCGCAGGCCGTGATCGTTATTGTCGGTTTCGTAGTACAAGCGAAGCCTCCGGACGGATGTGGAATGTAACACGCGGGGCAGGCAGGCCAGGAGGCGATACATGACGCCGGTCAATCGACGGAAGTTCCTGAAGACCGCAAGCGGCGGCGTCGGCGCGCTGGCCTTCGGCGACCCCATGCTGGCCGGCCGCCAGACCGCCGCCAATCGCAACGCCGAAATCGTGGTCGTCGGCGCCGGCGCCTTTGGAGGCTGGACGGCGCTCTATCTGCGCGAGATGGGCTTCACCGTCACGCTGATCGACCAGTATGGCCCCGGCAACTCCCGCGCCACCTCGGGCGGTGAGTCACGGCAGATCCGGGCGGCCTATGGCGAGCGGGAGATCTACACGCGGTGGGTCCTGGAAGCCTTCGGGCGATGGCAGGCGAGAGAGAAGGAGTGGGGCAGGAAGCTCTTCTTCGAGACCGGCCAGTTGTCGCTGACACCCGGGTGGACCAAGGAGCTCACCGACACCCGAAAGGTGTTCGACAAGCTGGGAGTGAAATACGAGCTCCTCGGGCACGACGAGCTCGTGCGGCAGTACCCGCAGATGAATTTCGAGAGCATCGACTTCGCGATGTACACGCCGAGCACCGGCGTGTTGAAGGCGCGCGAAGGATGCGTGGCCGTCGCCCAGGCCTTCGAGAAGAAGGGCGGACGGCTCGTAACCGCGAAGGTGGCGCTGGGGCAGCCCGCCTCGGGCACGTTGCAGGACATCGCGCTTTCGACCGGCTCGCGGGTGGCAGCCCAGACGTTCGTGTTCGCCTGCGGGCCCTGGCTGCCGAAGGTCTTCCCCTCGGTCATGGCAGGCAAGCTCCAGACGCCCAGGCGGGCGGTGTACTTCTACGGCACGCCGCCCGGCGACGAGCGCTTCACCTACCCGAACTTCCCAACCTGGTCAGTCGACAACGCCTATGGTTTCCCGAGCATCGAGGGCAAGGGATTCAAGGTGGTCCCGACCTTCGAGCCCGTGCTCGTCGATCCTGATACGCAGGAGCACTCGCTGACGGCGGAGGAGCTGCGGAAGGGGCGCGCGTTTGCCGCGAAGTGGTTTCCGGCGCTCGCGAACCAGCCGCTCGTCGACAGCAAGATCTGCCAGCGCGAAGACAGCATCGACGAGCACTTCATCGTCACCCAGCACCCGGAGTTGAGCAACGTGTGGCTGGTCGGCGGCGGATCCGGTCACGGATACAAGCACGGGATCATGCTGGGCGAGTACGTCGCCAGGCGCGTCGTGGGACGGGACGACCATCCCGAACTGGCGGCCATCTTCGCGTTGAAAGCCGGTTCGTTCTGAGGCCCGGCTACGTGCCGGGCTCGGCCGGTGCCAGCACCATGGGCTGGTCGTGGTCGAGGAAGCTCGCGCAGATATGGTGGAACTCGGACGCGGTCTGCGTGCGGCGAATCTGGTGCAGGAACGGTGCGGGTACGCCTTCGCCCAGGTAGTTGAGGAACTTCTTCATCCGCTCGCATTGCGACTTCTCCGGCCTGTCCAGACCTGCCTGCGAATCCCATAGCGCGCGGATGTAGGCCCAGACGTCGCGCCCCGTCGGCAGGGTCACGGCCTCGCCGCGCAGCTGCTGACGGATCTGGTTGAACAGCCACGGACTGCGAATGGCGGCGCGCCCGATCATGAGGCCGCGTGCCCGGGTCTCAGCCAGCACGGTCTGCGCCTGCGTCGCCGAGTGCACGTGGCCGTTGGCGATGACCGGACACGGCATCGTCTCCGAGGCATGGCGGATGAGGTCGTAATGCACGGGCAGCCGATAGAGCTGCGCCACCGTGCGGGCGTGCACGGTGAGAGCGTCTATCGAGTGCCGGGCGAAGATCGCCAGTAATCCGTCGAACTCCTCCCGCGTCGAGAAACCCAGACGGCTCTTGACGGTGAACTTGACGTGCACCGCATCACGCAATGCGCCAAGGATGGCGTCGATGCGCTGCGGCTCGCGGAGCAGTCCCCCGCCCGCACACTTCTTGTAGACGATGGGCGCGGGACATCCCAGGTTGAGGTCGATCGCGGCGATCGGGAACTGCTGCAGGGCCTTGGCCGTGCGGACGAGCGCGGGAATGTCGTTGCCGATCATCTGCGCGACGACGGGTTGCCCAGTGGTGTTGCGCTTGATGGCGTCGAGAATGCGTTTCTCCGGCGTCGACTCGGCATGGACGCGGAAATACTCCGTCCAGTAGACGTCGGCGCCGCCGTACCGGTGGATGAGCGTCCAGAAGGCGCCATCCGTGACCTCCTGCATCGGCGCCAGGGCCAGCATCGGCATCGGGCCATCCAGGCGCGCGGCGAACTGTTCGTGTGGCTGCATTGTGACCGCAGCGGCGACCGGGATGGGGTTGCCGGCCTAATCCGCCTGAAGCCCCGCGCCAACATCGCACGCTCTGGCTGAGGTGTCTAACATTCTCCCTCGCCGGCTGTGCGCTCGCGTGCGTGCGCTCCACGCCGTGGACTGGTCGCCGGAACTCGAGCTCACTGACGGCCACGCATGAAGGCGTCGATTTCCTCGAGCGTGCGCGGCACCTTCGCCGATAGCCGAATCAGCTCCGTATCGGCGAGAAGGAACGAGTCCTCGATCCGCACGCCAACCCCCGCGTAGCGATCGACGGCCGGGCGAACCTTCTCTCGGAAGGCACGATTCTCGGGCGTGTCCGGCAGCTGCTCCAGCGCTTCGGGACGGATGTAGATGCCAGGCTCGATGACGAACGCCATGCCCGCTTCGAGGGGGCGGCGGTAGTCGCCCACGTCGTGGACGTCGATGCCGATCCAGTGGCAGATGCCATGCGTGTACCACGTGCGGAACTGCAGGCCGCTGGCGTCGGTGATGAGATTGAGCTTGAGCAGCCCCGCCTTGACGACCGCCTCCGCGGCGCGCTCGATGTCGACGGTGCGCGCGCCGATGCGCGCCGCTTTCATGCCGGCGTCCTGCGCCGCCAGGACCAGCTCGTAGATCTCTCTTTGCACCGGCGTAAAGCGGCCGCTGGCCGGGTAGGTGCGCGTGATGTCGCCCGTCAGCCCCTTGTAGCTCGCGGCCGCGTCGACGAGCAGCAGGTCGCCCTCGAGCATGCGGCGCGACGAAGCGGAGTAGTGGAGCACGGTGGCGTTCGGTCCGCTGCCGACGATTGACGGGTAGCCGGGCGACATCGCTCCCCGCGCGAGATAGACGTCCTCGATCGCAGCCTCCACTTCGCGCTCATAGCGCTGCGGGCGCGCCGCCCGCATGCCGGCCAGGTGAGCCTCCGACGAGATGTCGACGCTCTCCTTCAACAGCTTCTGCTCGTACGGCGTCTTCACCTGGCGCAGCCCGTGCACCGCCGGTGCCAGGTTCACGATCGAGACGCCAATCAGGCGCTCGCGGGCGCGATTGGCGAACACGTATTCCTCCGTCAGCGGTTCGCTCATTCCCGGCGGCGACTCGAGACGCAGCGCCAGACGCGCCGTCCCGGCATCGAGGGCGCCGAAGAAACTGTCGTGATCGTCGTTGTCGCGCGCCTCGTCCACCGGCAGGCCGTACGGCCGGCGGCCGAACAGCGACGCCAGGAACGGCTCGAACTCATCGGTCGTGAAGATCGTGTCGATGCCGGTGCGCGCGCGCGCCTCGTCGGCGCTGAGGTAACGCCCGACGTAATGTTCGCGGCGCGGATTCGACGGTGAGACGAACAGGAACTCCTTGCGGCGGCGGCTGCCGGGCACCAGGACGAGGATGGTGTCGGCCTGCTCGACGCCGGTGAGGTAGAGCAGGTCGCTGTCCTGCCGGTATTCGTAGTCGACGTCCCGTGAATAGACGCGGGCCGGGGCGCTCCAGAGAATGGCGATGGTGTTGTCGCCCAGTTTCGCCATCAGGCGAGCGCGACGTCCCTTCAGATCCTCGCGAAGCGCCTGCACGTCGGGGTCCGGCTGCGCCAGGAGCGTGGCGGGATGAGCACACAACGCCGCCACGGCGCCGGCTAAGACGAGGCTCGACCAGGTGCGGCGACAATCGGCGCGGTTCATGCGGGGAGTCTAATGTCCTGGACCGGGAGACGCGACAGAATTCGCCCCAGGGCTGAATCGGTGCCATCCGTCCATGCACGTCAACCCGCGTGGGTTCCGGGACGATAGTCGGTATTTGCGGGGGCGGTGGTCGACGGAACGCCCTTATCAGACCTTCGCGCGGGAGGACGCCAGGCATTCGGGACGCCAGGTACTCGCCCCCCACGGCACAGCGCGGATCGGAGGATGGCAAGCGGGCACGAGCTCATCGACGGGGTGCACTACGTGACGCCCTCGCCGAACGTGTGGCACCAGGTGCTCGTGGGACGTCTGCACCTGTCGATTGCGACGTTCCTGGAGAGCCGGCCGCACGTGGGCCGGATCTTCCTGGGCCCGCTCGACGTCGTGCTGTCGGACCGCGACGTGCTGGAGCCCGATCTGCTGTTCGTGTTCGGCGATCAGGAGGGGATCGTCACCCGCGCGAATGTGCAGAGAGCGCCAGCGCTCGCAAGATCCGTCGATACATTCATCGCTACAACCAAGCGCCGAAGGCGCCCGGGCCAGATGGCTTCGGCGCGCTGAGCTCGACCGTCGAGTCGTGCACCCAGCCGCGGGTCTCGTCCTTGTACCAGCGCATCACGATCCCGGTCTTGCGCAGCTCCGGGGTGAGCTCGACCTGGATCCATTCCTTGTCACGGCCACTCACCTTCAGGATCGTGCCCTTCGGAGCGAGCACGAGCACCTCCTGACCGGTGCTCGGCCCGGAGTGCACGTTGGTGTGAGCCGCGAGCACGCGGACGGTCCCGGCAGCCACGACAGCAGGCTTCGGCGGTGCTGGCGCCCGCTGTCCGGTGGCCGGCCGACCCGCCTGTCCCGAAGCCGTTGCGGGAACCAGCGTCATGGCCAGCGCCACGCCGACGTGCAGGGCGATACGCGCGCGACGACCCGCGGTAAGGATGACGCGGACGGGCTGTGGCGTCTGCATGGTCGACAGTCAACGTCAGAAGGTGCGTCGTGTCAACGGACGTGGGCCCCAGCCCGGGGCCTGAGGGACGGTTGAGGCGGCCAGTGGCCCGTAACCGCCCGAATCGGTAGCGGATTTCGGCGCGCGGCGCCCGGATGGCCAGGCGCGACGACTGAGCATGTTGAGCACATGTCAGGCAGGAGCAACGCCGCCAGCCGGGATGCCCCGCCCGAAAGATGCTACCGATTCAGCGGTTACGGGCCACTAGGCAGGATGTCACTCGAGGAGGGTAGTTCTGTCAGCTCGTAATCTAGCGCTGGCTATCGGCTCCCTACAGCGCGACGACACCACTCTTTGACGTGCTCGATGAGGTCGGTGGCGGGCCGATGTAGAATTACGGCCCACAAGCTCCATGTTGATCGACGGCCGGACCCTCGATGAGGGCGCAACGCTCGAGGCGGACGTCTGCATCGCCGGCGCCGGCGCTGCCGGCATGACCATCGCGATGGACTTGCGTGGATCGGGCCTGTCGGTCGTGTTGCTCGAGAGCGGCGGGGTCGAGCGCGACGAAGCAACCCAGGCGCTCTCCGAAGGCCGCATGACCGGAATCGACACCTGGGACCTTCGCCGGATGCGGATTCGGTCGCTCGGTGGGACCACGGGACACTGGAACGGCTGGTGCCGGCCGCTCATGCCGCAGGACTTCGAACGGCGCGACTACATCCCCGACAGCGGCTGGCCCCTGAAGTACTCGGATCTCGTGCGCTGGTTCCGGAAGGCGTGCCAGACGCTCGAGATCGGGGAGTTCGAGTGGGACGCGAACGAGCGGTCGGACCGGACGTCGAAGCCCCTGTTGCCCGTCTCGTCGAACATCGAGCAGCGGTACTACCAGTACAGCCCGCCGACGCGCTTCAGCAGTGTCTACGGTCCCGAGCTGGAACGGGCCGAGGACGTCCGCGTCGTCACCTTCGCCAACCTCGTCGACATCCG
>DATLLC010000188.1:0-8013 GCA_035538015.1 Vicinamibacterales bacterium
CGGCCGAGGCGCGCCACCTGCTCGAGCACCGGCAGCAGGTCCTTCATCGAGCTGATCTTCTTCTCGTGAATCAGGATGACGGGGTTCTCGAGCACCACTTCCATGCGCTCCGGATCCGTCACGAAGTAGGGGGACAGGTAGCCGCGGTCGAACTGCATGCCCTCGACCACGTCGAGCGTCGTCTCGAGCGTCTTGGCCTCTTCGACCGTAATCACGCCGTCCTTGCCGACCTTCTCCATGGCCTCGGCGATGATCTTGCCGATGGTCTCGTCGGCGTTGGCCGAGATGGTGCCGACCTGGGCGATCATGTTGCCCTTGACCGGCTTGGCCATCTTCTTGATCTCGGCGGTCATCGCCTCGACGGCCTTCTCGATGCCGCGCTTCAGCTCCATCGGGTTGGCTCCGGCCACCACGTTGCGGGCGCCTTCGCGGTAGATGGCCTGGGCCAGGACCGTCGCCGTGGTCGTGCCGTCACCGGCCGTGTCCGACGTCTTGCTCGCGACCTCGCGCACCATTTGCGCGCCCATGTTCTCCAGCGGGTCCTTGAGATCGATTTCCTTGGCCACCGTCACCCCGTCCTTGGTGATGGTGGGGGAGCCGAATTTCTTGTCGAGGACGACGTTGCGGCCCTTGGGGCCGAGGGTCACCTTCACCGCGTCCGCGAGCTGGTTGACGCCGCGCAGGATGGCCTGGCGGGACTGCTCGCCGTAGATGATCTGCTTTGCCATTGTCGTGAGTCTCCGTCCTACTTCTTGCTCTCGACCACGGCGAGCACTTCATCCTCGCGCATGATCAGGTAATCCTCGCCGTCCACCTTCACTTCCTGTCCCGAGTACTTCCCGAACAGGATGGTGTCGCCTTCCTTGACGTCCAGCGCGATGCGCTTGCCGTCCTTGTCGGCCTTGCCGGCTCCGACGGCGATCACCTTGCCCTGCTGCGGCTTTTCCTTGGCCGAATCCGGGATGATGATGCCGCCAACCTTCTGCTCTTCTTCCTCGGTGCGCTGCACGAGGATACGGTCGTGAAGCGGTCTCAACGCCATGCTCGTTACTCCGTCTTGCCAGGGGTTGCCGTCCCCGATGCCTGCCGCCACGGGTCGTGCCAGCGAACCATCGGGGTAGTTGGTGTTTAACAGGGGTTCCACGTGTCTGCTAGCACTCGACCCCATTCAAGGCTAGCAGTCAGTATAGTCGACTGCTAAGTGTAGGTAGGCGGCCGGGTCCTGTCAAGAGCCCCCGTCCGGCCCGCTGGCGGGCCCGGCGCCCCCAACGAGGGCCGCGTCAGCGCGGCCTGATGCGCAGGTCCTTGAGCTTCCGGGTCAGGGTATTCCGATGCATGCCGAGCGTGTCGGCGGCGCGACTCAGGTTCCCGTGGGCCTTCTGCACCACCCGCGAGATGAATCGCTTCTCGAACTCACGCTGCGCCTCGTCGTAGCGGATGCCCTTGTCCACCATGTCGGCGACGAGTTGGTCGAGGATTTCCCGCACAGTCGAGTTCCCAGCTCAGGCCGCGGTGACCAGATCGGTCCCGGTGAGGCGACGGTAGGCGTCCAGATACTTTTCCCTCGTCCGCGCGACCACGTCGGGAGGCAAGGAGGGGACCGGCGGCCGCTTGTTCCATTTGATGGACTCGAGGTAGTCCCGCACGTACTGCTTGTCGAAACTGGGCTGGGGCCCGCCCGGCGCATACAGATCGGCGGGCCAGTAGCGCGACGAGTCGGGCGTCATCATTTCGTCGATCAGGAGCAGTTCGCCCGCGTCGGTGAGGCCGAACTCGAATTTCGTGTCCGCCAGGATGATGCCGCAGCGCGCAGCGTGGTCCACGCCGAACTGGTAGAGCCGCAGGGTCAGGGTCTTCAGGCGCGCCAGCAAGTCGCCACCGACGATCGCCGCGGCCGCGTCCTCGCTGATGTTCTCGTCGTGACCGGACTCGGCCTTGGTCGCCGGCGTGAACAGCGGCTCGGGCAGCCGGTCGGATTCGTGGAGGCCCGCGGGCAGCCGGTGGCCGCAGATCTCGCCGCCGGCCTGGTAGTCCTTCCATCCCGAGCCCGAGACATAGCCGCGAGCGACGCACTCGACCGGGAGCGGCGTGGTGGGGCGCACCAGCATCGAGCGGCCCTCGAGAAGCGGCGCATGGGCGCGTGCGGCCGCGGGATATTCGGCCACCACGGTGCTAATCAGGTGGTTGGGCACGATCTCGCGCGTCCGATTGAACCAGAATCCAGAGAGCTGGGTGAGGACGCGGCCCTTGTCGGGAATGCCCGACCCCAACACGTAATCGAACGCCGATATGCGATCCGTCGCGACCATGACGAGCGCATCGTCCACCGCGTAGACGTCACGCACCTTGCCGCGACGGACGAGCGTGAGATCGGAGAGGTTGGTGTCGAGGATGGGGGCGACGCTCACGAAGTCTCCGATCCTAGCGACCCTGTGCGGCGGACGCAAGACGTCAGAGTGATCCACGACGGCCCCGCGCGACGCGTGCTGACGCATCGAGCCGGCCGGCCGGTCTAACCCCTCAGCTCACTTGAGTGGTCGTTCCAACCGCTCGTTGATCAGATGGAACGGGCGCATACGAGCGGGAGTCTGGGCTGATGGCATCGTCAACTCAAGTGAATTGTGGGGTTAATCTGCGGCGGGCACGAGAGTTCGGTTCTCTGCCCCACATTCCGGGCCGCACCGCCCTTGCGTATAACATGATGGCTGTCTTGCGATCCGCCGCGCGCGCGCTTGCCGTATCGGCCCTGGCCCTCGGGCTGATGGCCGTGTTCCTCCGCAACGCCGACCTCGGTCGCGTCGCCGAGGCGGTGCGGACAGCACGCCCCGAGCTGCTGGTGCTGGCGGTGGCGCTCACGCTGATCACGTATGTGGTCCGGACCGAACGGTGGCAATACCTTTTGGAGCCACTCGGCCCCACGCGCTTTGGCGTTGCCTTTCGCACCACCGTCATCGGCTTTGCGGCCTCGTCGGTGCTGCCAGCGCGGGCCGGCGAGGTGCTGCGTCCGTATCTGCTCGCCCGACGCGAGGGGCTGAGCGCGACCGCGACGTTTGCCACAATCGTCGTGGAGCGCATCCTCGATCTCGTGGCCATCCTGCTCCTCCTCGCCACCTACCTTCTGGTGTTCGATCCTGGGATGGCCGCCCGCGATTCCACGTTGTATGCCGCGGTTCGCCTCGGGGGCCTCGTCATGGCGCCAGTCGCGCTGGCCTCGATGATTGCGATGTACGTGCTGGCCGGCCACCCGGACTGGCTGCGGGCATGGGTGGCCCGCGCGGAGGCCGTCCTGCCGACTCGGATCGCGAGCGCGCTCGGGCGCCTGATACGTCTGTTCGCCTCGGGGTTTGGAGTCCTCCGCCGGCCCGAGCGACTGCTCGCCAGCCTGGGGTGGTCCGTGGTGCTGTGGCTGGTCATCTGCGGTGAGACGTGGGCCGTGGCGCAAGCCTTTCACATCGACATGCCCATGGCCGGCTCCTGGTTGATGCTGGCCCTGCTTGTGGTCGGCGTGGCCGTGCCGACGCCGGGCGCTGTCGGCGGATTTCACGAAGCGTTCCGTCTGGGGGCCACCGCCTTCTTTGGCGCCGACAACGATGCTGCGGTCGGTGCCGCCATCCTCCTGCATGCCACGTCGTTTGTGCCCGTCACGGTCCTGGGCTTCTGGTTCGCGGTGCAGGACGGGTTGAACCTGCAACGCCTCAAACAGGTGACGCAGACCTCCGAGCCGGCCGAGGTGAAAGCATGAAGTGCCCCTACTGCGGCCACCTCGGCGACAAGGTGGTGGATTCCCGCGAGAGTCGCGAGGGCGACGTGATCAGGCGGCGGCGGCAGTGCCTGAACGAGGAGTGCCATCGGCGTTTCACCTCCTACGAGCGCATCGACGAAATCCCGTATATGGTGGTGAAGAAGGACGGGACGCGCGAGCGCTTCGAGCGGCAGAAGCTGATGGCCGGGCTGCTGAAGGCGTGCGAGAAGCGCCCGGTGAGCGTCGCCGCCATCGAAGACGTGGCCGACCGCGTCGAATCGATGCTCCAGGAGAAAGCCGAAAAGGAGATCGCGACACAGGAGATTGGCGCCTTCGTGATGGAGGAGCTCAAGCGCCTCGACAAGGTGGCCTACGTCCGGTTCGCCTCGGTCTACCGCCACTTCAGGGACATCGGGGAGTTCATGTCGGAGCTGAAGGATCTCCTCAACGCGAAGGACTGACCTCGCGGCCCGGTGCTGCGGGATGGCCCCACCACGATAGATGAGGGGTGAGTCGGGAGAGACTGGTGCCTGCCACGCGATCGTCTTCGGCCATTCGGCCCGTCGGCCAGACCGCCGCCGCTCCGGCGCCGGCCGCGCGGCGGCCATTCCGCGACAATCCGCGCCTGATCCTTGCCGGCATCGTGATGCTCCTCGCGGTGCTGGCCGGCCTGCTCGTCGTCGAGGATCGGACGTCGCGCCTCGCGCCGGACTTCCTGGCCGAGGTCGTCCTCTATGCCCTGTCGGCGACCAATCTCACGATGCTGCTTGCGCTCGTGTTCCTGCTGGCGCGCAATGTCATCAAGTCGGTGGTCGAAGGGCGGCGCGGACTCCCATTCGCGCGGTTTCGCGCCAAGTTGGTGCTCGCGATGCTGGGTATGACGGTGATCCCGGCCGTGCTCGTGCTGCTCGTCGGCAGCCGGGTCGTGCTCACCGCCGTCGATCGCTGGTTCAACACTCCGGTGGACGAGATCCTGTCGTCGGCCAACAGCATCGCGGCCGACTACTACCAGGAGCGCCAGCGCACGGTGAGCGAAGAGGCCGCACAGCTGGCGCGCGAGCTGGCTCGTGTCGACCTGACTGACACTGACGTGACGCGCGTCCGCGCCCTGGTCTCGGCTGGGCTCAGAAACCAGCGACCGGGACTGATTCAGGTCTACCGCGTGCTCCCCGGCTCGGATGGCGCCTTGACGGTGGTGCCCGTGGTCGACGTGGCGTCTCCGTCCATTCCGCAGGACTGGGCCCGCGCCGCCACCGATCGGCTGGCGTCGCAGGCCGTCACGGGTGCCGACGCCTCGCCGTGGATTCTCGAGCCGCTTGCCGAGGGCGGCGAACTCTTGCGCGTTGCGCAACTCGTACGGGCGAACGACACGGTCAACGGCGTCGTCGTGGCGTCCGAGTACCTGGCCGGAAGCCTGGCCGAGCGCTCGCGGCGGATGACGCAGGCGTACGAGGACTACAGCCAGCTGCGGGTGCTGCGTCAGCCGCTGGCCGGGGTGTACGTGTCGTTCTTCGTCATGGTCACGCTCTTCATCCTCGTCGGCTCGACGTGGCTGGGGCTGTACCTCGCCAAGCGGATTACTCGCCCGGTGCAGGCCCTGTCGGAGGCCGCCCGGGAGATCGGCGCGGGCCATTACGACCACCGCATTCAGCACGAGGCCGCTGACGAGTTCGGGGTGATGGTGGAGGCCTTCAACACGATGGCCGCGGAGGTGGCCTCGAGCCGTCACCGGCTCGAGCGCGCCAGCCTGGATCTGGAGCGCAAGCACGAGGAGGGTGAGAGCCGCCGGCGCTATATCGAGGCGGTCGTGGAGCGCATTGCCACCGGCGTCGTGTCGATCGACAAGTCCGGACGCATCGGCACGATCAATTCAGCCGCGATCCGGCTGCTGGAGCTCGATCCGGCGGCGACGGGGCGGACGGCCGTGGACGCCTTTTCCCGCCCCGACCTCGCACCCGTGAACCAGCTGTTGGACCAGTCCGCGCGGGCGCGGACCGACTCGCTGGCCCAGGAGATCGCGCTCGTTCGGGAAGGTCGTGAGCGGCATCTGGCCGCGGTCGCGACCCGCGTCGTCGGCGCCGACGGCGGCTACGACGGGACGGTGCTCGTCGTCGACGACGTGACGCCGCTGATTCGGGCGCAGAAGGTTGCCGCCTGGCGCGAGGTGGCGCGCCGACTGGCCCACGAGATCAAGAATCCGTTGACGCCGATACAGCTGTCGGCCGAGCGGCTTCGCCGCAAGCTGACCGGTCTGGAGCCGCCGCTCCAGGATCTGGTGCAGGAGTGCACGTCCACCATCGTGGGCGAGGTGGAGTCCTTGAAGGGATTGGTGGACGAGTTCTCGCAGTTCGCGCGGATGCCGGCGCCTCGCGCCGTACCCACGGATCTCGCCGCGCTCATCAACGAAACGCTCGCTCTCTACGACGGGCTCTTCACCGCGGTGCGGTTCGAACGGCGGATGGATCCGACCGTGGTCGACGTCAGCGCCGACCCCGAGCAGTTGAAGCGCGTCCTGATCAACCTGATCGATAACGCCATCGAGGCCATGAACCGAATGGGGACCATCGCCATCGAGACGGCGCGCGACCATCCGAACGGATTCGTCCGGATTGTCGTCGCCGACGATGGGCCGGGCATTCCCGAGGGCGAGCGCGAAAAGCTGTTCCTGCCCTACTACTCGACCAAAGGGCGAGGGAGCGGGCTCGGCCTGGCAATCGTCCGGCGAATCGTCGCCGAGCACGGGGGGTCGGTGGACGTCGCCGACAACGTGCCTCGCGGCACCCGGTTTACGATAGAGCTCCCACTGTGAGTTTCCCCCGGATGATGAGGGCATGCCGTCCATCCTGGTCGTAGACGACGAGCCGGGCGTCCGCTCGTCGGTGGCTGGTGTGCTCCGCGACGAAGGTTTCGATGTCGAGGTCGTCGGGACGGGGGAGGAGTGCCTCGACCGGGTCGCGCAGCGATCCTACGACCTCATCGTCCTCGATATCTGGCTGCCCGGTATGGACGGTCTCACGACCCTGCAGCGTCTAGGCGAGCGGCATGTCGATGTGCAGGTGGTAATCATCTCCGGCCACGGCAACATCGAGTCGGCGGTCCGCGCGATCAAGATGGGCGCGTTCGACTTCATCGAAAAGCCCCTGTCGCTCGAGAAGACCGTGCTGGTGGTGCGGAATGCGCTCAGGCAGCGCGACCTCGAGGTCGAGAACCGCGCGCTGCGGGCCCGCGTCGACCGGCAGGAGACGATGGTCGGCGAAAGCGCCGCGATGCGGCACCTCCGCGAGGAGGTGGCGATGGCGGCGCCGACCAACGGTCGCGTCCTGATCCTCGGGGAAAACGGTACCGGAAAGGAGCTGGTGGCGCGCACGATTCATCATCAGAGCCGCAGGCGCGGCGGGCCGTTCGTGGAAGTGAATTGCGCCGCCATTCCGGAGGAGCTGATCGAGTCTGAGTTGTTCGGCCACGTGCGTGGCGCGGTCACCGGGTCGGTGGCCGACAAGCCTGGCCGCTTCGAGCAGGCCAATGGCGGCACGATTTTTCTCGACGAGATCGGCGACATGAGCCTGAAGACGCAGGCCAAGGTGCTGCGAGTCCTGCAGGAGCAGGTCATGGAGCGGGTCGGCGGCACCCAGCGCATCAAGGTGGACGTGCGCGTGCTGGCCGCGACCAACAAGGAGCTCCCGGCCGAGATCCGCGACGGCCGCTTCCGCGAGGACCTCTACTTCCGCCTCAACGTGATTCCCATCTTCGTGCCGCCGCTGCGCGACCGGCCGGACGACATCCCGGCATTGGCGGATCATTTCATGGCGCTGATGGCGGCCGAGTACGGACGACGGCCCAAGCGACTGGCGCCGGAGGCCGTGGCCCGATTGCAGCATTACCAGTGGCCGGGCAATGTCAGGGAGCTGCGGAACACGATCGAGCGCTTGATCATCATGGTTGCCGGCGACACCATCACCGCTCAGGACCTGGCGTTTCTCGGTCGAGACGATGGCGCCAGCGGCGGCGCGACGCTGGAGGTCGACCCCGGTGCTCCCCGAGCGGTCGGCCGCCTCGCCGAGGCGCGTGATCAGTTCGAGCGGGACTTCATCCTTCGCGCGCTGGCGGCCGCGCATGGCAACATGTCCAAGACGGCCGAAATGCTCGGCGTCGAACGATCGAACCTCTACAAGAAGATGAAGGCCTTCGGCATCGCCCCCCGCCGGGACGAGTGAGACACGAAGGACACGAAGGCAACGAAGGCAGCTATTCCCGCAGCTTGTTCTCCAGTA
>DATLLC010000189.1:0-2940 GCA_035538015.1 Vicinamibacterales bacterium
CGATCGGCCGGGCGGTCGAGGTTCCCGCGCCGCTGGCCGAGGCGCTGCGCCGTCCAAGGGAGATCGAGCGCATCCCGCCGAGCCTCGAGGCGCTGGCGAGCTTCCTGTAAACGCCCCGGTTCACCGGAGCCAACCACGCACGATCGTGGGATCGCCATCGTGCGGCGCCGGCTGGAGCCCGAGCACGTCGCACATCAGCGCGTAAAGGTGGACGTTTTCCACCGCGGGCACCCGCATGCCCGTCCGCAGCCGTGGACCGCTGGCAATCAGCAGCCCGTGCATCGACGTGAACGCTGGATCGAATCCGTGCGCGCCGCCCCATGGGCTGCCAGTCTCGCGCTTAGACAGGCGCTCGCGTGTCGTCACCGTCCACCCGTCGTCGGCGAGGCCGACGATCCGGGCCAGCCGCGGGTGGCCGGCCAGCCCGTAGCGAGCCGGCAGATCCGAGGAACGGAACACGCGCAGATGCGGATGCTTGTTCGCGATCCGGTTGTACGCGTCGTCATCGGACAGAGTGACGGGGTTGAATGTGAGCCACGCCCCGATGTCGACGATCTGCAACACTGACGGGTCGATGTAGTCGTCGAGGACGATCACCCGGTCGGCGCCGAGCGCAGACATCCCGTGATCGCTCACGACGACCCAGTGCACGCGGGCCTCGAGATCGAGATCGTCCACCGCCTTGACCAGTCGCGCCAGTTGCGCGTCTACCGTGGCGGCGGCGGTCGCGACGGCCGCGGAGTCGGGGCCCTCGTCGTGTCCGGCCGTGTCCAGGTCGCTGAAGTAAAGCGTGAGCAGCGACGGTCGATCCGGATCGGGCTGGCGCAGCCAGTCGATCGCCTGTGTCGTCCGGTCCGCCGCTGGCAGAGCATCGACGAACGGTCGCCAATACGTCGGATAGCGGCCGCCGATCGCCACGTCCGACCCCGGCCAGAACATCGTCGCGCTCTTGAGCCCCTGTCGCGTCGCCGTCTGCCAGATCGGCTCTCCGCTCCACCACGCCGGGTTGCCGGTCACCTTCTGATCCGACAACGCGAATCGCCCGGGAATGCCTGGATCGAGCATCGTGTTGGAGATGATGCCGTGGCGGGCCGGCCGGAGGCCGGTGACGATGGTGTAGTGATTCGGAAAGGTCAGCGTGGGGAAGACCGGCACCAGGGCCTCGGCGCGTACGCCAAGCCTGGCGAGCCCACGGAGCGTAGGAGCCGGCATGCGATCGAGATAGTCCCAGCGCCAGCCGTCGATCGCGATCAGCACGACGATGGGCCGGGACCGCACCGCGTTCCGATCTGGCGTCTGGTCGGCAGTGGGGAGCAGGCATATAGCCGCCAGCAAAACAAAGGCAAGTCGCATCGGAAGAGCTAGACCTGAAGGTATCATGCGGAGATGACTTCATCAGCGGTCACCGCGCCTGCCGTTGTCCCGCCCCGAAGCGACGTCCCCTCGCAGTACACGTGGGACCTGTCGTCGATCTTCGCCTCGTGGGTCGAGTGGGAGGCGGCGTTCGAGCGGCTCGACGCGGCGATCCAGCGTTACCGGGCGCACGAGGGGACTCTAGCGCAGGGCTCGGACCGCCTCCTGCAGGCCTATCGGGATGCCGACGAGCTCGGACAGTTGGCCTATCGCGTCTGGTATTACGCCGCCCTGCACTACGACGAGGACCAGCGCGACAACAGCGTCAACGCGCGCCGGCAGAAGGTGCAGCTGCTGATCGCGCGCTGGCGGCAGGCGACGTCGTGGTTCAACCCCGAGCTGCTGCGGATTCCGCTGGAAACGATCCGGGCGTGGATGAACGCCTCGGAGGCCCTCGCCGCATACCGGTTCGCCATCGAGGACCTGTTCCGCCAGCAGGCGCACGTCCTCGACACGGCGGGCGAGCAGCTGTTATCGCTCTCCGGCCGGCTGTCGTCGGTGCCCTCGGACGCCTACTCCGCACTCTCGACGGCGGATGCGCGGTTCCCGACCATCACGCTGTCGACCGGCGAATCGGTTCAGGTGAGCTACGGCCAGTACCGTCGCCTCCTCGCCACCTGCCGCGAGCAGGCCGATCGACGGGCGGCCTACGAAGCGCTCTACGACACCTACGGGGCGTCGCTCAATACCTATGCCACCCTCTACAACGGCGTGATGCAGCGCGAGTGGTTCGACGCGCGGGCCCGCGGCTACCCCACGACGCTCGACGCCGCGCTCTTCGGCAACGACATCCCCACCAGCGTCGTCGAGAACCTGATTCGGGAGACGAAGGCGGGAGTCGCGCCGTTCCGCCGCTACCACGCCCTCAGGAAGCGCGTGCTGGGACTGCGGGACTACCACGTCTTCGACGCGCTCGTGCCGCTGAACGACAGCGACGATCGGTATCCGTACGATCACGTTGGCGAGTGGGTCGTCGAAGCGATGGCGCCGCTCGGGCCGGACTACCAGAGGCGCCTGCGCGAGGCGTTCACCGGACGGTGGATCGACGTCTACGAGAACCAGGGCAAGCGGAGCGGCGCGTACTCCGCCCCGGTGTACGGCGCCCATCCGTACATGCTGATGAACTACAACGACACCCTGGACGCGGTCTTCACCCTGGCCCACGAGCTGGGCCATTCGATGCACACCCTGCTCTCTCACGAAACGCAGCCCTTCGTGTATGCGGGCTACACCATCTTCGTCGCCGAAGTACCGTCCACGCTCGCCGAGGCGCTGCTCCTCGAGTATCTGCTCGACCGCGCCACTACGCGCGAGGAGCGGGCGGTGCTCCTCCAGCATGCCATCGACGGCATCGTCGGCACGTTCTACAACCAGGTGCTCTTCGCTGACTTCGAGCTCGAGGCCCATCGGCTCGTCGAACGCGATCAGCCGGTCACCGCTGAGGCCCTCAACGACATCTACGCGCGGCTGCTCGACGAGTACTGGGGTGACGTACTGGCGCCCGATCCGCGCGCGCGCACGACGTGG
>DATLLC010000190.1:0-4514 GCA_035538015.1 Vicinamibacterales bacterium
CTTGGTGAGCCGGGTGTGATAGGCATCGACGAATCGGTCGATCTTCTCGTCGAGCGAAATGTCGGACCCCAACATCTGGAAGATGCCGGGAACGAATGACGAGGCGACACGAAGCCAAACGGCGCGAGCGAGGTCGAGTCATTGATTTTATTGATCTTACGGAGCTGGTTCGCCAAGCTGGACTCGAACTAGGCGACGGTCCAGAGTGCGTCGATCTGGTGCAACCAACTGATCAATGGGGTCGAACTGGTGAAAATCTGGTCCACCAGACTTCCGGCGGCCGCCGCTCAGGGCACAGGCCGCCACCACTCGACTGCCTAAACCCGCCGCTCGCGCCAGAGCTCCGAACGGCGCCCGCCGCCGGCCCGTCGAACCCGGCATGCAGACACCCTTCACATCCTTCAGTCTCACACTCCTGTCCGCCGGCCTCGTCTACACCCTGGCCGTGGGGAACGCCGCTGACCTGGCGGCACAGAGCGGTCAGGCATCCTCGGCTGCCAGCACCGCCTCGCCGACCGCACCGCCGTCCGGACGGTTCGATCTGGAAGTGCGCGGGGACTTCTTCGCGGGCTTCGGCGGCAACGCTGAGCGCCTCGCTCGCGGCATGGCCCGGACCGAGGAGGTCCTCGCGGCCGCCCCCGATCACGCCGAAGCGCTCGTGTGGCACGGATCGGGTCTGGTGTTCCGATCGGGCCAGGCCTTCCAGTCTGGCGACTCGGCGACGGGCATGGAGCTCTTCGGTCGTGGTCTTGGCGAGATGAACCGGGCGGTGGCCCTGGCGCCCGATCGCGTCGGCGTCCGCATTCCGCGCGGCGCCACGCTGCTCGAGTCCACGCGCTTCATGCCGGCCGCGCAGGCCGAACCGCTGCTGCGGCTGGCAGTGGGGGATTACGAACGCGTCCTGGATCTGCAGACGGCGGTCTTCAGCTCCCTCGGCGGACACGCCAAGGGCGAGTTGCTGTTCGGCCTGGCGGACGGGCATGCGCGCCTCGGCGATCAGCAGAAGGCGCGCCAGTTCTTCCAGCGCATGACAGAGGACGGGAGCCCCTCTCCCCGTCGCGAGTACGCGGCGGCATGGCTCGATGGTTCCGCGCCGAAGGCGGTCCCGGCGTGCGGCCCCTGTCACTGACGATGCCCGGTCGCGAGGGGACCCTCAGTCGTACCGCAGCGCGTGCACGGGGTCGATGTGCGTCGCCCGCCGCGCTGGAATCACGCACGCCAGCAGTCCGGCCAGGGCGAGAGTGACGATGACCGCGGCGAAGATGACGGGGTCCCAGGGCGCCACGCCGAACAGCAGGATACCGAGCGCCCGCGACAGCAGCGCGGCCAGTACCAGTCCCAACAGAAGCCCTGCGCCGAGCTGCCAGGCGCCCTGTTGCAGGATGAGCCTCATGACGGTGCGCGCGTCCGCCCCGAGTGCCATGCGCACGCCGATCTCGCGCGTGCGGCTTCCCGTCGCGAACGCCATGATCCCGTAGAGGCCGATGGTCGCCATCGCGAGAGCGGCGATGCCGAATGCGATGAACAGCGTGCCGAACGCGCGATAGAACCAGGTGTCGAGCGAGTACTGATCGCTCAGGGATCGGACCCAGTAGAGCGGCAGCGCCGCATCGAGCTGGTGCACCGCGTCCTGAATGGTCGCCGTGTAGGTCATGGCCGCCTGCTCGGTCCCGACCGTCAGGCTCATGAAGTTGATCACGTTCTGGGCGAGCGGGATGTACACGCCTTCGTGGCGAGGATTGAGCGCGCCGATGGCGCCTCCCAGGTACAGGTCTGGCACCACGCCCACAATCGTCCGCCAGGGCACGTCGTCCGGCCCGAGCTTGATGCGCGCGCCGAGCGGGTCGCCATCCTTGAAGAACAGCTCCACGAAGTGCTCGTTCACGATCGCCACAGGTGCCGCCTCGGGCCCATCCGTGCGCGCAAATCCACGGCCGCGTACCGGCTTGACCCCCACGACGTCGAAGTAACCGGGCGTGATGACAATGCGCCTGGCGAGCGGGTGGTCCTGGTTGGTGGGGTAGGCGACGCCGTCGACGGTGAGCGGATGCATCTGCCCGGTCCCGCGCCCCGGCAGATCGGAGGTGAAGGCGACGGCACGAACGCCCGGCTGTCCCTCGAGGCGTGCGATCAGCCCGTCGTAGAACTGAAGCTGGGCCTGTGGCGTCGGGTAGTCCTTCTCGAACAGCCCCAGGCGCGCGGTGAAGATATTGTCCGTCCGGAACCCGTAGTCGAACCGGGTGACGTTGACGACGGTCCGGATCATCAGGCCGGCCGCCACCAGCAGGCCGCACGAGACGGCGAGCTGGCCGATGACCAGCGCCCGGCTGATGCGCCCCATGCGCAGGCTCGATGAGCCCCGCGATTCGTCGTTCATGATCTCCGCGACGTTCGCCTTCGAGGCGCGAAGGGCCGGGATGATGCCTGCTACTAATGTCGAGAGCACCGTGAGGCCGACGACGAAGGCCAGGACCGCCGGCTCCAGCCTGGCGACGAACCACAGCGGTATGTCCAGCGTGGCCAGCCCCGCATTGAAGAAGTCCATCCCCACTTTGGCGACGATCAGTCCGACCGCGGCCCCCGCCGTGGCCAGCACGAGCGCCTCCGCCAGTAACTGAGTGATGGTCCGCATCCGGTTGGCCCCAAGGGCGGTCCGGATAGCCACCTCCTTGCTGCGGACGACCGTCCGCGCCAGGAGAAGGTTCGCGACGTTCGCACACGCGATGAGGAGCACGCCGAACACCGCGGCCAGCATGGTGTAGAGCATGCCGACGGCGTCCGGTCCGAGGAAGGTGTCGGCCTGCCGCATCACGGTGGCGCCCACGCCCTGGTTCGAATCGGGATACTCCATCGCCAGGCGACCGGCGATGGCCGCCATCTCCGCCTGGGCCTGCTCCAGCGTGACACCGTCCTTGAGCCGCCCGATAGCCTGGAGTTGAGTGCTCTCGAACGCCGGGCCGCCACTGCGAGAGTAGGCCAGCGGGTCGATCCGCAAGGGCAGCCACGCATCCATCGCGCCTGGAAAATCGAATCTCTCCGGCATCACCCCGACGATGGTGGTGATCTCGGCGTTGGCCCGTACCGTCCGGCCCACGATCGCCGGGTCGCCCAGGAAGCGATCCTGCCAGGCGCGGTAGCTCAGGATCATCACCGGCGGCGTCGAGGGGTGGTCTTCCTCGGGCCGGAACGAGCGGCCCAGAGCCGGACGGACGCGCAGGAGGTCGAAGAGATGCGCGCTGGCATATGCACCTAGATACCGGATGGGCTGCCCTTCGGTGCCGCCGACGTTGACGGTCTCAGGGTAGAACGCCGCGATGTCCTCGAAGCTCGTCTGCTGCTGCCGCCAGTCCCGGAAATCGTGAATGCTCATGCCCATGAACTCCACGCCTTGCGCGGGGCGGTTGCGGAACATCGCCACCAGCCTGTCGGCGCGCTCGAAGGGCAGTCCTTTCACCGCGACGTAGACGATGCTGAACATCGTGGTCGTCAGGCCGATGCCGAGCGCCAGCGCGATGACCGCCGAGGCGCTGAGGCCCGGCCGCCTGATCAGCGTGCGGACGCCGTATCGGATGTTGCCGAGAATCGTGCTCATCGTGCCCTCCCGAGGACCTGGTGCCGGACCGTCCCCGTATTGGACGAGGACGGCTGCGGGGAAGTTGTATCGATCCGGAGCCGCCGCAGTGCGCCTGGCCGCTGCTCACGCGAAGCCGGTCAGCACGTTCACGGCATTCACCCCGATGTCTTCGACGGCGTAGCCGCCCTCCATCACGAACAGCGTCGGCGCGCGCGCGGCGGCAATCCGGGCGCCGATCTTCGGAAAATCCTCGGTGCGGAGCCGGAACTGCGAGATCGGGTCGTGCTCGTAGGTGTCCACACCCAGCGAGACGACGAGCGCGTCGGGTCGAAACGCCTCCACCTTCGCGCACGCATCGTCGAGCGCGGGACCGTAGGCCTCCCAGGTGGTCCCGTGCGGGAGCGGATAGTTGTGCGTGAAACCGAGGCCCGCGCCGGCGCCGCGCCCGTCGGCGTAGCCGAGGAAGTATGGATACTCGACGCGCGGATCGGCGTGCAGCGACAGGAACAGTACGTCGCCCCGCGAGTAGAAGATCTCCTGCGTGCCGTTGCCGTGGTGGTAGTCGACGTCGAGAATGGCGACGCGCGCGCGACCAGAATCCACCAGGTATTGCGCAGCGATGGCGGCGTTGTTCAGATAACAGTAGCCGCCCATGGCCGCGGTCGCCGCGTGATGACCCGGCGGCCGGCACAACGAAAACACCGCCGGCGCGCCGTCGAGGAGCGTGCGGGCGCCGCGGCGTACCGGCGCCTCGCCAAACCGGTCCGGATCGCGCACCTCGCCCAGCCCCACCTCGCGGACGCGTTCGAGGATCATCTCGGCGCGCCGCGGCATTTCGAAGCACGGCATCATCTTGCCGTCGATGAGCTCGGCGTTCCCGTGGTGGCGGTGATGCAAGCAGGAGTAGATCGTGAGCACTCGGCGCACCGTCGATGGAACA
>DATLLC010000191.1:0-12168 GCA_035538015.1 Vicinamibacterales bacterium
CCACCACCGCCCCCACCACCGCCAGTCGCGCCGGCACCGCTCACCGAGGAGCAGGTCTTCGCGCGCAAGACGCTCGATCAGCTGAATGCCGAGCGGCCCTTGGGTGACGTGTTGTTCGATCTGGATTCGTCGACCATTCGCGACGATGCGCGGGCGATTCTCTCCAGGAACGCGGACTACATGAAGCGTTGGACCAGCACCCGAATCAACGTGGAAGGCCACTGCGACGAGCGCGGCAGCGCGGAGTACAACCTGGGTCTGGGGGAGCGGCGGGCCAACGCCGTCAAGGCCTATCTGGCGGGCCTGGGAATCGGCGGCGATCGCGTCACCAGCATCTCCAAGGGCAAGGAAGCGCCCGCCTGCACCGAGTCCAACGAATCGTGCTGGCAGCAGAACCGTCGCGGACACTTCGTGTTCACCGCGAAGTAGCGATGCGCCACACGTCTTGAGAAGAAGGCCGGCCCTCGGGGGCCGGCCTTTTGTGTTGTTGGCTGGGCCGCCGACCGGCGTTACCGCGTCTCGGCCGCGACCGCGTCGGCGGCGGCACGCGGATCGGCGGCGGCCGTAATCGGCCGGCCGACCACGAGGTAGGTGGCACCGGCTGCGACGGCTTCGGCAGGAGTCAGAGTGCGCGCCTGGTCGTCCTTGCAGCCCTGGCCGGCCGGCCGGATCCCAGGCGTGACGATCACGAAGTCTGAGCCGCAAGCCGCGCGAATGCCGGCAATCTCCTGGGGCGACGCCACCACGCCGTCCAGCCCTGCGGCCTTCGCGAGGCTCGCTAGGTGCACGACCTGCGCCATCACCCCTCGCGATGTGCCGACCTCGGCGAGGGCGGCCTCGTCCATGCTCGTGAGCACGGTGACGCCGATCACGAGCGGGCGGGCCGTGCCAAGCCGTTCCGCGGAGGCCCGCGCGGCATCGGCCGCGGCGCGCATCATGGCCGATCCGCCGGACGCGTGCACGTTCACCATCCACGCGCCGGTGGCGACCGCGGAACCGATGGCGCCGGCCACCGTATTCGGAATGTCGTGGAACTTGAGATCCAGGAACACCCGGTCCCCACGCGCCGTGAGCGCGCGAACGACATCGGGCCCCTCGGCGGTGAAGAGCTGCTTGCCGATCTTGTAACCGGCCACCGATCCCCTCAGGGTGTCGGCCAGGGCCAGTGCCCTGGAGCGGGAATCGACGTCCAGGGCGACGAGGATCCGGTTCACGCGTGCACCGCTTTGGGAGGCGTCGGGTCGAAGGCCCCGATCAGCTCCGCGAGACATTCGACGTTGTGGCGATCGAGGTAGTCCTCGAGTCCCGCCAGTACCTTCGTCCAGACGAACGGGTCCACGAAGTTCGCCGTGCCGATTTGCACCGCGGTGGCGCCGGCGAGGATGAACTCGACGGCATCCCGCGCGTCGGTGATGCCGCCCATGCCGATGATGGGAATCTTCACCTCGCGGGCGCATTCCCACACCATCCGTACGGCGATCGGCCGAATCGCCGGACCGCTGAGGCCGCCGAGCACGTTCGTGATCGTCGGCCGCCGCGTTTCCACGTCGATCGCCATCGCCAGGAACGTGTTCACGAGCGACACCGCGTCGGCGCCCGCATCCTCGGCCGCGCGGGCGAACGAGGCGACGTCGGTGACGTTGGGGGTGAGCTTCGGAATCACCGGCAGGTGGGTAGCCTTGCGCACGGCCGCCACCACCGCGCTCGTGCCAACCAGGCTGCACCCGAACTGGATGCCGCCTTCCTTGATGTTCGGACACGAGATGTTGAGCTCGATGGCGGCCACGCCACCGGCATCGGTCAGCACCTTGGTGACCTCGACGTATTCGTCGATGGTCGTGCCGCAGACGTTGACGAAGACACGGGCGCCGCGCTCGCGGAGCAGGGGCAGCTTCTCCTTGACGAAGCGGTGCACGCCGATGCCCTGCAGGCCAATCGCGTTGATCATGCCGGCCGGCGTCTCCACGATGCGCGGCGGGGAGTGGCCCTCGCGCTCGGTCATGAACAGGCCTTTGACGCAGACGCCGCCGAGCGAGGCGAGGTCGGCCACCTCTTCGTATTCGAGGCCGTAGCCGAAGCAGCCGCTGGCCGCGATCAGCGGGTTCGGGAGGTGAAGCGACCCGAGGCGAACAGAGAGATCGCGGGGCATACGGTCAATCCCAGACAATGGCCGCACCGTCGAAGACCGGGCCGGCGATACAGGATCGGACGAAATGCGGCTGGGCGTCATGGCGAACCTTGATCACACAGCTGTAGCAACCGCCGAGGCCGCAGCCCATGGTCCGTTCCACGGACACCTCGCACGGCTGGCGGTGCCGGGCGGCGATGCCGGACACCGCGGCCAGCATGGGTTCCGGGCCACAGGCGTACACCATGATCGACCCCGGCGACCGGCCGACCAACGCCCGATCGAGGGGCGCGGTGACGCGTCCGCGCTCGCCCCGCGATCCATCCTCGGTGGTGAGCACGAGGGTCACGCCCAGGCGCTCGAAGAACTCGAGGTGGAACAGCTCCCGATCGGACCGGGCCCCGTAGAACAAGGTGGTGGGTATCCGCGTGGAGGCCAGCGCCTCGGCCAGCGTCGCAAACGGCGCCAGGCCCACGCCACCGGCCACCATCCAGGCCTCGGCTGGGCCTGGCACGGCGGTGTAGGGCCGGCCGAGGGGCCCGAGGCAGGCGATGCGCTCGCCTGATTCCGTCTCGTACAGCCGGTTCGTCGTCCGGCCAGCGCGCTTGTTGAGGATGCTGATCGCGGTCGGCCGGCCCGCCGGGTCGCGGATGATCTCGAACACCGAGAACGGCCGACGCAGCAGGGTCTCGGTCATTTCGGCCGGCCGGACCATGACGAACTGGCCGGCGATCGTCCTCGCTCCCACCTCCGGCGCAGCCAGGGTCAGCACGTTGTAGTCGCGGGACAGCCGCCGGTTCGCGATCACAGTGGCGTCCACGTCGATAGGCGACATCAGGACAGTATAGCGTTCGGGATCCGGCAGCCGGGAGCCGGCAGTCGGCAGTCGGCAACCGGGATCCGGCAACCGGGATCCGCAGCCGGCAGTCGGGATCCGGCAGTCGGCAGTCCGGGACTCGCTTGCCCGTTGCGCTTCCCGGCTCCCGGTTGCCGGTTGCCGGTTGCCGACTGCCGGCTTCCGGCTCCCGGTTCCTATACGATCCCACCGTGCGTTACCTGCGGATGCTCTCCAACTCGGTCATTGCCGGCGGCCTGGCCGCAGGCTACCTCACCGTGCTGGTGCTGCAGCTCAACCCGCAGTACGCGATCGATCCCGGAACCATTCTGCCGCTGGCGCTCATGCTCGGTGCGGCCTACGGGTTGAACCTGACGGCGGTGTTCTACGCGCTCATCGTCATCCGCCAGATTCTCGCGGTCGAGGTGCTGTCGCCTGGCTGGCTCAGCGTGCGGCTGCTCTCGTGGCTGTTCACGATCGCCGCAGCGGGCGGCGCCAGCCTCATATGGCTGAACCTCCGCGGCTTCGGTCCCGTGCTCGACGTCGAGACGGCACGGCGGATGGCGGCGGGCGCGATCGTCGTGACGGCCGCCGGGGCGGTGTTCCTGATGATTGCGCTGGCGCACATCAACCGTCGCGGAGGCCGGGCGAGCGCGACGATTCTGGTGCTGACCGCACTCATCTCGGTGGTGATGCCTACGGTGCTGCGCGGGCCGGCCCGTGCGCAACCGCTGCCGCCGCGGGTGCTGCTGCCCGGGCCGCGTGAGGCGATTCCGCCGCCGGCTGGTGGGCGACTGGTGCTGCTGATGCTCGACGGCGCCTCGCTCGACGTCATCGCACCGGCGGTGGCGCAGGGTCGACTCCCGAACTTCGGCCGCATCGTCGACAGCGGTTCGGTCACGCATTTGGCCACGCTTCGGCCGACGCAGGCCGAGCCGGTGTGGAGCGCGGTAGCCACCGGCCGCGCCCCGATGCAGACCGGTGTCCGGTCTTCGGCCTTCTACCGTGTACTCGGGGTCACGCCGGTAATCTCGCTGCTGCCGGACTACTGCTTCGCGCAAGCGCTGGTCCGCGCCGGCTTTCTCTGGGAAGAGCCGCACACGGCCGAGGATCTCACGGCCCGGCCGCTGTGGCACATCCTCAGCGAGCAGGGGCTGGCGGTCGGCGTCATCGGGTGGCCGCTGACGCATCCGGCGGCGCCCGTGCACGGCTATCAGGTGAGCGATCGCTTCCACCGCCTGCAGGGCGCCGAGCTGGACATCGACGGCAGCTCCGCGATCTGGCCGCCGTCAGCGCTGACTGTGGCGAGAGCCAGCCTGCAAGTGCCACCGAATCCGGATCCGGTCGCAGTCGTGTCGGTGACCGGACGCCCGCCTTCGGGCGATTACGACGTGGCCAGCGATCCCGAGCCGGTGGCGGCGGATCGAGTTCACGCCGCGCTGCTGGGCGCCTTTGCCGGGTTCGACACGCGCTTCCTCGCGGTTCGCTTCCCCGGCATCGACGCGGTCGGCCACTACTTCCTGCGCTACGCCAATCCGGCGCCATTCGGCGACGTCTCCGAGGCCGAGCGACGGCTCTACGGCCGCGTGCTCGAGCAGTACTACGCCTTCCTCGACACGCACGTGGGCCGCCTGATCAACGGGCTCGGATCGGAGGACGTGCTGCTGGTCGTGTCGGCTTTTGGCATGGAACCGCTCAGTCCGAGCAAGCGGCTGCTCGAACAGTTGGTCGGCAATGCCGCGATCAGCGGCAGTCACGAGGGTGCACCGGACGGCTTCCTGATGGCCTACGGTGGACCCGTGCAGCCGGGACGCCTGCCGCGTGCGTCGATCCTCGATCTCGCGCCGACGATCCTCTACTACTTCGGCCTGCCGGTAGGGCGGGACATGGAAGGCTTCGCCAGGACGGAGCTGTTCCGGGGGACCTTCACCGCCGAACGGCCGGTGAGTTACATACCGAGTTATGGAAGGTGACCAGTGCAAGGTGCAGGGTGCCGGGTGCAGGGTGCGGTGCTGAGTGCAGAGTGCTAAGTGCAGGGTGCGATGCGGTGTGCGGTGTGCCGAGTTGGCTGCGCGCCAAAGTGGCATTTGCCTTGCTGGCGCCACCGGCATGGGTGCGAAGCATTTTACGGAACTACGGGGCCTGGCAACTCGCGCGTCAGCTGAAGCTGGAGGTCGACCGCGTAATTCTTGCGAAGCCAGCCGCGCGAATGCATTGTTCGCGCATTTCACGCCCATCGCCCGAGCGAGCCTCAAGGAAACGCAGAACCACGTCCTGGATGCGCACGATCAGTCGATCATCGGCGAGGAGGAGTTCACGCACCTGTGGCAACTGAGCGACGATGCGCTGGCTTCCACGACAGCCCTCCTCAAGTATTTGATCGGGCCTAAGTAGGTTCCGAAGCCGCACCTCTACTCCCGATCTCGCACTCGGCACACTCGGTACCCGGCACTCGGCACCCGGCACCCGGCACCCGGCACTCGGCACCCGGCACCCGGCACCCGGCACCCGGCACCCGGCACTCGGCACCCGGCACCCTGCACCGCACTCGGCACCCGGCACTCTGCACCCGCTCCACTGCCCCCCGGCGTGCTACACTACCCCTCGCTCTTTAATCGCGAACCGGTGAGTTCGCAAAGAGAGGACACATGCCGCACGTCTCGCTGGAGGTCCCGCCATGCCGGTAGTCATGGACGCGGACCGCATCTCGCGCGCGCTCACGCGCATCGCTCACGAAATCCTCGAACGCAACCACGGCATCGATGGAGTCAGCCTGGTCGGCGTGCGATCCCGCGGCGTGCCGCTCGCCCGCCGCATCGCCGCGGTCCTGGGCAACGTCAGCCGCGAGGACGTCGCCACTGGTGCGCTCGACATCACGCTCTATCGCGACGACCTCATGCGCACGGCCGTCGGGCCGCAGCCGGTCGTCCGCAAGACCGAGATCCCGTTTTCAATCGACGATCGCACCATCGTGCTCGTCGACGACGTCCTCTACACCGGCCGGACAACGCGGGCGGCGCTCGACGCGCTGATCGACTTCGGGCGGCCGCGGGCGATTCAGCTGGTGGTGCTCGTCGACCGTGGGCATCGCGAGCTGCCGATCAAGGCCGATTACGTCGGGAAGAACGTGCCCACGTCGCGCAAGGAAAGCGTGCAAGTCCGCCTCGAGGAGCTCGACGGCGTCGACGAAGTCTCCGTCGAGGTGGGGGAGTAGGGCCATGGATGCCGTCGCCGCCACCGCGCTCAGCCACCGCAACCTGCTCGGCATCGCCGATCTCACCCCCGAGGAGATCGTGCTCGTCCTCGACACCGCCGAGGCGATGCAGGAAGTCGGCCGCCGCGCCATCAAAAAGGTGCCGACGCTGCGCGGCCGCACCGTCGTCAACCTGTTCTTCGAGCCGAGCACGCGCACCCGCACGTCGTTCGAGATCGCGGAAAAGCGTTTGAGCGCCGACACGTTGAACGTCGCCATCGCCTCTTCCAGCGTGGTCAAGGGCGAGACGCTGGTGGACACCGCGCTCAACATCGAGGCGATGGCCCCCAGCATGATCGTTCTGCGCCACGCCTCCTCGGGTGCGTGCCACCTGCTGTCCCGCATCTGCAAGGCCGCCATCATCAACGCTGGTGACGGCATGCACGAGCACCCGACCCAGGCGCTCCTCGACGCCTTCACCATCCGCGAGCACAAGCGCCGCATCTCGGGACTGAAGATCGCCATCGTTGGCGACCTGCTGCACAGCCGCGTCCTGCGATCGAACCTGCTGCTGCTGCGCAAGCTTGGCGCCGAGGTCTGGGTGTGCGGCCCGGCCACGCTGATTCCGCCCGGGCTCGAGCGCCTCGGGGTACACGTGACTACCAGAGTCGACGAGGCAGTCGAAGGCGCAGACGTCGTGATGATGTTGCGCATTCAGCTCGAGCGGATGCAGGGGGGCTTCTTCCCGTCGCTGCGCGAGTACTTCCGGACCTTCGGCATGACCGAAGAGCGCGTGCGTCGGGCCAAGCCGGATGTGATCATCATGCACCCGGGTCCGATCAACCGCGGGGTGGAGATCGCATCCGAAGTGGCGGACGGACCGTATTCGGTAATCCTGGAACAGGTGGCCAACGGCGTCGCCGTGCGGATGGCGGTCCTGTACCTGCTGGCGGGTGGGGGCGACGATGAAGCGGTTGTTTAAGGGCGGGCGGGTGGTGGACCCGGCAAACGGCGTGGATGAACACCTCGACGTGCTGATCGACGGCGATCGCGTCGTCGAGGTCGCGCGCGATCTGCCGGTGTCGCGCGCCGATGGTGGCGCGATTGTGGACGTGCCGTCCGGCTTCGTGATCTGCCCTGGCTTCATCGACATGCACGTGCACCTGCGCGAGCCCGGCCAGGAGCACAAGGAAACGGTGGCCACCGGTACGCTGTCCGCGGTTGCGGGCGGGTTCACGGCGGTCGCGTGCATGCCCAACACCAGGCCGGTGAACGACAACGCCGGCGTCACGCAGCTCATCCTGCAGAAGGCGCGTGAGGCTGGATTGGCGCGCGTCTATCCCATCGGCGCGGTGTCGCGCGGGCAGAAGGGCGAGGAGCTGGCGGACATCGCGGAGCTGCGCGAGGCGGGGTGCGTGGCCGTCACCGACGATGGCCTGCCGATCGCCACCGCGATCCTCGCCCGTCGCGCACTCGAGTACACCAGCATGTTCGGCATGCCGGTCATCGAGCACTGCGAGGATCAGTCGCTCAAGGGCGAGGGTGTGGCGCACGAAGGCCCGGTCGCGTCGTCCCTGGGACTGAAGGGCATCCCCGGCGCTGCCGAGGCCATCACCGCTGGACGGGACATCCTGCTCGCGGAGATGACCGGCGGCCACCTCCACATCGCGCACATGAGCGCGTGGACGACGCTCGAGGCCGTGCGGCAGGGCAAGGCCCGGGGCGTCCGAGTGACCGCGGAAGTGTGCCCGCACCACTTCACGCTCACAGACGACATGCTGGCGGCGCCGATCCCGTACGACAGCAACACCAAGATGAACCCGCCGCTGCGCGAGGCGAGGGACCGCGATGCCATGCTGGCGGGCATCGCGGACGGCAGCGTGGACGTGATCGCGACCGACCACGCGCCGCATCACTACGACGAGAAGAACGTCGAGTTCGACCGCGCCCCATTCGGCATCGTCGGCCTCGAGACCGCCGTTCCCATTTGCCTCGATCGCCTGGTTCGCGCCGGTGTCATCCGCCTGCCGCGCCTCGTCGAGCTGATGTCGGTGAATCCCGCCCGCATCCTGAAGGTGCCTGGCGGGTCGCTCGCTCCCGGCGCCATCGCCGATATCACGGTGCTCGCCCCCGACCTGCCGGTGACCATCGATCGCGCTGCCCTCAAGAGCAAGTCGAAGAACACGCCGTATCACGGCTGGAGCTTCACCGGTGGCGTCGCCGCCACCATCGTCGGCGGCCGCATCGTCCACGTCAGCCCGGGCGCCGGTTGGCCCACCCGCGCCGACTGATGTCGCGGGCCTTCACGGGATTCTGAGGGATATCGCCGGCATGGACCTGGTGCTGTGGCGATGGAGCACTGTCGTGCAGCTCACGTCGCTGCTGATGGTCGCGGGGTTCTTCTTGGTGCTCGCGCGCACCTCGCGTCGATTCGAGGTGCGCGCCTGGGTCCTGGCCTGGCTGGCCAACGCGATCGCGCTCGGCATCACGGCGTACTTCTGGCTGGTGCAGCCCGCCCGCGGCTTCGGCTGGCTCACCGGCGGCTACATGGGCTTCAAGATCGCGTTCGTGCTGTGGCTGCTCCAGGGCGCTTGGGCAGTCGGGGGGCCTGGCAGCGAATTCCTTTCGTTGCGGACCATCATCACGGCCTCGGCCGCCTACGGCGTCGTGTGCGGCTTGTTCATCCCATCGATCGCGGTCATGGGAGTGGTGCAGCACCTGGCGATGGGCCTGCTCCTGCTGGGCGGCGCCCTGGCGCTGGGCCGGCAATGGCGTGCGATTGCCTGGCTGTCCACGGGCCTTTGCCTGCGCGGTGGACTGGCCCTGGTTGAGGCGGGCGCGTACTGGGTGGACCTGAACCCGAACGGCGCCTTTGCGCCGGACCTGGGCGAGCAGGCCGCATGGCTCCTGGCGTCGACCTCGTCGTTTGACGCCGGCGTCGAGTGGTTCGTCGCGCTGGGGTGTGTCCTCGCGGTCTCGGAGCGCGCCCAGCGTGAGCTCGCCCTCACCAACCGATACCTGCTCCTGGCACAGGAGAACCTCCGGCGGGTCGGGGACCGCGATCCGCTGACCGCCCTCGATAATCGCCGGACCCTTGACGGCGTGTTCCAGGAGGCGAGGCCGGCCGGCGCCGCCGTGCTGTTCTTCGACCTGGACGGCTTCAAGCAGGTCAACGATCTCTATGGGCATGCCGTCGGCGACGCTTGTTTGGTCCGGTTCGCCAACGCCATCCGAGAATCGTTTCGTCCTGGCGACGCCATGATGCGCTACGGCGGCGACGAGTTCCTGGTCGTCGCGCCGGGGATGGAACGGGCGAAGGCGCTGGCCCGTGTCGACGCGCTCCGCGATCGGCTCGACCGCGAGCCCGAGCCTCGTGTCGGCTTCTCGTGCGGTGTGGCGGACCTCGCGGCGGGCGGATCGCCAGACGCGGCGCTCCAGGCCGCGGACCGCGCGATGTACGAGATCAAGAGGCGGACGTGATGCTACAGTCGCTGAGATGAGCACGGTCGCGACGGCACACCAACTGCTTCGTGTGGGGGCACTCGCTTGGGCGGTTGCGGTGACGCCGGTCGCGGCGCAGGCCCCTGCCACCGCTTCTGCTCCGCCATCGATCGCGGCCGATGCCCTGATGGCGACGGTCCGGACGCTGGCATCCGAGGAGTACCAAGGGCGAGCCTCGGGTACCGAGGGTGGCGCCAGGGCGCGCGCGTTCGTCAAGGATCGCTTCACGGCCTTGCGGTTGTCGCCGATCGGGCCGTCGCTCGAGCATTCGTTCAGCTTCACGCCGAAGGCTCAGGCCTCTGGCGGCGCCGCGGCGCCGCCCTCACAAGGCGTGAACGTCGTCGGCCGCTGTCCGGGCACCGATCCAGCGCTGCCGGCCATCGTGCTCTCGGCCCATTACGACCACCTCGGCATCCGCGATGGTCGGATCTACCGGGGCGCGGACGACAACGCCTCGGGCGTGGCGGTGCTTCTCGAGATGGCGGCGCAGTGCATGGCGCAGCCATTCCGACACGACCTCGTGTTCGCCGCCTTCGACGCCGAAGAGGGCGGCCTGCATGGAGCCGCCGCGTTCGTGTCGGCCCCGCCATTGCCCAGAGATCGGCTGGCGCTGGACGTGAACCTCGACATGGTGGCCCGAGGTGACAAGGGCGAAATCTACGTCGCTGGTACGCATCACTACCCGAGGCTGCGCTCGCTGCTCGAGCCCGTCGCGGCGCGGGCGCCGATTCAGGTGCTGTTCGGTCACGACCTGCCCGGCTCGGGCCATGAGGACTGGACGCTCCAATCCGATCACGGTCGCTTTCACCAGGCCGGTATCCCGTTCGTGTACTTCGGCGTGGAGGATCACCCCGACTATCACCAGCCGAGCGACACCGCCGACAAGATCAACCCCGACTTCTTCGTGAAGGCGGCCGGCGTCGTGCTCGACGCGCTACGGACGCTGGATGCCGGCCTCCAGTAAGTCCGCCGTGCCCTCTGTCCCATCGGCGCCGTTTGCGGGTTCTGCAGGCTCGGTATCTGCGGCCCCCGAGTCCTCGGCGGCCTCGCTGTCCGCGACAGGGGCGACCCATCTGCGGCCGCGGCTCGACGATCTCTATTCGGCCTTCGACCTCGAGCACGTCGTCGCCGATCCCATCTGGATCGTGCGCCGGTTCCGTCACCCCGCGGATCGGGAGATCGTCGCCTTCTGTGCCGCGGCGCTGGCGTTCGGCCGCGTGCAAAGCGTCCTGAACTCCATCGAGGCGCTGGTGGCGGTGATGGGCGAGCGCCCGGCGGAGTTCGTGCGGCGCTTCGAGCCCGAAGTGCACGGCGCGGCGCTCTTTCCGCTGGTGCATCGCTGGACGCGCGGCGTGGACCTGGTCGCGCTGCTGTGGCTGCTCCGTCAAATGATCGAACGCGGCGGGTCGCTCGAAGGCTTCTTCGCGGAGGGCATCGCTGCGGACGCCGAGACCGTGGAGGCCGCACTGGAGTCGTTCTCGACACGGGCGCTCGCCCTCGACCTCACGGAGGCGTACGGAATGCTGCCGGCGAGGCCGGGAGTGGCCTATTTCTTCTCGCGGCCCTCGTCAGGAGGCGCCTGCAAGCGGCTCAATCTGTTCCTGCGCTGGATGGTGCGTATCGACCGCGTGGATCTGGGACTCTGGTCTCGCGTCCGGCCGGCTCAACTCATCGTGCCTCTCGACACTCACGTGATCAGGGTTGGGCGGTGCCTGCGGCTGACCGCGCTCACCAGTCCCGGGTGGCGGATGGCGGCCGACATCACGCGATCGCTCCGTGCCCTGGATCCGCGCGACCCGGTGAAGTACGACTTCGCACTCTGTCACCTCGGCATGATGAGCGCGTGCGGCTTCGGCACCAAGCAGAAGGACAGCCAGTGTCCGTTGAAAGGCGCCTGCCGGCCGAAGGTGTCAGCGCGGCGGAAGCCCTGACCGTTCGTTTCAGTCGCCGACCGGTGCCGCCGCCAGTCGAGCCTGGAGCAGCGGCTTGGCGAGATCCCACCGCAGTTCGCCGAAGTACTGCTCGACTCGAGCCGCCGAGTAGTACTCATAGCTCGAACGATCGCGGCTGGCATGAATGGGCGCCCGCGGCAGCAGCTGGTGGGTGAACTCGTGCACGGCCGAGCGACCGACGCCTCGACCGATCGCCTCGACGATCTGCCCTCGAATCATGCCCTCCGACGCATAGACGACGGCGCTGCTCGCCGCGAATTCGAAGCTGACGACCCCTTCGCCGCCGAATCCGGTCATACCGCGGGACTGGCCGGCGACGTGGACGGGTCGCTGGAACCGCGCATCCTTCACGTCCTGCACCACGCGGATGCGGTAGCGTGTGTCCCTTCGCGCCGACACCCGGATCCGCATGCCGGCGAATGCCTCCGCAATCTCGCGCTCGGCCAGCGTCTGGATGAGGGCAAGTTCGCTCGCGTGCAGCGGACCGCCCAGGCGCGGTGACGAAAACGTGACCGGCTCGAACCAGAATCCGAGGTCCACCTGCCGCGGCCTCGAGCCG
>DATLLC010000192.1:0-8259 GCA_035538015.1 Vicinamibacterales bacterium
GTCCGCCGAGTACTCCGCGGCCCGCAAAGTGCGCGAAGGGGCGGCCGCTGCCCAATTCGTTCTGGTCGAGGGACTGTAGGTGCCCGCGCGATTGATCCCCGCCGCGATTGCCGCCGCGGTCTCGATCCTGGTGTTCACGGCCGCATCTTTGGTCCCGTACTTCGCCGGGGACGTGGCTGTTGCGCGCGCGGTTCAGGCCTTCTCACCCGGCACGGCCTGGGCGACGCAGGTCACTAGCCTCGCGCTCCAGCCCGTCAAGTTCATCGTCATACCCCTTGCCGTCGGATTCGCGTATTGGCTGGCTGGATGGAAGGGGGCAGCCCTGACGGTGGCCGCGATTGCGATTGAGCAGGCCGGCGGCGAGGCCAGCAAGCAGATCGCGCAGCGGCCTCGGCCGTCGCGCGACCTCATCGCCGTCGTCGGCAACCCCTCGGGGTTCAGCTTCCCGTCCACGTTCACCACCTTCATCGCCGTCACCTTCGGCAGCGTCCTGCTGCTGGCCCTCCACTCGCGAGCGAAGATGGCGGTCGCAGCAGCCGCGCTCGCCGCCCTGGTCATCCTCCTGGGCTGGGCCGCACGCGTCGCCCTCGGCGCGCACTGGCCGAGCGACGTGGTGCTGACCACCGTCATCTGCCTCGCATGGATCTGGGCCGCGCGGCGCGTCGTACTGCCCGCATCGTGAGAGCACGGTGCCTACGCCGCCGCTCGGGGGCGTTCTTGCGCGACGGGGCCCTCCTGACCCTGGCACTCGTCATCGGCACCTCGCGCGCCGACGCGCACCCGGCTCCGTTCTCGTTCCTCGACCTGTTGATTGACGATACCGGCGTCCGCGGGTCGCTGATCGTCCACGATCTCGATGCGGCCCACGATCTCGACATCGAGCCGGCCGATCAGCTGCTCGACCAGACCGTCGCCGAGGGGTCCCGCGCCCGCCTCCAGGACCTGCTGGGCCAGCGACTTCACCTCTCGGCAGACGGCTCTACCCGGCTGATTGCCTGGACCAGCCTCGAAGTCGTCCCCGAGCGCTTCGGCCTGAAACTGTCGTTCACGCTCGGTCCGCGACCGGCACGCCTCGACATCGAGGCCGTCATGTTCCCGTACGATCCGATTCACCAGACCTTCGTGAACATCTACGAACAGGGCACGCTGCGGCAGCAGAACATCCTCACCGCCGACGATTCCTCGATGCGGTTCTTCGCCGGCACGACGCAGGGCCGCTGGTCGGTGGTCCGGACGTTCGTCGGCTCCGGCATCGAGCACATCCTGATCGGTCCGGACCACGTGTTGTTCCTCATCGGGTTGCTGCTGCCTGGTGGCACCATCAGGCGCCTGGCGCTGATCGTCACGGCGTTCACCGTCGGGCACAGCCTCACGCTCTCACTGGCGGCGCTCGACATCGTCAGCCCGCCCGGGCGGATCATCGAGCCGCTCATCGCGCTCACGATCGTGGTGGTGGGCACCGACAACCTGTTCGTGATCCAGGATCGACGCCGGGCGGCGGCCGAGGCGCCCTCCGCGGCTCCGCGAGATGCGCGTCCGCTGTTCGCCGGGTTCTTCGGCCTCATCCACGGCTTCGGGTTTGCATCGGTGCTGAAGGAATTCGGCCTGCCGACCGAGGCGCTGGCCTGGTCGCTCGTCTCTTTCAACATCGGTGTCGAAATCGGCCAGCTCGTCATCGTCGGCATCTCGGCGACGATCCTGGCGATGGTCACCCGCGCCCGGCCGGCGCTCGCCGGCCGATTGGCGCGGTGGGGCTCGGTCGGCGTTATCCTTGCGGGCACGTACTGGTTCGTGGACCGGCTGTTCGGGACAGGAGGCGGAGCATGACACGCGCAGGGGCACTGGGTATCGTCACCGTGGCGGGCGCACTCGCCGTTGCGGCCTCGCCATTCGCGGCCGAACAACAACCGGCGGCTGGACCAAACGTCGCCCAGATCGAGAAGGTGAAGGACAACCTCTTCATGATCACCGGCGGGGGCGGCAACACCGCCGCGTTCATCACGGCGAATGGCGTGGTGCTCGTGGACACCAAGCTCGCCAACTGGGGCCAGGCCATCCTCGACCAGGTGAAGACGGTGACCGACAAGCCCGTCACCCACATCATCAACACGCACACCCACGGCGACCACGTCGGCAGCAACGAGTTCTTCCCGGCGAGCGTCGAGATCATCGCGCAGGAGAACACCGCCGCCAACATGAAGCGCATGGACGCGTTCAAGGATCCGGCCAAGCAGCACGGGCTCACGGACAAGACCTTCGGTGACAAGATGACCGTGCTCAGCGGCAGCGACGCGATCGACATGTACTATTTCGGCCGTGCGCACACCAACGGCGACGCGTTCATCGTGTTCCGCAACCTCCGCGTGATGCACGCGGGCGATGCCTTCTCGGGCCTGACAGCGCCGATCATGGACGTGAACAACGGCGGCTCCGGCGTGGCGTATCCGGAGACGCTGGCCAAGGCCGCGGCCGGCATCAAGGACGTGGAGACAGTGATTCCCGGCCACAGCGCGGTCACCAACTGGCAAGGATTCCTCGACTACGGCGAGTTCATGAAGGGCTGGGTCGGCTCGGTGAGCGCGGCGGCCAAGGCCGGCAAGACCGCGGATCAGGCAGTGACGGAGTTCACGCCGGCGGATAAGTTCAAGGGCTACAACATGCAGCGCGCCAAGGCGAACGCGGAGGTGATCTACAAGGAGCTGGGGCGATAGCGGCTCGTACCGACCCTCCAATCCGCCGTTCGTCACATTCCCCTCGACCACTTCCGCCACACCCGGCACAATCGGGCACATGCTGAACGCTCAGGCGGTTGCCTCTTGCACGACGCTCGCGCTGGCACTGGCCGCGGCCACTCTCACGCTTCCGCTCCGCGCGCAGTCGGGTGATGCGATTCCACCGGCGCTGGCCGCCATGGCGGACGCGGAGCGCGCGTTCTCGAAGCGGGCCTCGGACGCGACGCCGCGCGAAGCGTTCATCGAATTCTTCGCTGACGAGTCGGTGAGTTTTCAACCGGATCCGGGCCCGGCGCGCGAACGCCTGCGCAAGCAGCCTCGGCCCCCGCCCGGGCGGCCGGCGTTCCAGTGGGAACCGCGCACCGGCGACGTGGCGGCGAGCGGCGACCTGGGCTGGCTCACGGGTCCGGTCAAGTTCCCTCAACCCGACGGCAGCATCCGGCATGGCTGCTACTTCTCGGTGTGGAAGAAGCAGGCAGACGGCGGCTTTCGCGTGATCCTCGACATCGGGATCCAGCCGCCCGGCGAAGTGGCGTTCGCGCCGGGTTTCGCCCGCGCGCCGAGCCGGGCGACGGGCCGACCGGCGCCAACACGAACCGAGGCGGAGCAGAGCCTGATCGAGGCTGACAAGGCGCTCTCGGCCGCCATCGCCAGTGATGGCGCCGCCGCCGCGTTCCGCGCCGTCATGCACCCAGGCGCCCGGCTGCATCGCAACGGCTTCCAGCCGATGACCTCGCGTGATGAGGCCGCCACGTGGCTCGCCGCACAGGTGAAGGGGATGACGAGCGAGCCGCTGAAGAGCGAAACCGGCGCGTCGGGCGATCTCGGCTACACCTGGGGGAAGGCGACGGTGACGGGCACCGATGGTAAGCCAGCGGACGGGTACTACGTTCGTCTCTGGACGGTCGGCCCCGGCAATCGCTGGCAACTGGTCGCCGACATCACGCCGGCGTGAACCTTCGTGTCTTCAGCTGTCACCGTCCGTTCTGATGCGGCAGCAGGACCGCGTTGATGAACGCGTGGGTCGGCGTGGCGACGCCGCTTTCCTCTCCCATGCGCGCGATCGCGCCGCTCAACCAGGGCAGCTCGAGACGACGCCCGCGTTCGAGGTCCTCGAGCATCGAGGACTTCGACTCGAACGGGAAGCTGCGCACCATCTGCTGCGTCCCATCGACGAGCCCGTCTGGGAACGTGATGCCGCGGGCGCGACCCACCGCCATCGCCTCGTCGAGGGCGGCATCCATCATCCGCATCAACGGAGGGTGCTGACGGATGATTCCGATCGTGGAGCGCGTGACGGTGGTCATGCCGCTCCACGTGCCGAGGCGGACGAACTTCACCCAGAGATCCAGGTCGATGTGTGGGCTGAGATCGGCCACGAACCCGGCGCGCCGTCCGGCCTCCTGGAAACGCAGCAGTCGATCGGAGAGCTGGCCCTCCGGCTCACCGAATACCAGTCGGTCCGCGGTGGTGTGCCGGATGTGCCCCGGCTCGTCCACCACGGCCACGACGTAGGCGACACCGCCCGCCACGTGGCCCGCTCCGACGTGCCGTGACACCATCTCGACCGCCTCCACGCCGTTCTGCAGCGTGATGACTACCGTCTCTGGTCCGATGAGCGAGATCAGCCGTGGCGCCGAGCTCTCCACGTCGTACAGCTTGACCGTGAAGAGCACGACGTCCACCGGCCCCACGGTTGACGGATCGTCGGTCGCGATCACCGGACGGTGCAAATCGCCCTTCGGGCTCGTGATCCGCAACCCGTGTTGTTGCAACGCCGCGAGGTGTCCGCCGCGCGCGATGAACGAGACATCCTGGCCAGCGTCGAGGAGCCGGCCGCCGAAAAAGCCGCCGACCGCACCGGTGCCGAAGACTGCGATACGCATATCAGGGATCAGGGATCAGGGATCAGGGATCAGGGATCAGGGATCAGGGATCAGGAGGCAGGAGGCGGGGGGCGGGGGGCATGGTCAAGTGTGAGGGCCGCAGCTCAGAGCTTGATCGCGTCGAGACTCACCACCGGCTCATCGCCGAGGACCGTCGCACTATGCACAGACCCGCGAGGGATCTCGATCCAGTCGCCGGGACCGAGCACGGCCAGATGGCCGCTCACCACCAGACGAAATCTGCCCGAGACCACGGCGTCGATCTTGTCGACACCGTGCGTGTGATCGGGGAAGACCGTGCCCGGCTCGTAGGTGTAGCGCGCGAGGCGATAGCCGAGGGACTCGAGCTTGGCGCGGAGCGCCGACTCGCTCGGCGTGCCGTCGATCGCGAGGTTCCAGCGCCGGACAGGCATAGTCATCTGGTCGTTAGTCGGGACCGGGAGCCGGAACCCGGGAGCCGGCAGCCGGGATCCGGCATCCCGCAGCTGCCTTTGCCCTTGCTGCTCAGGCGTCAGCGGTTCCCGCCGATGGCACCGGCATCCCCGGCAGGTTGCCGGAGGCCAGCTCCTGGTCGATCATCAGCAGGCCCACACCGGTGTTGCCGGCCAGCCGGATGCGCCCGAGCAGCGCCCGGGCAGCGGCTTCCTCTTCCATCTGCTCGTTCACGAACCACTGCAGCATGATGGTGGCGGGGCGATCCTTGGCCTTCTCGGCGGCGGCATACAGGTCGTTGATCGACGCCGTCACCTCCTGCTCGTTCTTCATGACATGCGCGCAGAGGGCCTCGGCGGACTTCCAGTCCATCGGCGGCGCGGCCACGGCGGGCAGCTTCACCTTCTGGTCCCGCTCCACCAGGTGGTCGATGATGCGCTGCGCGTGCATGCGCTCGTCGGCGGACTGCTGGGTCATCCACTTCGCGAAACCTGGCAGGTCGTGCTCGGCGAGCCAGATCGACATGGCGAGGTACTCGTGCGCGGCGCGGAACTCCAGCGTCAGGTGCGCGTTGAGCCCCTTCAGCAAATCCGGTGTCATGCAGATTCGTCCTTTGTCAGAGCGAGCGGCGGCGCGCCAGCTCGAAAGTGAGGCCGCCCAGCAGCACGAACAGGCCGGCGCCGGCCAGGGCGGGCGGCAGCTGGCCCTGACCCCCGAAGTACACACCGACCACGATCGACCCGACCGCACCAATCGCGCAGGCGGTCAACTGGGCCACGGATGGCTTGCTGCCGGAGGACGCCATCCAACGATTCTACTAGCGCCTGATCCGATCGGCCAACTGGCTGACCGCCAGCGCGTAGGCGTGGGCGCAGTTGTAACCGAGGAGCGCCTCATAGTTGCCGTAGACCAGATACGCTTTCTTCCCGGCGCGCAGCAGCGAGGCGTCGCGGTCGGCGCGCGGTAGCGCCGTGCCCGCGGTGGTCCGCACGCCCGCTGCCTGCCAGGCCTTCAGCGGCTGGCTCTTGGTCATCTCGCGTTCGGCGCGACAGCCATTGGCGCGAAGGCCCACCTGTTCAACGATGGCGTCGGCCTTGCCCGCCGGCAGCCGCACCTCTCGTCCCCACGTCTCTCCTGCCTTCCAGCCGTGCGCCTTCAGGTAGGCGGCAATCGAAGCCAGGACGTCAGGCGTCGAGCCCCAGATGTCGCGGTCGCCGTCCGCGTCGAAATCCTGCGCGTGCTTGAGGTAGCTCGACGGCATGAACTGCGTCTGGCCCATCGCGCCAGCCCAGGAACCCTTCATCACCGGCAGCTCGATGTCGCCGCGATCGACGATGCGGAGGGCATCCATGAGCTCGTCGGTGAAGAACGCTCCGCGACGGCCCTCCCAAGCGAGCGTCGCCAGCGCCTGCACCACCGGCCGGACGCCGCTGAAGCGGCCGAAATTCGACTCGAGACCCCAGACGGCCACCAGGAACCGCGGCTGCACTCCGTAGCTGTCACCCACCTTTTTCAGAGTGGTCCGCTCCGCGGCCGCGCGCTCGTTCGCCGTCCGCACGAAGCGGGGCGTCAATCGTCGCCGGAGGTACTCATCGACGGCCAGCACGGTCTCGGCCTGGGTGCGGTCGCGCTCCACCACGACCGGCAGCGGCTCGAGGCCGTCGAGTGCCTTCGCGACGGTGGCCTCGCTGATGCCTCGCGCAAGGGCTTCGGTCCGCGCGCCAGCCAGCCACGTGTCGAAGCTGGGCTTCGGCTCGGGCTCCTGGGCGTACACGTTCAGGGTGATGAATCCGGCCAGAGCGACCGCTGACCGTAACCGGCGCACACCGACATTGTACCGAAACGCGCGCTACCTGATCCGGTCGCCCACGGGCATGGTCATTGCACACCTGGTCGCGAGGTGCGCCGCCGAAGGTGGACGCCCGTCCATAGGGCATAGTGTGTGACCAGGAGAACCGCGAATGGCGACTGACCAGCCCATTACCCGCCAGCAGCTGCTGAAGAACCTTCAGGAAGACCTGTCGAGGGAATACCAGGCGATCCTCGCGTACGTCGTGTACTCGCAGGCGCTCAAGGGCGCGGCCTACATGAGCATCGCCAAGGAGCTCGAAGTGCACGCCGGCGAAGAACTGCAGCATGCACTGACGATTGCCAAGCAGATCGACTACCTCGGCGGTATGCCCAACGGGACGGCGCTGGCCGTAAAGCTGACCGACGATGCCGAGGGCATGCTGCGAGCCGATCTCCAGAACGAGAACGACACCATCCGCGCCTACCGCCGGCGCGTGAAGGAGTGCGAGGCCCTCGGCGAGTTCGCGATGGCCGAAGAGATCCGCGAGATCCTCCGACAGGAGCAGGAACACCAGATCGACCTGGCCACCGCGCTCGGTGAGGATCCGCCAGATTTGTCGAAGTGACGCGAATCTGATGATTTGGTGACGTGGTGATCTGGTGATCAATCTGGTGGTCTAAAGATTTCGCGATCTATCTGGCGATCGTCAGATAGATCTGGAGATCAATCAATCTCCAGATTGATCGCCAAATCACCACATCACGAGATCGCCAGATTCGCGATCTACAGCGCGGTCCCCGCGGCACCATCGACGAAAATGCCCTGCCCCGAGATGTAGCTCGCCTTGGCTGACGCCAGGAAGACGACGAGGTTTGCGAACTCCTCCGGATCGCCGAGCCGACCGAGCGGGATGGACGCGACCGAGGCCTTCCGGACATCTTCGATCGCCCTGCCGGTGCGCGCGGCGTTGGCCTGGTCCAGCTCCGCGATCCGTTCCGTGTCGATGCGACCGGGCGCGATCAGGTTGACGCAGATGCCCTGGGGCCCGAGCTCCTGCGAAAGCGTCTTGGCAATCCCCCACACGCCAGCGCGAAAGGCGTTGGACAGCACGAGGTTCGGGATGGGCTGCTTGATCGACGAGGACGCGATCGAGAGCACGCGACCGTAGCCGGCCTTCTTCATCTCCGGCACCGCGGCACTGACGATGCGCACGAAGCTCATCATGTTCTGGTCGAAGGCCTGCTTCCACTGGGCTTCATTGACCGCCGAGAAGCCGCCGGGCGCCGGGCCGCCGGCATTGTGGACGAGGATCTCGAGTCCGCCATAGGACGACACCGCCGTACCCACCAGGCGCTCCGCTTCCGCGGCGTCGCTGACGTCGGCCACGAGCGCTTCCACCTTCGCGCCGGTGTCGCGG
>DATLLC010000193.1:0-4398 GCA_035538015.1 Vicinamibacterales bacterium
GAGTACATGCACACCGCCGACGCGCATCTCGAGATGCGCGTCGGCGGTGTGCATGTACTCCTCCCACTCGGGATCGCCCTGAGTGTTCCCGGCGAAGTTCTCCGGCGTCGTCATCCCCTTTCCCTCGCCGCCGACCGAGAATCGTTTCAGCAGCGCGCCGTCGAGACGGAAATCGAGCTGATGCCGCTCGCCGATACCGACGATGTAGTCGTACTCCTGGCGGCGCAACAGGACTTTGATCGAATACTCGGCGTCTACGGGAAAGTAGTAGCGGATCAGCGCCCCGCCTCGAGAGCCGAAGGGCAGGTCGTCGCCGACGCGGTCGTCTTGCACGAGCGCCTTCGAGATCTTGTAGCTGTCGATCACGGGCCGCAGCGTCGGATCGCCCACCGCCTTGCGGCTGATGATTCGCGCGGCCGACAGGTAATCCTCCAGCAGTGCTGGCGACACCGACAGCACGCTGGCGACGTTGTCGAACCCTTCCTGATCGGCCTCGTCCGATGGCAGCAGCGCACGCGCATCGACCTCCACATCGAGCAGATCGCGGACGGCGTTCGCGTACTCGCTCCGACTCAATCGGTGAACCGGAACGCGGCCTGGATGCGGGTGGGCCGCCGCCGCAGCGTCGAGCTCCCGTTCCAGCGCGGCCGCGACCGCGCGAGAAGTCGTCGAATCCGGCCGCGGCCGGCCCGGCGGCGGCATCTCGCCGGTGCGCAGCTTCATCGCGACCTTCTCCCACTGCGGTGCGTGATCGGCGACGCGGTTGACGTCCAACGCGTCGAGCTGCAGGCCCGCCGTTTTCAGTCTGCTGTTGTGGCAGGTGACGCAGTACGTATTCAGCGCATTGAGAACGGTGCCAGCGGCAGGCGTGGCCGGACTGACGATCGGCCCGGTGCCCTGCGCGGCCGCGGCATGGTGCTCGGTTGCGGCGTTGTGCGCGGCGGCGGCATCTTGCGCGGCCCCCGCATTCACGTAGTGAGAACCGGCCAGCGATATTGCGCCCAGCGCCAAAAGTGCCGGAAGCCTTCTCGAACGCGCCTGTGATTCGGGCATTGCGAGCCTCGCACTCAGTCCGGCTAGAGTATGCCGTACCTGTGCCGGGTGACGTCCAGTCGGGTCGCGACCCTGGTCAGACTACCGACCGGGCCATCCCGCCCGCCCCGAGCGAGTTCACGATCTGGTACGGTCCGAGACGAGCGCCAGGCAACAAGGTCATGGGCCGGTTTGCAGGAGCGAAGGACTCCCTGCTGGCTTACGGCAGCGGGCGAATCTTGATGTTCCGGAAGGCAATCGGAAATTGCTGGTACTGAAGCCTCAGATGTCCATCCGGGAACTTGGCGTCATGGATGTCGAGCGTCGTCTCGCCATTCAATTCGACGACGAGGTGATCGCCGACAGCCGTGATCTGGTAGCGATTCCACTCATCCGCCTTGAACGCATACTCGCGCGCGGTCTTCGCGGTGCCGACAATGGCACCCGTGTTGTAACCAGCCGGCTGCTGCCGCCAGATTTGCACTTCATAGCCGCCGCTTTCCTGCGGTGATCGCACGAACACGCCACTGTTGGTATCGGCACGGCACCTGAACTCGATCGACAGGACGAAGTTCTTGTAGCTGCGATCGGAGGTCAGATACCCGGCCGGCTCGCCGCATGCCGTCAACTGGCCGTCGACGACTTCCCAGTGAGAGCCGCCCGCCGGCGTCGGTTCTGCCCGCGTCGCGACACATGGCTTCGGTGTCCCCACCTGGCCAGGCGTCGGCGGCTGAGCCGGACCGCTCCGGCCGCCGCCCCCCGCCGGGGCCGAGACATGCCACCCAGTCAGCGTCTTGCCGTCGAAGAGGAGTTCCCAGCCCTGGGCCCGGTCCTGGCCGCTCAGGGTGTTGATCGCCTGGCCGGACAGCGTCGGCGGCGACCACAGCAGTGCAGAGATGACGACCGCCGACTTCACCATGGGCGTAGACTATCTCATCGTGCGACGCCGCCCGGCGGTCTTCTTCGCGATCGCGGTCATCGACGCGTCCACCTCGTGGACTCCGCCGCACGACACAGGGAACGGCCGGAAGGCGCGCAAGTACTACAAGGCGTACTTCGTCAAGTCGAACGCATCCCTGAGCCGCTACTGACTGACGAGGCCGTCCCAGAGACTGCCACGCAGGTGCAAGCCGAGCACATCGCGAATGCGCTTCCTCGGAGCAAGAAGGGATTGCAGATGACCACCGCGCGAACGCTGGCGTACTCGCTGCTTGTCGTTCCGGCCCTGTTGTCGGCTCAGGCCCCGGACGAACGGGTTCTCTACTACCCCAAGCCTCTCGCGAAGACCCGGTGGCAGACACCGATGCAGCCGATCACGCGGCTGGCGGACGTCAAGGCCAAGCACAATGGCGAAGCCGGCTGGCGCGAGCTGGTGATCCATGACGAAAACTCGCGCGCGTTCCTGGTGCAGGAGCCGCCGGGGACCAAGCACCAGCAACGGTTGTATCCCGACTCTGCGGCCTGGTGGGCCATACTCGATGGTCGCGTCCGGTTCGAGGTGGAAATGCCCGATCGTCGTTTCGAAGTGGTCGAGGCCACCAAGGGTTCCTACGTCTTCGTACCCGAGCGGATGCTGCACGCTTACGACGTCATCGGCAATCAAGCCGCGATCACCTTCGAAGTGACGCTCGCGTCGGCCACGCCGCTGTACCCCGACCGGCCGGCTCACGCGCCGTCCGGCATTGAGTACATTCCGGTCCGGTTGAGCACCGGCCCTAACCCGCTCGACGTGCCCGATCCAAACGGCAAGCCGTGGCCGATCCACTTCAACGTCTACGAGCTCGCAAACCAGAACCAGGGGAAGAAGAGCTGGACGCAGGAAGCGATCCGCAAGAACCGGTCGCGCGGGAACTTGATTTGTGGCGACCCGGGATCCGATCAGCCGGTCGGACCGAACAACCGCGGCCATTTCCACTCGGACTTCGCCGAATTCTGGGTCGTCATGCTCGGCGAGCTGCGCTGGACCTTCGACGGGGACGTGCCGGGCTCGATCGTGGCCACGCAAGGCGACATCGTCTACGCGCCGCCGAAGACCTGGCACGCGCCACAATTCTGGGGCGAACAAGGATTGAACTGCCGCCTCACCAGCAGCACGTATCCTTCGGCAAATCATCTCTACGACCCGGCGAAATGAGACGCGTCCTCCTCGCCGTCAGCGCGCTGCCGAGCCGGCGCTCTATTGTTTTCACCGGACGGAGAAACAATCGCATTTCGATCCACACGCGACGGCGGCGGTATCTTTCTGATGGGGCGCACCGGCGAATCGGTCAGGCGGATGACGAATGACGGCTTCAGCCCTGCTTGGTTCCCCGATGGCAATTCGATTGTCGATGCCACCAGCCGAGGCTCGGTCGGCGGCGGTCCGGAATACCGCAACGCTTTCAGCGAGCTCTGGACCGTGCCGCTGGAGGGTGGCGAACCACGGCGATTGTTCGCCGGTGACGCCGTCCCCAGCCGCGCGTGTCATCGAACGACGGACCTGCAGGTGGCCGCTGTATCAGGTGGGGCCGGTCCGCGCCTTGCTGTGAATGATTCCCAGCTGTTCTTCCTCCGGGGCACGGCGTCGGCCGATATCTGGATGGCACGCTTCGAACAGCCCGCGACATCGCGGTAGGCTTGGGTCGAGGGCGGCCAAGGAGGATGGCTTCACTTGGTCGGGCTCGTCACACCTCGCCTCGATTCGCACCGCGGCCATCGGCTACGCCGTCGACGGCCGGCAGTTCATCACCATCACGGCCGGCGACGCCATCTTCACCATTCGCACTGCCTCCGACGATCGGACCGGCGCCGGGGCGCGCACGGGGCCGCTGACGTCCGGGGTCTCGGAGAGCGCCGGACGGAGTCCGCGGATTCGGTGCTACGCTGCGGGGACGCAAACGCCGCGGGCGAGCCTCGTCGTCTGCGGCGTTACTTTTCAGCCGTGGTCTCCCGACGGTAGGTGTATTCTCTTTGCCGAGTACACGCAGGCAACGACTAAAGCCGGTGTGCACCGTCCATTGACCGACCCGCGTCTCTGACAATCGACCCGCTCCGAGATTGTCTTCATCTAGCTGGCGCGAAATATTCGTTCGCCGTTCGTCGTTCGCGTTCCAGATGGTTCTCGTGGAAAACGGATGATCCCTGTCGCAACGCGCATCGGCTCGTACGAAACCCTCGGCCTGATTGCCACAGGAGGAATGGGAGAGGTGTATCTCGCGCGCGATACGCGGCTGAATCGGCAGGTCGCTATCAAGTTCGTCTCAGCCGGAATCGCCGACGCCGACGCGCGCCGGCGATTCCAGCAGGAAGCACAGACCGCCTCGGCGATCAATCATCCGCATATCCTCACGGTGTTCGAAGCCGGCGAGTGGGAGGACCGGGCCTATC
>DATLLC010000194.1:0-2946 GCA_035538015.1 Vicinamibacterales bacterium
ATCGTGCTGGCGCGATTCTCCAGCCCCGAACAATCGAATCTGGCCAGAGATCTGATCCGGGCCCACGCCTACTGGCGTCGCTCCGGTCTGGTGGCGGACCTCGTCCTCCTGCACGATGCCGATCCGGCTGATGAACTGCACGAACAGCTCGAGGAACTGGTGCGCTTGGGACCGACCTTGGAGATGGCGGACAAGCCAGGCGGCGTGTTCCTGCGCGGCGCCGCGGAGATGCCCGCTGCGGACGTCATGCTGCTCGAGGCCGCGTCCCGCGCGATTCTGCGCGGACAGGACGGTTCAATCGCCGAACAGCTCGAACACGCACCTATGCTCGCCACGCTGCCGCCCGACTTGCCAGTCACAGCCGCCACGACGACGGTCACCGCCGATAAGTCAAGCGCTGCCGACCAGCGGCTGTTGTTCGCGAACGGGTTGGGCGGGTTCACGCAAGACGGCCGGGAGTACGTCCTGACTCTTCACGGTAGCGAGCGACCACCGGCACCGTGGAGCAACGTCCTCGCGAACCCTGGGTTCGGCTCTCTGATCACCGAGGCCGGCGCCGGCTACACCTGGGCGGGCAACGCCCAGATGAATCGTCTAACGCCGTGGAGCAACGACCCGGTCGCCGACCCTCCGGGCGAGGCCCTCTATCTCCGCGACGAAGAGACTGGGGAGTTCTGGTCACCGACGCCGGGCCCCTGCGGCGGCGAAGCGACGACCGTCGTCCGACACGGGCAGGGGTACACAGGCTTCACCAGAACCAGCCATGGATTCGATCAAGACCTCCTCGTCTTCGTCTCCGCTACGGATCCGGTGAAGTTGATTCGCCTTCGAGTCAGCAACAGCGGTGCTCGGCCCAGACGGCTGTCAGCAACCTTCTACGTGGAGTGGGTGCTGGGCGTGCTCCGCGAGCAGGCCGCGCTGAATGTGCTGTGCACGCTCGATTCGGAGAGCGGGGCCCTGTTCGCCCGCACCGCCTGGGCGGGTGATTTCGCCGGGCGCATCGCTTTCGCCGACGTGGCGCGTCGTCCCCGTTCGTTCACGACCGACCGCACCGAGTTCCTGGGGCGCTACGGCACGCCGAAGGCGCCCGCCGCTCTTTGGCGGGAGCGGCTCTCCGATCGGGCAGGTGAGCTCTGCGACCCCTGCGCCGCGTTTATGACAGAGCTGGTGTTACCGCCGGGCGGCGAGGAGGTCGTCGTGTTTCTGCTCGGACAAGCGGAGACCGAGGAAGACGCGCGACGGCTCATTCGGTTCTGTGGTGAGGCCGCGCGGGCAGACAGCTTACTGGACGACGTCACGTCGAGATGGGATCGCATCCTCGGCACAGTACAGGTCCGCACGCCCGACCCCGCGCTGGATCTGATGCTCAATCGCTGGTTGATCTACCAGGCACTTGCGTGCAGGGTATGGGGCCGGACCGGATTCTACCAGTCTGGCGGGGCCTTCGGTTTCCGCGACCAGTTGCAGGACGCGATGGCGCTTGTTTACGGCGCCGCTGAGGAAGCGCGCGGGCAGATCCTGCGAGCGGCCGCCAGACAGTTCGAAGAGGGGGACGTGCAGCACTGGTGGCACCCGCCGGCGGGTCGCGGTGTCCGCACGCGGATTACCGACGATCTCTACTTCCTGCCTCTCGTCACCTGTCACTACGTCGCCACAACCGGCGACACAGCGCTGCTGGATGAGCTGGTGCCGTTCTTGCGGGCGCCAGTCCTGCAGCCCGAACAGGAGGAGGATTATGGTCTCCCCGATGTGAGCAACGTGACCGGGACGGTCTACCAGCACTGCGTGCGAGCGCTGGATCACGGTCTGAGGTTCGGGCCGCACGGCTTGCCTCTGATGGGGACCGGCGATTGGAACGACGGCATGAACCAGGTTGGAGCCGGCGGTCTAGGCGAAAGCGTCTGGAACGGCTGGTTCATGTTGGCGACTCTGCGAGAGTTCGCCAGCCTGGCCGAGCAGCGGAGTGACACCGCGCGGGCGACCTGGTGCCGGCTGCGAGTCAATGCGCTGCAGAAGGCATTGGAAGAGCACGGCTGGGACGGCGACTGGTACCGGCGGGCCTACTTCGACGATGGTGCTCTGCTCGGGTCGAGGCAGAACGATGAGTGCCAGATCGATTCGATCGCCCAGACGTGGGCCGTGATCTCCGGCGCTGGCGATCTTGAGCGGGCCCGTCAGGCCATGGCGGCGGTCGAGGATCGCCTGGTCCGCGAGGCGGACAAGATGATCCTGCTGTTCGCGCCACCGTTCGATCGCGGCTCGCTCGAGCCCGGCTACATCAAGGGCTACGTGCCCGGAATTCGCGAAAACGGCGGGCAGTACACGCATGCCGCTACCTGGGTCGTGCTGGCGACGGCGCTCCTCGGCCGGGGCAAGCGCGCGCTGGAGTTGTTCGCGTTGCTCAACCCGGTCCGCCATGGCGCGACTCCCGAAGACGTCGCGCGGTACATGGTGGAACCGTACGTCGTGGCGGCGGACGTCTACGGAGCGCCGCCGCATACAGGGCGGGGAGGCTGGACTTGGTACACCGGCTCAGCCAGCTGGCTGTATCGCGTCGGCCTCGAGGCGATCCTCGGCTTCCACAAGCGAGGGGACCGTCTGAGGATCGATCCCTGCGTCGCGCCGGATTGGCCGCGCTACGAGCTTACCTACCGCCACCGCTCCGCGATTTACCATATCGTCGTGGAGAACGCACCAGGCACGGGCCGCGGCGTGCGTGCCGTTACGGTAGACGCGCATGCCGTGCCCGACGGCGAGATCCCGCTCATGGACGACGGAAAAACCCATGAAGTTCGAGTCGAGCTGGGCTGAGGGACAGCGAAAACGAGGACAGGAAGAAAGGATGGCCGACGAGCTGCCGGCAGAGGAGGACTTGCAACGGCTGCCGACGGACAAGGAACTCGCCCGGCTTCAGCGGACCACGGTGCTGTACTACCTGCACGAGAC
>DATLLC010000195.1:0-16393 GCA_035538015.1 Vicinamibacterales bacterium
GTACCGCACGATCCGCGAGACCTGGCTGCTCCAACGACCGCTCATCGTCGGATCGCGGTTCGGCGAGGTGACGGCGCCGCCTCACCTTTTCGTGCGGGCGCTCTATCCGGAGCTGGCCGCGCTGCAACACGGCGCCCGATCGGTCCTGCAGCGCTACGCGGACGCGATGGTCGTCCTGCACTTCGAGCCGGACCTGCTCCTCGACATCGATACGCCGGAGGATTACGAGCGGGCGCGGGCGCGCGTGTCCGCGGGTCGGTGAAGGCTGCCGGTTTCGCCCGCCAGGAAGCCGCCGGCAAACCCACGGCGGATTGCCAGGATCTCGGCCAGGATGGACATCGCGACCTCTTCCGGGGTCTCGGCGCCGAGCGCAAGCCCGATTGGGCTGTGGACCCGGTCGCGCCTGCCCGCGGCGAGCGTGAAGCCTTCGCCAGCGAGGTCCGAGAGCAGCCGTTCGTAGCGCACCCGCGGACCGAGGACGCCGATGTACGCGGGCTCCCGCTCCAGGCAGAAGCGAAGCGCCCGCCGGTCGCGTTCAAGGTGGTGGCTCATCACCACGGCGAACGCGCCGCGGGGCAGCGTGAGGGCGGCGGGCAGGGCATCGAAGGCTGTGAGGACGAGCCGTGCGCTACCGAAGAGGTCGCGGCGCAGGTGAGCGGCCCGTGGGTCCACGACCGTCACGGCGAAGCCGAGCGGCCACGCCTGCTGGACGAGAGGGACCGCATCCTGACCGGCGCCGAAGACCACCAGTTCAGGGGGCGCCAGGTTGAACTCGAAAAAGAGCTCGGAGCCGTTGACCCGTTCCACGCCGGACAGGCCGTCCAAGGCGGCGAGGCGCTCGCGGGCCAACGCGTCTGCCCGGACCTCGACATCGGTGTCCCCCAGTTCGCCGACCGCGCTCACCGGGAACACCACGCGGCGCCGGCTGGCGCCTTCGAGCGCGGTGACCAGCACAGCGGGCTCGCCGCGCGTGAGCACGCCCAGCCAGGCGCGGGTCACCTCGTCATCCTCGATGCGCTCGATGCGGATGTCGATGGCACCGCTGCAGCCGATGTTGAGGCTCCAGATCGAGTCGTCTGCCAGGTCGTAACTGACGGTGGCCGGCTCGCCGGTGGCGATCACGCGGGCGGCCGCCTCAGCGACAGCCGGCTCGAGACACCCTCCCGAGAGCGCGCACTCGTAGGTGCCGTCGGGCCGCACGAGCATCCGCGCGCCCTCGCGGCGATAGGCGCTGCCGTGCACGCGGATGACGGTGGCGACCGCGGCGCGCAGACCGGCGGCGCGCACCTCGGCGAGGGCAGTGAGGAAGCGTTCGGCCTCCCGGCGGTTCACGGCTTCGACTGTAACAGTTTCGGTGAAGGGCGAATCTGGTGATCTGGTGACGTGGTGATCTGGCGATCAATCTGTTGGACGTGGTGATCTGGTGATCTATCTACCGATCTGGTGCGCGAGTGACGAGTGACATTACTGTTTGAGCAGCGCCGGCCAGTTGATGACGACATTGATGGGCGCGGGCACCGCGTCGATGCGGGTGTTGACGAGGAATCGCTTGCCGTCGGCGGTCACCGCATAGTTCGACCGATACGGGTTGCCGGTGAGCGGCACGCGGGCGTCGAAGAGCCGCTGCGGAACCCCGAAGTTGAACGCGTTGCCGCCCGGGATGGCCACGCTCATCAACTGCTCGTTGGCCGCGAGATAGAAGAGCTCGTGGCCGTCACGCCGCCACCGCGGCTCCGATCCGCCGTCGGGTGACACCTGCCGCTTCTCGCCGGTGGCGGGGAAGGGCTCGACCCACACCTGCAGCTCACCTGACTCGTCGGACGCGTAGGCCATCCATCGCCCGTTCGGCGACAGGCGGCCGTGCATTGCGTTCTGCGTCGTGTGAACGGCAAGCTGCGGCTTGCTGCTGCCGTCCGTCGGCCAGACATAGATGTCGAAGCCAGTTGTCGACGCGGTTCGCGTGAACACGATCCACTTGCCGTCGGCGGACCAGTCACTGGAGATCAGGTTCGCATTGGCCTCCACCAGCGCTTTCTCCGGCTCGGTCCCGCTCGCCCGCTTCTGAAAGAGATCAGTCATGCCGCGACGATTGGTCCTGAACACCACCGTGCTGCTGTCTGGCGACCAGATCGCGCTGGCGTCGTTCTTCGAATCCACTGTGAAGCGCGTCGGCACGTTGCGGGCGAGATCGAAGAGCCAGACGTCGCCGGTGCTGATCTGCGGGTCCAAGCGAGTCGCGGCTACCGAGCGCTCGTCTGGAGAAATCTCGAAATCGAGATACTCGCCGGCGGTGCCAACGCTACCGGCGGGTGTCCCGGACCGATCGAACCAGCGCAGCTCTCCCTGGATCCCGATCGGCCGCGCGTATGCAAGGACACCGGTCTGCGACGCGGAGAAGGTCGCGTACCCGGTCGATGTCATGCCCACGTCGTTGGCGATTGCCACCGGTTCTCCGGTCGTGGCCAGGCGATCGAGATCGAACGGCTGGGCCATCAGCGTGGGCCCGCGCAGGAACAGAAGGTAGCCAGGGGCGACATACTGTGCCGCCCACTCGGTGTTGCCGATGAGCGGTTGCCCCGCCGGACTGTCCAGTGACGCGAGCGACACTCCCCAATTCCGTTGTTGCGTGCTGCGGGTCACGAAGAGGAAGTGACGGCCGTCGGGCAGAAACGAGGGAAAGCGATGCGAGTTCTCTTCTCGCGAAGGCTCGAACTCCGTGGCCGTGACCGCGGTCCCTCCGGTTGCGGGGATTCGAAAAAGCCCCGTGAAGCCCATGGGTGAGAAGACGATTGTTCCGTCCTGTGCCCAGGCGCCGCCCCGTGAGTCGAGCGGCGAATCGCTCAGCGTCCGCGCTGGTCCGCCCGCCACATCGATGACGTTCAGCTTCCCGCGAGCAAAAAACCCGATCGAACGGCTGTCCGGCGACCAGAACGGATAGGTAGGGTCTTCAGTTCCACGCAACAGCTGCGCGTCGGCGGCATCGAGCTGCCGCATCCACAAGCCCGGGCGGCCTCGCGGCGCCTGTGCGATGAACGCGACCTGCCGTCCGTCAGGCGATGTGGCGATCTGCGGCGTCACGACCGACGCGGGAGGGCTGGAGAACGTCATGCCCGGCGGCGGCGGGATGGTGAGCTGCAGCAGAGCCGGCGGTCCCTCACGGCGGTGCGCCCACCATCCCGGCAGCATCGCAAGAGCGCCGATGACCGCGCCGAGTGCCGCCGCATGTGGCAGGTAGTGTCGAGCCTTTCCGCGCGAAGGAGCGACGGGCGCCTTCTGCGACCCGGAGTTCAGCGTGACCCACGCGAGCGCCTGACGAAGGTCCGCGGCGGACTGCCAGCGCTCGTTGCGATCCTTCATCAGGCAGCGCGACACGATGCGGTCGAGCATCGGCGGCGCCGGTGGCTGCCGTTCGGCCAGCTGCGAAGGCTCGTCCTTCAAGATCGCCCCGATCACGCTCGCCGGAGAATCTCCGTTGAACGGCCTCGTGCCGGTCGTCATCTCGTAAATGACGGCGCCAAGCGCCCAGATGTCGCTCCGTGAGTCGGGGTCCTTCCCTTCGAGCTGCTCGGGCGACATATACTGCACCGTGCCGAGGATGACCCCGCGCGCGGTGTCCGGCGCATCGGTTGCCAGCTGTGCCATCGCCGACATCGAGATCGGACCGGCGGGGCCTTTCAGCTTCGCGAGACCGAAGTCGAGCAGCTTGGCGCCCGATCGCGTCAGCATGATGTTCGCAGGCTTCAGATCACGGTGGACCACCCCGCTGCGATGGGCCGCGTCCAGCGCGTCGGCGATCTCCGAAGCGATTCGCACCACCTGATCGAGCGGCAGGTAGCCCTTCTCGAGACGGGCGGCGAGCGTCTGGCCCTCGAGGAGCGGCATGACGATGAAGTGGGTGCCGCCGGATTCGCCGACGTCGAAGATGCCGCAGATGTGGGGGTGATCCAGGCCGGCGACCACCCGCGCCTCTCGCTCGAATCTGCCGCGGGAGTCGAGGTCGCCGGCGATGTCCGGCGACAGCAGCTTGACGGCCACGCTGCGATCGAGCCGCGTGTCACGGGCCCGGTAGACCTGGCCCATCCCGCCAGCGCCGATCGCCGCGACGATTTCGTACGGCCCGAAACGAGCGCCAGGCTCGAAGTTCACCGCAGTCCCCCGATCAGGAGCCACGTGCGTTATCGCGGTTCATCGTGCGCCAACCGGCCCACCGTAGTGCTGAGGCGGGCCGGCGGCCTCTGTCTTCAGATCGCGCGAGCGACGACGACTGTTTCCGGTGTCGGCAGCGGATGCGACGTGACGTCCGCGAAGCCCGCCTTCTCGAGCTGATCGCGCAGCTCGTCGAGCGTGTAGGCGTCGCCCGCCGGCGTCCCGCCCAGCATCGTGAGGCTGAACCTGGCGGGTACCGCCGGCGTGACGCGATCCGCGTTGGGCACCATCTCCAGGATGACGACGCGTCCACCCGTCTTGAGCGCCCGGCGGACCTTGGCGAGAAACGAGGTGCACGTCGCGTGGTCGAAGTGATGCAGGAAGTTCGTGACGAGCGCCACGTCGTAGTCCGCTCCGAAGTCCACCTCGAAGGCGTCGCCTGGCTTGATGTGAATGCGGTCGCTGACGCCGTGCGCGGCCGCGTTCTGCTGGGCGACCTCGAGCACGGCCGCCCAGTCCACGGCCGTCACCTCCACTTTGGGGTTCCGCTCGGCGAGCGTGATACCGAAGATGCCGTGACTCGCCGCGATGTCGAGGACGCGGGCGGGCCCGGCTGTCTCGATTTGCAGAGCGTCGGCAATGCCGTGGGCCGCCGGCACCATCATCGGCACCATCGCGTGCGCGAACTCGACCCAGATGGGATTCTCCGCCGCGACCGTGTTTCCCGCCGGCGCCACGCCGCCGCGCTGCACCGCCCCAGTGAGATCGTCGAAGTTGTTCTTGACGCCGGGCAGCAGCAGGAAGCGTGCGGTCGATCCCATGTACATCGGCGAACGCTGACTCAGGAAGGCCGCGGACGTTGGCGGCAACCGGTAAGTCCCATCCGACTTCTCGAGCAGCTCGATGGTGGTGAGGTAGTCACACAGGATGCGGATGCCGCGCTCGGAGGCGGCGCAGCGACCCGCCGCCGCGGCGACGGTGTTTGCGCCATCGTCGATGGCGGAGAACAGGTCGAGATCGAGCGCTGTCTTCAGTGCGGCTGAGCGCTGGTAAGCGAAGAGGGTGTCGAAGACGACTTCGGCTGATGGGGGCTGAGTTGTGCTCATCGATGGACCTTATACCGTTGAGGTGGCCGGCGCAAGCGGCTTGCGGGGGGCCGCTACCGCGTCAGCTTCCTGGCGTCGAGGTCGAGGCGGTTGAGCGGCACGTCCCAGTGAGCGGTGAGGATCTCGAAACGACGCTGCTCCTCCTTCGCGAACTTCGCGCGATCGGGATAGAGCTTTGCAATGATCTCCTCGTCGGTGGGCGTCGCCGGTTCGTTGGCGGGCACGACCAGTTCGACCGCGAACGTCCAGTCGGCACGGCCGTCGCCGTGGAACTCGGGGACGTAGGTGCGAACCGACGCGTAGCGGCCGGCCTTCTCCTTGGCCTTCAGGATCGGGTAGTGGTTGCGCTGGAAGAGGTCGAGGTACTCGTCCTGGAGGCCCCACTTGACCGTGTAGAAATACCAGGTCACTTTGGCTTCGCCGCCCGCCTGCTTTGGCGGCGCCTGTGCGCCGACCGCGAGGCACCCGAACACCGACGCCAGCACCACCGTCAACAGTCGTCGTGTCATCGACATCGTCGCTCTCCCAGAACCTGCGAAGTATACCGCCGGGCGCGCGCTGCTTGACAGGTTGGGGAGGCGGTGAGAGCGTTGGGAGGGAGATATCTATGCATGCGAAGTGGGTCTGGTCGATCGTGGTCTTGTCGGCGGCTGGCGTGGTGTCGTTCGCTCAGAGCGTGCCGGGCGTCAAGCTGCCGCCGTCGCCGGCGGGGCAAGCGTCAATCCAGCTGGGCGGAAGCTGGGAGAAGTCGGGTGAGGGTGGGCCGCGTTATCGCGACGGGAAGTGGATCGTCGTGGACTACAGCCGTCCGCTCCTGCGCGGGCGCAAGGACATCTTCGGCAACGGTGCGGAGTACGGCAAGCAGGTGATGGATGGCTCCCCGGTCTGGCGGGCCGGCGCCAACGACACGACGCGGCTCACCACGCAGGCGCCGCTCCAGATTGGCAGCGCGGCCATCCAGCCTGGTGTCTACAACGTGTTCGTGGATCTCAAGCCCGGCAGCTGGACGCTGCTGCTCAACACCCAGCCGGTCCAGGAGAGCTACGACCCGAACGAGAAGGTGAAGCTGTACGGCGCGTACAACTACGATGCGAAGTTCGACGTCCTCCGCGCCCCGATGACGGTGAAGGCCAACGACGTCGCGGTGGAGCAGTTCACGATCGGGTTCGTGAACGTCAGCGATTCGCGCGCCACGCTCGCGATGTGGTGGGAGAAGACGGTGGCGACGGTCGAGGTCGCCCTCGCTGGCGCGAAGTAGACAATCATCGCAGCTGAAACATCCAGCCCGGCTGCCAGGCAAACGGTCTGGCGATGGTTTCCGCGAGCGGGATCCCTGCCAGCAAGTGCTCGAGCGCGTAGTGCGTGGCGCGGTGGCCGATGATCAGGACCCATCCGCCCGGCCACGTCTGTCGCAGGTCGTCCAGGCACGCGGCGACGCGAGTCATCACCTGCCTGTAGCTTTCGCCGCCCGGGAAGGGAACGTCGATGGCCTCCGGCTTGAGACGGTCCAGGTCCAGCGTCGAGGACCGCGTGAGCCGGCCGTAATCGCACTCCCGGAGCCGCGGATCTCGCACGATGGGTACTCGTCCGCCGAAGGCGAGGTCAGCCGTGCGCCAGGCTCGCCGCAGGTCGGAGGTCAGCACCCGCGCTGGAGGATCCGCGGTATAGCGTTGACCGAGCGCGATGGCCTGCTTCTCGCCGAGCGGCGACAACTCGACGTCGGCGTGGCCAGACGCCAGGCCCGCCTCGTTGTCGAGCGAGGTCGCGTGCGTTTCGAACACGAGCCGGCGCTTCTCGGCCATCGGGCCTCCTTCCAGCACGCAACCCAAGGTTGCCTCGACGCCACAGACGGGACATGATCGTACTCGCATGATCTCAACTCGATCGCTGATCTCCGCGGGTGCCGTGCTGATGTTCGTGGCCGGGCCGCCGGTGGGCGCGAGGCAGCCGGCGGCCACACCTCCGCCGGGGCCGGCTACCCTCACGGTACCGGAGGGCTTCACGGTCTCCGTGTTCGCCGCCGGTCTCACGGGTGGCCGTCTGATGGCCGTCAGTCCGGAAGGTACCATCGTCCTCGCGCGGCGGGCCGAGGTCGTGGCGCTGTCGGATGTCGATAAGGATGGGCGGGCCGAGCCATCGGTCCTCCTGACCGGCCAGGGTTATGCGCACAGCGTGGCCTTCAAGGACGGATACCTCTACGTTGGCACGACGGCGGCGGTGAAGCGGGTGAGGTGGGCCAACGGCGCGATGGCCGGCGAGCTCGAGACGTTCGCGGAGCTTCCAGCGTCCACACCCTCGCTCCACTCGTCGCGGTCCATCGCGTTCGGCCCGGACGGCCGCCTCTACGTCGGCGCGGGATCGTCGTGCAACGTCTGCGTGGAGAGCGATGCCCGCCGGACCTCGATTCAGGTCCTCGACGCCAAGGGGCTGGCGCGACCCTTCGCCACCGGGCTGCGTAACCCGGTGGGGTTCGATTGGGACCCGCGCACCGGGCGGATGTGGGCGGCGGACATCGCGCAGGACAGTCTCGGAGACGATGAGCCGCCGGAGGAGATCAACCTGATCGAGGAGGGGCGGCACTACGGGTTCCCGTTCTTCTACGGACCAAGCGTGCCCAGCACGGTGGCCGAGCTGAAGGACGCGCCGCGCACGATGAGCGCCCGGGACGTCGTGGCGCCTCGGCTCGAGCTCCCCGCGCACACGACGCCGCTGGGGATCACCTTCTATCGCGGCACCCGATTCGCCGAACCCTATCGCTCGTCGCTCTACGTGGCGATGCACGGATCGACGACGCGATCGACGAAGGTAGGATACGCGGTGGCACGCGTGGTGATGGAGAACGGCCAGCCGGTGCGGCACGAGCCGTTCGTCACCGGTTGGTTGAACGGGGATGTGGTGACCGGCCGACCCGCGGGCGTCATCACCGGGTCCGACGGCGCACTCTACGTGTCCGACGACCGCGCCGGATACGTCTACCGGGTGACCGCGCGATGATCCAGCGGCGCGTCGACGGCGTCCCGCAGCAGCCGGGTCAGAGCGAAACTCACGCCGGCTGTTCGAGCAGGTAGCGGTCGATAGCCGCGGCCGCGCGCCGCCCATCGTCGATGGCCCAGACGATGAGCGATTGCCCGCGCTGCATGTCTCCAGCGGCGAACACACCAGGGACGTTCGTCATCCACCCCGCATCGCGCGCCACCGTGTCACGATCGGTGAAGGACACGCCGAGGTCGGCCAGCAGGCGGCTCTTCTCCGGGCCGAGGAAGCCCATCGCCAGCAGCACGAGGTCGGTGCGCAGCTCGAACTCGGTACCCGGCAATGCCTCGAAGGACCGTCGCCCGCCGTCGCTGACCAGCCGCACCTGGTGACCGCGGAGCGCGCGCACGCGGCCGTTGTCGTCCCCGACAAAGGCCGTTGTGGCGACGGCATACACGCGGTCACCGCCCTCTTCGTGCGCGGAGGAGGTGCGGAAGATGTTGGGCCAGAGCGGCCAGGGGTTGTCGGCGGCGCGCTCGATCGGGGGTGCCGGCAGCAGCTCGAGCTGGGTGACCGAGGCGGCACCCTGCCGATGGACCGTGCCCAGGCAGTCCGCGCCGGTGTCGCCGCCGCCGATGATCACGACATGCCGGCCCTCGGCCGACCACCGTTCGATGTCGGTCACCGGGTCGCCCTCGCACTGCCGGTTCTGGCACGGCAGGTAGTCCATGGCGAATTGAATTCCGGACAGGCGACGGCCGGGCACGTCGAGATCGCGCGGCCGCCCCGCGCCGCCGGCCAGCAGCACCGCATCGAAATCTCGGCGGAGGTCGGCCGCCGGCATGTCCACGCCGACGTTGACGCCGGGCCGGAACACGACGCCTTCGTCGAGCAGCAGGGCGAGCCGCCGATCGAGCACGCGTTTTTCGAGCTTGAACTCGGGAATGCCGTAGCGCAGCAGACCGCCGATGCGGTCGGCCTTCTCGAACACGGTCACGGTGTGTCCGGCTCGGTTGAGCTGCGCGGCCGCTGCCAGGCCCGCCGGGCCGGACCCGACCACGGCCACCTTCTTCCAGGTGCGGGCGGTGGGCGCTTCGGGGACGATCCATCCTTCCTCGAACGCGCGATCGACGATGGCGAGCTCGATCGACTTGATCGCGACCGGGTCCGCGTTGATACCGAGCACGCAAGAGCCCTCGCAGGGAGCCGGGCACAGCATCCCAGTGAACTCGGGGAAGTTGTTGGTGGCGTGCAGGCGCTCGATGGCGGGGCGCCAGCCGTCGCGGTAGACCAGGTCGTTCCAGTCGGGAATCAGGTTGCCGAGCGGACACCCCTGATGACAGAAGGGGATGCCGCAGTCCATACAGCGGGCGGCCTGACGCGTCAGTTCGTCCGGCGCGTACGCCGTATACACGTGACGGTAGTCGTGCAGACGCTCGGCGACCGGGCGTGCCGGCGGCTTCACACGGGAGAACTCGACGAACCCGGTGGGCTTGCCCATCCTCGCCACCCTCACGCGCCCACGCGATCCACCCAGGCCGGGACCGCCTCCGTGCGCCGCGGTGCCGACACGGCCTGCACGCGCTTGAAGTCACGCGGCATCACCACCACGAACTGTGACAGCATGGCCGGCCACGCCGCCAGCACGCGGGCGGCGACCGCGCTGCCGGTGAGGGCGGCATGCCTGCTGATGAGGTCGTGCGCCGCGGCGATCTCGTCCTCTTCCTCGAGCGGATCGAGGTCCACCATCTCGTGGTTGCAGCGCGTCGAGAAAGTGCGGTCGGGGTCGAGAACGAACGCCACGCCGCCGCTCATGCCGGCAGCGAAGTTCCGGCCGGTCCGGCCGAGCACCACGACCTGACCGCCGGTCATGTACTCGCATCCGTGATCCCCGACGCCTTCGACCACCGTGCGCGCGCCGCTGTTGCGCACCGCGAAGCGTTCGCCCGCCACGCCGCGTACGAACGCCTCGCCGCTGGTGGCACCGTACAGCGCGACGTTGCCGACGATGATGTTCTCTTCGGCGACGAATGCCGCACTCTTCGGCGGCGCGACGACCAGGCGGCCGCCCGACAGTCCCTTGCCGACGAAGTCGTTGGCGTCGCCTTCGAGCTCCAGCGTGATGCCGCGGGGGAGGAACGCGCCGAAGCTTTGTCCCGCGGACCCGTGGAAGCGCACGCGGATGGTGTCGTCGGGCAGGCCGAAGCTGCCGTACCGCCTGGTGACTTCGTAGCCGAGCAGGGTGCCGGTCGTGCGATCGGTGTTCCTGATCGACCGGGTCAGCTCGATCGGCACGCCGTGCTCGAGCGCACGCGTGGCCGCGGCGATGAGCGAGTGGTCCATCACCCGCTCGAGCCCGGCGTCCTGCTGGCGCGTCGCGCGCCGCGCCGCGCCGTGCGGGATTGCCGGCTGGTGGAGCACCGGCGACAGGTCGAGGCCCGCCGCCTTCCAGTGATCCGTCGCCGGGCGGAAGTCCAGACAATCCGCCCGGCCGATCATCTCGTCCAGCGTCCGGAACCCGAGGGAGGCCATCTGCTCGCGGACCTCGTCGGCGATGAACCGGAAGAACGTCTGCACGAACTCGGGCCTGGCCGCGAAGCGCTTCCGCAGCTCGGGGTCCTGAGTGGCGATGCCCACCGGGCAGGTGTTGAGGTGACAGACGCGCATCATCACGCAGCCCATCACCACCAGCGGCGCGGTGGCGAAGCCGAATTCCTCCGCCCCCAGCAGCGCCGCCACGACCACGTCACGGCCGGTCTTGAGCTGCCCGTCCACCTGCACGACGATTCGATCGCGGAGGTTGTTGAGGAGCAGCACCTGCTGGGTTTCGGCGAGGCCCAGCTCCCACGGCACGCCGGCGTGCTTCAGGCTGGTGAGCGGCGAGGCGCCGGTGCCGCCGTCGTGGCCCGAGATGAGCACGACGTCGGCGTGCGCCTTCGACACCCCGGCAGCGACCGTGCCCACTCCGGATTCCGCGACGAGCTTCACGTGCACTCGCGCCCGCGGGTTCGCGTTCTTCAGGTCGAAGATGAGCTGCGCCAGATCCTCGATGGAGTAGATGTCGTGATGCGGCGGCGGCGAAATCAGCCCCACACCAGGCGTCGAGTAGCGCACCTTCGCGATCCAGGGGTAGACCTTGTGGCCGGGCAGTTGCCCGCCCTCGCCGGGCTTGGCCCCCTGCGCCATCTTGATCTGCAAATCGTCGGCGTTCACGAGGTACTCGCTCGTGACCCCGAAGCGGCCCGACGCCACCTGCTTGATCGCGCTCCGGCGCGAGTCGCCGTTCGGATCGGGGACGTTCCGCGCCGGGTCTTCGCCACCCTCGCCGGTATTGGACCTGGCGCCCATCCGGTTCATGGCGATGGCCAGCGTCTCGTGGGCCTCCTGGCTGATGGACCCGTAGGACATCGCGCCGGTCGAGAACCGGCGGAGGAGGGCCTCGACCGGCTCGACCTCGTCGAGCGGCACCGCAGGGCCAGCCGGATTGAGGCCGAACAGGCTGCGCAGCGTCGCCCTCTTGCGGCTCTGGTCGTCCACCAGCCGCGTGTACTCCTTGAAGATCGCATACTGGCCGGTCCGGGTCGCGTGCTGCAGCTTGAAGACGGTCTCCGGATTGAACAGGTGGAACTCGCCCTCGCGCCGCCACTGATACTCGCCGCCGCTCTCGAGTTCCGCCGGACCCGCCGCGTGCGTCCCGAACGCGCGCTCGTGCCGACGCCTCACCTCCTCGGAGATCGAGACCACCCCGGCGCCGCCGATGCGGGATGGCGTCCCGGTGAAGTACTTGTCGACGAGGGCGCGGTCGAGACCGACAGCCTCGAAGATTTGCGCGCCGCAGTAGCTCTGCAGGGTCGAGATGCCCATCTTGGACATCACCTTCAGCACGCCCTTGTTGAGCGCCTTGATGTAGCGCGCGATCGCCTGATCGTGGGTGACGCCGGTCAGCAGCCCCTGCCGGATCAGGTCGTGGAGGCTCTCGAAGGCGAGGTACGGGTTGACGGCGCCGGCGCCGTACCCCATCAACAGCGCGACGTGGTGTACCTCGCGGGCGTCGCCGGTCTCGACCAGAAGGCCGCAGCGCGTCCGCGTCCCCTCGCGCACGAGGTGATGGTGCACGCCGGCGGTGGCCAGCAGGCTGGGGATGGGGGCGTGGCGGGCATCGACACCGCGATCCGAGAGGATGAGGATGCCGTACCCCGCCGCGACCGCCTGGCTGGCCTTGCGGCACAGCGCTTCCATGGCGCGCTCGAGCCCGGGGCCGTCGTCGACGGGGTCGTAGAGCAATGGCAGCGTCGTGGAGCGGAACGGCGATCCCGGCGGCAGGTGGCGCAGCTTGGCGACGTGATCGTTGTGGATCACCGGCGTCGCAATCTTGATCTGCCGGCAGGCCTCCGGCGTGGCCTCGAGGAGGTTCCCTTCGGGGCCCAGCGTGGACGCCATCGACGTCACCAGCTCTTCCCGGATCGCGTCGAGCGGCGGGTTGGTGACCTGCGCGAAGAGCTGTGCGAAGTAGTCGTAGAGCAGCCGCGGGCGATCGGAGAGCACCGCCAATGACGTGTCCGAGCCCATCGACCCGATGGGCTCTTCGCCCCCCTGCACCATCGGCGTCAACAGCGAGCGCAGGTCCTCCTGGGTGTAGCCGAACGCCTGCTGGCGGCGGAAGACCGTCGGGTGATCGGGTCGCTCCGCGCGCGCGGCGGGCAGCTCGTCGATGTCCACCAGATGCTTCTTCAGCCAGGCCGCGTACGGCCGCTCCAACGCCAGCTCGCGCTTGATGTCCTCGTCGTCCACGATGCGGCCCTGGGCGGTGTCCACCAACAGCATCTTCCCCGGCCGCAGGCGATCCTTGCGGACGATGCGATCGGGCGGGACGTCGAGGACGCCGACCTCCGAGGCCATGATCACGAGGTCGTCGGTCGTCACCGTGTAGCGCGAGGGCCGCAGCCCGTTGCGATCCAGCACCGCGCCGATCAGCGTGCCGTCGGTGAAGGTGATCGACGCCGGCCCGTCCCACGGCTCCATCAACGACGAGTGGTACTCGTAGAACGCGCGGACTGCCGAATCCATGTCGTCGCGGCCGGCCCACGGCTCCGGAATCATCATCAGGACCGCGTGGGGCAGCGAGCGGCCCGCCATCACGAGCAGCTCGAGCACGTTGTCGAACGTCGCGGTGTCGCTGCCGCCGGGACGCACCACCGGCATCACCTTGGCGAGATCGTCGCCGAGCACGCTCGACGCGAGCAGGCCTTCGCGGGCGCGCATCCAGTTGACGTTGCCCTGCAGCGTGTTGATCTCGCCGTTGTGCGCCACGTAGCGATAGGGATGCGCCAGCGGCCACGAGGGGAAGGTGTTGGTCGAGAACCGTTGATGGACCAGGGCCAGCGCCGACTCCAGCGTGGGCGCCGAGAGGTCCGGGTACAACGGCGCGAGCTGCGCCGCGGTCAGCATGCCCTTGTAGATGAGCGTCCGGGCCGAGAGGCTGACGATGTAGAACGCCTTGCGATGCCGCGGATCCATGTCGAGATCGTCCACGGTGTGTTCGATCCGCTTGCGGATGACGTACAGCTTCCGCTCGAAGCGCTGCGCGGCGTCGGCGCCGACGAGGGTCGCGCTGCGGCCCACGAACAGCTGCTCGAACGCGGGTGCGACGGCGGCGGCGTTGCGGCCAATCGCGGCGAGGTTGGTCGGCACGGATCGCCAGCCCAGCAGCAGCTGGCCTTCCTCCGCGACGATCCGCTCGACGAGGGTGCGCAGCACCGCTCGGGGCTCACTTTCGGGAGGCAGGAACATGAGGCCGGCGCCGTACGCCCCCGGCTCCGGCAGGACGAAGGACAGCCGTTCGCGGAGGAAGCGATCCGGCATCTGCACGAGAATGCCGGCGCCGTCACCGGTGTCGGGGTCCGACCCGGCCGCTCCCCGGTGCTCGAGGTGAATCAGCAGATCCAGGGCCTGCCGCACGATCCCGTGCGAGCGCTGGCCCTTGATGTGCGCGACGAAACCGACACCGCAGGCATCGTGCTCGTCAGACGCTCGATACAGTCCCTGGTCGCCGGGGTCCTCCGCCTGGTATGCCATACGCGCACTCCGAGTGGGCCCACATTAGAGACAACCGACGCATATGAAAAGCGCAATGTATCGATATTGTCGATGCTGAAATCTGATGCTTTATTGCGGGGCGGACACCGGCGTCACCGCGTCCTGGTCCTGCTCGCTGGTGCGGATCCGGTAGATGCGTTCGATCGGCAGCACCATGATCTTGCCATCGCCGACCTCGCCGGTCCGCGCGGCCCCGAGAATGGCATCGACCGTGGGCTGGACGAAATGGTTCGAGACCCCGATTTCGAGGCGCACCTTCTCGGCCAGTGCCATCTTCACCGTCGTTCCGCGATAGTTCTCGACGTGCTCCATCTCGCCGCCGTGCCCCTGGACGCGGCTGATGGTGAGTCCGCGGACCTCGGCGTGGAACAGCGCCTCGAGCACATCGCTCAACTGCTCGGGGCGGATGATCGCAACGATGAGCTTCATAGGGCCCCTCCGGAGCTGGCCATGACGGGATCGGACCGCCGGTTCAGGGTGGTCTCCGCGGGCGTGACCAGGATGGCGCCGTCGCCGGTCGTGTAGGCCTCCTCGCCGTGTTCGGTGACGTCCATGCCGACGCCTTCGACGCGCTTGCCGATGCGGAGCGGGGCCACCAGCGCGATCAGCTTGAGGATGACGAAGGTGGCGGCGCCGCTGTAGGCCAGCACCACGAGAATGCTGTACGCCTGCACGGCGAGCTGCGCGGGATGGCCGGCGAGCAGGCCGCTCGGCCCGCCGCTCCACGCCGGATCCGCGAAGATGCCGGTGAGCAGCGCGCCGGTCGCGCCCCCCGTCCCGTGCGCGGCGATGACGTCCAGGGAGTCGTCGAGCCTCGTTCGCGCGCGATAGATCAGCGCGAGGTAGCTGGGCACCGCGCCGATCGCGCCCATCGCGAGCGCGGAGGTGGGGCCCACGTAGCCGGCGGCAGGGGTGATGACGACCAGGCCGACGACGATGGCCGTGGCCGCGCCGATCGCGGTGACGCGCCCCGCGCGGGCGAGATCGATCATCGTCCACGTGGCCAGCGTGGCGGCGGGGGCGAGCAGCGTGTTCACGAAGGCGAGCGCGGCGGTCTGATTGGCGGCGAGGGCGCTGCCCGCGTTGAACCCGAACCACCCGAACCACAGGAGACCGGTGCCGAGCAGCGTCAGTGGCACGCTGTGCGGCAGGATGGCGTGCCGTCCGTAGTCCTTGCGTGGGCCGACGACCAGCGCAGCGACCAGGGCGGCAGCGGCGGCGTTGACATGGACGACGGCGCCACCAGCGAAGTCGAGCGCGCCGTCGCCAGCCAGGAACCCCCCGCCCCACACCCAGTGCGCGACCGGCGCGTAGACGACGATCATCCAGGCGACGATGAACGCGAGGTAGCTGCCGAAGCGGAGGCGCTCCACAACCGCGCCCGAGATGAGGGCGGCGGTGATGACGGCGAACGTGCCCTGGAAGGCCATGAACAGCAGGTGCGGGATGCTGCCCTGCGCCTCGAGGCCGACGTTCCTGAGCGCGGCGAACTCGAGCGAGCCCACGAAGGGGCCGCCCTTCGCGAAGGCCAGCGAGTAGCCGACGAGCGCCCAGGCGACGGCGACGGGGCCGAGGGCCGAGAAGCTCATCATCATGGTGTTGAGGGCGTTCTTGGATCGCACCATCCCGCCGTAGAAGAAGGCGAGGGCGGGCGTCATCAGCAGCACCAGCGCAGTCGACACCAGCATCCAGGAGATGTCGGCGTTGTTCATGCCGGCATTGAATCGAAAGTTACGCGTCCATGTCCAATACGCAATGGTTGTGGGAACCATGCGAGGGACAGGAGATAGGAGCGAGGAGGCAGGAGGCAGGAGGGGGAGACAGGAGGCAGGAGATAGGAACTAGGAATTGGGAATTAGGACCGGGAACGAGGGACCGTGACGACGGGGCCAAGAGCGTGTCTGGAGACTTGGCTCCCTGTCTCCTACCTCCCTACCTCCTGCCTCCTAGCCCCTGCCTTGATCGGTCGCGCAGGGCGGGTTACGATGGTCGTCTACCCAAAGGGGCCTGTAGCGCAGTTGGGAGCGCGCCTGAATGGCATTCAGGAGGTCACCGGTTCGATCCCGGTCAGG
>DATLLC010000196.1:0-9098 GCA_035538015.1 Vicinamibacterales bacterium
CGTCGTCGCGCACAGGAGCATCTGCGCCAACAGCTGATCCGGATAGAGCGCGACCGGGGCCAGCAGGCCGTCAACCTCAGCAGCCGGTATCTTCTTCGTCGCGCTGGCAGGTTTCTGTTGTGAAGCGCTTTTCGCCTGGGCTCCGAAGCCGGCGAACGCCACCTGGCTCGCCGTTACTGGCACCAGCACGGCAAGCACCGCACCGACGATGCGGACCCTGGTCATGAGCAACCCTCCGGGTGACGGGAACTTCCCTGCCGCACCGGAGCGGCAGCCCTTACGCCCAGCTTAACGCCGACGGCGACCGAACGCGACCCCGTTGCACACGGTACCAGTCCACCTGTGGGAAGATCTCCCGCGACCATGCGCATACGCTCCACCACCTTCGTCTTCTGCCTCGTCGTCTTCGCCGTGACCACAGCCGCCGGACATGCCCAGGCCCCCGCGGGCCTCGACCGGGCCACGATCGGCCGCATCCACGCCGAGGCTACCGAGAAGTCGCAGGCGATGGACCACGTCTGGTGGCTCGCCGAGGTACATGGGCCGCGCGCGACCGGGACGCCGGCCTTCGAGGCGGCGTCGCAGTGGGCGATGAAGCGGTTCACCGAGTGGGGCCTGTCCAACGTGCACCAGGAGCGCTTCCCGTTCGGCCAGGGCTGGACCATCGAGCGCTTCTCCCTGCATCTCGTCGAGCCGCAGACGCAGGCCTTCATCGGCCAGCCGCGATGGAATTCTCCATCCACCAACGGGCCCGTGCTGTCCGAGGTGGTGCACGTGCGTGCGGCAGACGAGCCCGGCCTCGCGAAGTATCAGGGGCAGCTACGCGGAAAAATCGTGGTGATGCAGCCGGTCCGGGCCGTGCGGCTGCTGGACGGGCGGGTGGTGCTGCGGATGACCGAACAAGACTGGACGGAGGCGGCGACGCTGCCTCCTCCGGCCGAACCCACGAGCCGTCCGTCCGAGCGGGTGCGGGCCGCGCAGGCGTTCGCCGCCGCGGTGCAGCGCTTCCTGGTTGCCGAGGGCGTCGCCGCCCTGCTCGAGCGCGGGTCCGACACGGATGCGTCAGCGGGCGGCAGCGACTTGTCGTGGCAGACGCAGCGCGTCGATGGCGGGACCATCTTCCCCGGAAACGGCGGCAGTCGCGACGCACAGGTCGCCCGGCAGGTGCCGTCCGCGACCGTGGCCGTCGAGCACTACAACCGCATCGTGCGGCTCATCGAACGGGGCGTGCCGGTCAGGATGGAGGTGAACATCCAGACGCGGTTTCATCCCGAGACGGACCCTGCGGGCAATGGCGTCAACACGATCGCCGAGATTGCGGGGGGCGATCTCGCGCACGAAGTGGTGGTGATGGGCGCACATCTGGACAGCTATCCATACGCAGGCGGCGCCACCGACAACGCCACCGGATCCGCGGCGATGATGGAGGCGGTGCGCGTCATCCAGGCGCTGGGCCTCAAACCGCGCCGGACCATCCGGGTGGCCCTCTGGGCCGGGGAGGAACAGGGTCTGCTCGGCGCCCGCGCCTACGTCAGGCGACACTTCGTGGACGCGAACGGTGCGCCGACACCGGCCCATGCCAACCTCGCCGCCTACTTCAATCTCGATAACGGCACGGGCCGCATTCTCGGTATCTGGGGGCAGGGTAACGCCGGCGCGGTGAAGCTGTTCCAGCAGTGGGGCGAGTCGGTGGCGGACCTCGGCTGGCGCACGCCCAGCCCGCGCTCTGTGACGTCCACCGATCACGTGCCGTTCGAGGAAGCGGGCCTGCCCGGCTTCCAGTTCATCCAGGAGCGGCTGGAGTACAACTCCCGCACGCACCATTCGAACATGGACGCGTTCGATCACGTGCAGCCGGACGACCTGAAGCAGCAGGGTGCCGTCGCCGCCGTCTTCGCCTGGTACGCCGCGAACTGGCCGGAGAAGGTGCCAAGGAAGAGCCCGTAACGAGCCGGGACCCCTTGCACATTCGGTTTGCTTCGGAATAGGCTATCGGGGTCGTGACGTTGATGCACCACGCGCATCGGGCCCATCACTACCGTTCCTCGAACGGCCCGGCCGGACTGCGCGTGTAGAGTCGAACGTCTCCACCAGATTCGTTTCACGCCAAGGCCCGCTGGGAAACCGGCGGGCTTTTTCATTGTGTGATTGAAGATTGATGATTGGGTGATTGTCATCGGGTGATTGAGTGATTGGGTGATTGAGTGATTGGGTGATTGAGTGGTTGGGTGCATTTTGGTGGCGGACAATGCCTCAGGACCTCGGGGCCTCAGGACCCCAGGACCCCAAGACCTCAGGACCTCAGGACCGCAAAACCTCAGGACCTCAACCTATGGACTTCAGCAAACTCGACGGACTGATACCCGCTGTGGTGCAGGACAACACCAGCGGGGAGGTGTTGATGGTCGGCTTCATGAACGACGAGGCGTGGCGGATGACGCTCGACACGGGCTACGTCACGTTCTTCAGCCGGACGCGCAACACGCTCTGGACCAAGGGAGAGACGTCGGGCAACCGGCTCGCCGTCCGGCAGATCTTCACCGACTGCGACGATGACACGGTGCTGGTGAAAGTGGATCGGGAGGGCGATGGCAACGTGTGTCACACGGGACAACGGTCGTGCTTCTACACCGAGGTTGCGGCCGGCGGCAGCCGGCAGAGGGCAGCCTCGGACACACGCGCGACAACCGGTCCGCCCAGCAACGCGAGCGCAGGGGAAAGGCGATGAAGCTGAAGCTGGGCATTCCCAAGGGGTCGTTGGAGCAGGCGACGGTGCAGCTGTTCCAGCGCGCAGGGTATCAGCTGCTGGTGAGCACGCGGTCGTACTTCCCCACCATCGACGATCCCGAGATCGAATGCATGTTGATTCGCGCGCAGGAGATGGCGCGCTATGTCTCTGACGGCGTCATCGACGCCGGGCTGACCGGCCTCGACTGGATCCGCGAGCACGCGATCGGTCACCCGGAGCAGGCGCCCCTGACACCGGTGTGCGATCTCGTCTACTCGAAGCAGAGCTTCGGGAAGGTGCGCTGGGTGCTCGCCGCGCCCGAGGACTCGCCGTTCCGCACGGCCAGGGATTTCGAGGGCAAGCGCATTGCCACCGAGCTCGTGCGCGTCACACGCGACTACTTCCAGCGGCAGGGCGTCAACGTGGACGTCGAGTTCTCGTGGGGCGCCACCGAGGTGAAACCGCCGGTCCTGGCCGACGCCATCGTGGAGGCCACCGAGACCGGTTCGACGCTCCGCGCCAACCGCCTGCGCATCCTCGACACGGTGCTGGAGTCCAACACGCAGCTGGTGGCCAACCAGGCGTCGCTCGCCGACTCGTGGAAGCGCACCAAGATCGAGAACATTGCGCTCCTGCTCAAGGCTGCGATCGAGGCCCAGGGCCGCGTCGGCCTGATGCTGAACGTGCGGAAGGCTGACCTCGAGCAGGTGCTGGCCCTGCTCCCGGCGCTGCAACGGCCGACCGTGAGCTCGCTGAGCGACCCCGAGTGGGTGGCGGTGAACACGATCCTCGAGGAGAAAACCGTGCGTGACCTCATCCCCAGGCTCAAATCCGCCGGCGGCCAGGGCATCGTCGAGTACCCATTGAACAAGATCGTGGTGTAGAAGCGAACGGGAACACGAAGCACACGAACGAGGCACGAAGCACACGAAGGAGGCACGAAGCACGAATTGGGGGGGGTGAGCCGCCATGAGGATTGTTTCTTCGTGACCTTGTGTCCATTCGTGATTTTCGTGTTGGCTCGTGACCTTCGTATGTCTTCGTGACCTGGTATGTCTTCGTGACCTGGTATGTCTTCGTGATCTTCGTAAGCCTTCGTGATCTTCGTGTTTCGGTTTTTCGGACATGCAGATGATCAGGATCGTCTCTTCCTCCAACCGCAAAGCCACCGCCGCGTTGCTGTCGGCGGCGCGGGTTCGAGACCGCGCGACCGAGGCGCGCGCGGCGGAGATCGTCGACACGGTGCGCCGCGGCGGTGACCGCGCGCTGCGGGGCTACGCGGGGCAGTTCGACGGGCTCGACGGTCCGATCGAAGTGCCTCGTCCCGAATGGGAGCGGCAGTCCCGGACAGTGACCCCGGCCGCGCGGCGGGCGATCCGCGACGCCGCCCGCCACATCCGCCGCGTCGCCGCCGCGCAGGTGCCGAAAGGTTGGCGTCTCACGGTGACACCCGGCGTGGTCGTGGAGCAGCGCGTCGTGCCCCTCTCGCGGGTCGGCTGCTACGTCCCGGCCGGACGCTACCCCCTGCCCTCTTCGCTGCTGATGAGCGCCATCCCCGCACGCGCGGCCGGCGTGAACGAGGTGCTCGTCGCCTGCCCTCGGCCCGATGCCGCCGTCTTCGCCGCCGCGCTTGAAGCTGGCGTGGACCGCTTCTTCCGCGTCGGCGGCGCGCACGCGGTGGCGGCCATGGCCTACGGGACGCGCACCGTCCCTCGCGTGGACAAGATCGTCGGGCCCGGCAGCCGGTGGGTGTCGGCCGCCAAGTCGCTCGTCACCTCCGACTGCGCGATCGACTTCTACGCCGGCCCGACGGAGATTCTGATCATCGCCGCCAGGACCCCACCGGCGTGGGTGGCGGCCGATCTGATCGCGCAGGCCGAGCACGACCCCGACGCTCGCGCCGTCTGCATCGTCACCAGCCGTGCCCTGGCACAGCGCATCGCGGCGGAGGTAGCGGCGCAGCTGCCCGAGGAGGGTCCAGCCCGCGCGTCGATTGGCCGGCACGGCGGCATCATCGTGGCCGTGTCGACGGATGAGGCCATCGACCTGGCCAACGCCTGCGCCTCGGAGCATCTCGTGGTGGAGAGCGACGCGGTCGCGGCGCGCATCCACAACGCCGGTGCGGTGTTCGTCGGCCCCTGGACGGCCCAGGTCGCGGGCGACTATGCCATCGGATCCAACCACGTGCTGCCGACGGCCGGGGCGGCACGCTATCGCGGTGGGCTGAACGCTGCCGACTTCGTGAAGCTGGTCTCCGTCCAGCGCGTGTCCGAACCGGGCCTGCGCCGAATCGCTGGTACGATCACCGCCCTGGCCCGCGCCGAAGGGTTGGAGGGACACGCGCGCTCGATCGAGAAACGGGCCGGGAGCGCTCGGAGCCCCAGGCCCCCAAGGCCTCAGGACCTCAAGACCTCAAGACCTCAGGACCTCAAGACCCGGACCCCAAGGAGCACACGTACATGACAATCCAGGGCGTTCCCGATCTGGGCCCCGGGCTGCGGTTGCACCTGAACGAGAACACCGGCGGCTGTTCACCGAAGGTGGTCGAAGCCGTGCGGGCGTTCACCGCCGAACGCCTGGCGCTCTATCCGGACTTCACCGGAGCGGTCACGGATACGGCGGCGTTCCTCGGCGTGGACCCGGAGGGCCTCGTCCTCACCAACGGCCTTGATGAAGGCATCCTCCTCGCTTCGATCGCCTACCTGGTGCCGCGGGCCCCGCGCGGGTTGGTGGAGCTGGGGGCGCTGGACGTGGCGCCTTCGGGTCTGCCGGAGATCGTCGTGGCGCTGCCGACCTTCGAGCCCTACCTCCACGCGGCCAAGGCCATGGGCGCCCGCGTTGTGTCCGTGCCTGCCGCGCCGGACTACGCGTTCCCACTCGACGCGCTGCTCCGTGCCGTCACGCCCAACACCCGCATCGTCTACGTCAACAATCCGAACAATCCCACCGGCCAGCCGGTCGCGCGGGACGCCATCCGGCGCGTCGCGCGCGAGGCCGGACACGCCATCGTGTTCGTCGACGAGGCGTATCACGACTTCATGCCGGAGAACTTCCTGGCCGAGGCGCCGGAGTATCCCAACGTCATCGTCGGGCGCACGTTCTCCAAGGCCTTCGGCCTGGCCGGCATGCGCGTCGGTGTCTTGATCGCCGCGCCCACGATCCTGGAGCCGATCCGAGACGCCATGCCGCTGTTCAACCTCAACGTCGTCGCGGTCACGGCCTTGCGGGCCGCGATTGGAGACCCCGCGTTCCGAGCGTGGTACCTCGACCAGACGGCCCGGTCCAAGGCACTGGTCTACGCCGCCTGCCAGCGGCTTGGCCTGCGTTACTGGCCAAGCGCGGCCAACTTCGTGCTGATCGACGGCGGCGAAAGGGCCCCCGAGATCGTGGCCGGCTTGATCTCGCGCGGGGTCTTCGTGCGCGATCGTACGGCCGACCCCTCATGCCGCAACTGCTTCCGGTTGACGGCAGGCGTCGTGGACCATACGCGGAAGGCCGTCGAGACCCTGGAGGCCGCATGCGGCGCGCGGTGATCGAACGCAGTACGACCGAGACCCGGATTCGCCTGGCGCTGAACGTGGACGGCAGCGGCCGCTTCTCGAACGACACCGGCATCCGTTTTCTCGATCACATGCTGGACCTGGTCGCGCGGCACGGTGGCTTCGACCTGGACGTGAAGGCGGCCGGCGATCTCGACGTGGATCAGCACCACACCGTCGAGGACCTGGGCATTGTCCTGGGCGAAGCCGTGGCCAGGGCGCTCGGCAACAAGCGGGGCATCAACCGGGCGGGCTACTTCGTCATGCCGATGGACGAGACGCTGGCCGTGGCCGCGATCGATCTGAGCGGACGCCCGCACACGGTGGTGGAAACGAAGGTCAAGGTCCGCGTGGTCGGTGACCTGCAGACCGAGTTGGTCCACGACTTCTTCGAGGGCTTCGCGATGGGCGCGCGCGCCAACGTCCACCTGAAAGTTCTCTACGGCCGATCGAACCACCATAAGATCGAAGCGTGCTTCAAGGCGTTCGGCCGCGCGCTCCGCGTGGCCTGCGCGAAGGACGCACGGCTGGCGAAGATGCTGCCGAGCACCAAGGAGCTGCTGTGATCGCGCTCGTGGACTACGGCGCCGGCAATCTGACCTCGGTGCGCAAGGCGCTGGGCGCGGTCGGCGCGCGGTTCTGGACTCCGACCCGCGCGTCGGAGATCGACGGCGCCACCGGCGTCATTGTCCCTGGGGTGGGCCACTTCGGCGTCACCGCGGCGCTCGACGATTCGTGGCGGGCGGCAATCCTCGAGGCGATGGAGCGGTCGGTGCCGCTGCTCGGCATCTGCGTCGGCATGCAGTGGCTCTTCGAGGGGTCGACCGAGGCGCCGGACGTCCCCGGGCTCGGCGTGGTTCACGGCTGCTGCCGGCGGCTGGAGCCGCGAGGGGCGGCCAACGTGGGCCGGCCACCCGTACCGCTCAAGATTCCGCATGTGGGATGGAACTCGCTGACGTTTTCACGACCCACGCGGCTGTTCGCCGGCGTCCCCGATGGTGCGCAGGTCTACTTCACGCATTCGTACGCGGCGCCTCTTGTGAGTGCCACGGCTGCGAGGACCACCTACGGCGCGCCCTTCTGCGCGGCCTTGGAGGACGGCCTCGTCTCGGGTGTGCAATTCCATCTCGAAAAGTCGGGCGACGTCGGGCTCCTCATCCTGCGTAACTGGCTGGCCCAGGTGCGCGTCGCCGATGACGTCCATGCTCTCTAAACGCATCATCGCCTGCCTCGACGTGCGTGACGGGCGCGTGGTCAAGGGCATCAATTTCGAAGGCTTGCGTGAGGCCGGCGATCCGGCGGAGCTCGCCAGACGCTACAACGTCGAAGGCATCGACGAAATCGTCATCCTCGACGTCACGGCCACCATCGAGGCGCGTCAGGCGCGTGCCCACACCATTGCCGCGGTCGCGCGGGAGATTTTCCTGCCGCTCTGCGTGGGCGGCGGCATCCGCACCGAAAAAGACGCCGTGGCGGCGGTGGAGGCGGGCGCCGACAAGGTGAGCCTGAACACGGCCGCCCTGCGGCAACCAGCGCTCATCACGACGCTGGGAAACCGTTACGGCAGCCAGGCGGTGGTGGTCGCCATCGACGCCAAACGGCAGGACGGGCGATTCGCGGTGTACGCCCGGAGCGGCCGGGCCGAAACCCCGCGCGACGCCATCGAGTGGGCGCGCGAGGCCGCGGACCGCGGCGCGGGGGAGATACTGCTCACCTCGATCGACCGGGACGGCACCAAGTCCGGATTCGACTGCGCGCTCACGGCCGCCGTGTCTTCGGCCGTCGGCATTCCGGTCATCGCCTCCGGCGGCGCCGGCGCCTTCGACCACTTCGCGGACGTCTTCACAGATGGCAGAGCCGACGCCGCCCTGGCTGCGTCGATCTTTCACTTCAACGAACACAGCGTCGAGGCGCTGAAGAATTTCCTCCACGGCCGTGGCATCCCGGTGCGCCGCCCCTGGCACGTGGCACGCTGAGCCGCACTCAGCACGCACCCTGCACCCAGCACCTGGCACTCTGCACCGCACCTGGCACCTGGCACCTGGCACCTGGCACTCGGCACCTGGCACCTGGCACTCGGCACCGCACTCGGCACCCAGCACCTGGCACTCGGCACCGCACTCGGCACCCAGCACCTGGCACTCTGCACCGCACCCGGCACCTGGCACCCTGCACTCTGCACCCGAATCCGCCACCATGCTCATCCCTTCAATCGACCTCCAGAACGGCCGCATCGTCCAGCTCGTGCAAGGCGAGTCGCTCGCCATTGCCACCGACGATCTCGACGCGTGGATCGCGCGATTCAAGCGCTTCCCCAAGGTGCAGCTGATCGACCTCGACGCCGCCATGGCTCGCGGCAACAACGATGCGCTGGTCCGCCGGATCGCGGCGGAGCTCCCGTGCCGCGTCGGCGGAGGGGTCCGCACGGTAGCCCGTGCCGAGGAGCTGCTGGCAGCCGGAGCCGAGGCCGTGATTGCCGGGTCGGGTTTGTTTCGCGGCCCAGGGCAGTGGGCAGCCGCGGACGCGGCCGCCGATCCACGAGTCGTGATCAACCAGGACTTCGCGCATGCCCTGGCGGAGACGGTCGGCTCCCAGCACGTCATCGCGGCCGTGGACGCCAGGAACGGGCGCGTGGTGATCCACGGCTGGAAAACGTCGCTCCCGATTGCCCCCGCACACGCGGTGTGCGAACTGGAGGCCTGCTGCGACGAGTTCCTCTACACGCACGTGGACAAGGAAGGGTTGATGCAGGGCACAGACATGGACGCCATCCGCTCGGTGCGGGCGGCGACGACGAGACGGGTGACGGCGGCCGGGGGCATCACGACGCG
>DATLLC010000197.1:0-3340 GCA_035538015.1 Vicinamibacterales bacterium
GCTGCATCCTCTCGGACCTGCTGAAGTGAGCAACACGAAGGGCACGAAGGAGTCACGAAGGGCACGAAGAATGACGTCCCTTCGTGATCTTCGTGTGCCCTTCGTGTGCTTCGTGCTTGTGTTTTTTTTGGCGCTTCCTGACGAGCGAAGGGAGGCCTACGCGGCGTCAGCCGCGCTTGCCGAGGACCGCGAGGCCTACGCGCCGCAGAGCGCGCCCACCTCGCTGAAGCCGGCGCCGGTCTTCTCGCGCGACGTCGCACCCATCATCTTCGAAGCGTGCACGCCCTGCCATCGAGCGGGCGGGCCCGGGCCCTTCAGCCTGGCGTCCTATCACGAGGTTCGGCAGCGCGCCACCCAGGTGCTGCAAGTGACGCGCAGCCGATTCATGCCGCCGTGGAAGGTGGATCCGGCGATCGGACATTTCGAGGGACAGCGCCCGGTTACCGATGCCGAGATCTCGTTGCTCGAAGAATGGGTTGCGGGCGGGACACCGGAAGGCGATCCGGCGCTCACTCCCGGCCTCCCTGCGTTCCCCGATGGCTGGCTCCTGGGCACGCCCGACCTCGTCGTGACCTTGCCAACGCCGTTCGTGCTTCCGGCCGACCCGACCGACTCGTTCCGCATCTTCGCCATTCCGATTCCGGTATCGAAGCGGGCCTTCGTGCGCGGGATCGAGTTCCATCCTGGAAACCCGCGCGTCGTACATCATGCGAACATCCGCGTCGACCGGACGCCCACATCGCGCACCCTGGACGACGCCGACCCCCTCCCTGGCTACGACGGCCTGATGCCGCGCACGGCTGAATATCCGGATGGGCACTTCCTCGGCTGGACGCCGGGGCAGGTGGCGCCGCTGGTCGGGCCTGATCTCGCGTGGACGCTGGAGCCTGGCAGCGACCTCGTCGTGCAACTGCACATGCAGCCGTCAGGCGCGGTCGAGCAGGTGCAGCCGGTGATCGGCCTCTACCTGAGCGATCGTCCGCCCGTCCGGACGCCGACCATCCTGCGCCTCGGCTCGCAGGGAATCGACATCCCGCCTGGCGAGGGCCGCTACGTGATTCGCGATGCGTACACCCTGCCGGTGGACGTGGACATCCTGGCCATCCAGCCGCACGCGCACTACCGCGCGAAGGAGATCATCGGGACGGCCACGTTGCCGGACGGCCGTACGCAGCGGGTGATGCACATCCGCGACTGGGATTGCCGGTGGCAGCACGTCTACCGGCTCGTCCAGCCGCTGGCGCTGCCGAAGGGCACGACCCTGTCGATGGAGTACACCTACGACAACTCGCCGGCGAACCTCCGCAATCCGGAGGTCCCGCCCATCCGGGTGCTGTGGGGCCAGCGCTCGAAGGACGAAATGGGGGACCTCTGGTTCCAGCTCCTGCCGAAGGCCGAGAAGGACCGCGAGCGGCTGAACGCCGAGATCACGCAGAAGATGCTGACCGAGGACATCATCGGCTACGAGACGATGCTCACGGTCGATCCCGGCGACCACGAACTGCACGACGATGTGGCGCTGCTCTACCTCGGGATGGGGAAGCCGCAGGAGGCGGTCCGGCACTTCCGGGCGTCGGTGATGGGCCGCGACGGCTCAGCCCCCGCGCATTACAACCTCGGGACGGCCCTCGCCGTGGCCGGGCAATTCGACGAAGCTGTGAAGGAGTACGAGCGCGCGATCGCGCTCGACCCGAACTACGCGGTGGCGTACTCCAATCTCGGGAGCGTCCTCATCCAGCAGGGGCGCACGCGCGACGCGGTGAAGCGGCTGGAGCAGTCCGTCGCGTTCAACCCGCGGAACGCCGAGGCCCTCAACAGCCTATCGGTCGCGTACGCGGCCGAGGGTGACATCGAGAAAGCCCTCGCCACCATCGATCGGGCGCTGAAGCTGAACCCGTCGGACGCGCTGCAGAAACTGCTCCGACAGCGGCGGGACCTGCTCACCCGGCGGTAAAGAAACCACGAAGACACGAAGGACGCACGAAGGGCACGAAGGGCACAAAGAACGCTCACTTAGGTCCTGTCGGTGTGATCTTCGATTGACCTACGCGTGCTCGTGAACTTCGCGATCTTCGTGTGATCTACCTTCGTGATCTTCGTGTCACCGGGCCGATCCGGCGGGCGCGACCAGTGCCTTGATCACCGGCTCGATCTGTTCCTTCGTCATCTGGCCCGGGTAATACAGCTTCACCGTGCCATCGCGGTTGATGAAGACGAGCGTCGGGGTGGTGGAGACGCCGTAGCGCATGAACACGTCGCCGCTCACGGGCACCGTGTTCTCGGCCATCCACGGGTAGAACTCCTGCCGGATCTGCTTGATGTAGGCCAGCTCCTGGTCGGGCGGCGCGGGGGCCCGCTTGGCCACGTAGCCATAGCGCTGTGTCGGCGACACGATGGTCAGCCCGGTCGCCGCATACGTCGTCCGCATTTCGTCGAGGATGGGGCTCATCGCCTTGCAGTCCGGACACCAGTGGGCCCAGAGGAAGAGCACGACGGGCCTGCCCTTGAGGCTCGCGAGCGTCGGTGACGAGCCGCTGAGCGCCTCGGTCGACGCGATTTCGAAGGCGGGCTGGCCCTCCAGGCTGAGCAGGTTGATGTTCTTGTTGATCCGCTGAAGAATCGAGGTGTCCCTGTAGGTGTCGGCCTCGCGGCGCAGGAAGTACACCGCCTCGGAACGATTCCCCCGCGCCGCCTGCACCTGGGCGCGCACTTCGATGGCGGCGCCAATCGCGATCGGCAGCCGCGGCTCGTCGTCCATCTTCCGGGTCTTCAGCGCGTCCAGGCAGAGGTCGTAGGTGTCGAGCGCGTACTGTTCCGCCTCGTCGTACTTCTTGTCCGCCAGCGCACCGCGTCCCAGCCACGAGAACGCCTCGAGGTACTCGGGCGTGACGCCTTCTTCCTTGCGGTAGGCGGAGGCAACCGCCTCCGCACCAGCGAGATCGCCCTCGTTGATGACCGCGCGGACCTGCTGGATGAGGTTGAGCGGCTGGGCCGGCACCTGCGCCGGTGCCTGGGCCGTCAGTGAGGACACCGCGACGAGCAACGCCAGCGCGAGGGCGGAGAGGTGACGCATCCGCGGAGGATATCAGAACGGGTGCCGACGGGTGCGGGCAGGTGCGGGCAGGTGCGGGCGGGTGCGACCGGTGCGATGTGTGAGCGCGCCTGGTCAGAAAAGTTTCAGGGATAACATCCAGCCCAGCTTTGAGGGTCCCGAGGAGCCCTTCCGCTCTTCGCCGACGGTGTCACCAAGGCGCAGAACCGGCAGGACGAGAAATTCGGCGAGTCACGGCTGATCGACTGCCTCCGAGGCGCCGCCGGCCGGACCAGCGCCGACCTCATC
>DATLLC010000198.1:0-9875 GCA_035538015.1 Vicinamibacterales bacterium
GAGCTCGTGGGCGGCGCGCTGCTCGGCCTCCAGCTTCTCGGCGGCGGCGCGACGCTGCGCTTCGACCGCGCGGCTGACTTCGTCGAAGCTCACCAGGGCGAACGAGTTCCGATCGACGTCCTCGAAGCGCGTGAAGGCGCCCCCCCACGCGGATCGGTCCTGTCCGGCTGGCGATGGCACAGGAGATGGATCGGCCCCGTCGCCCTTCGAATCGTAGACGACGCGTCGGAGCCGTGGTGCGTTTCGGAAGCGAACGCCCCGCCGCCGCCACTCGGTGTAGGTGGCGGGCAGATCCTCGGTCACGAACACCACCTGTGTCGCGCGACCGACGAGCCGGGCCTGCGGAGAGTCGGGCTTGGCCTGGATCAGCGTCAGCACGGCTGATCCGTCGGGCGGAGCCACCGCCAGCAACCGCTCACCGGACCCGACGCGGGCGTCGAAGGCGAGGTGGAATCCGAGTGTGTTCAGGTAGAAGTCCAGACTTCGCGCCTGATCGGTGACGTAGATGTTCACTGCATGGAGACGGAGGTAGGGATCCGTCATGGTCAACGCCGCTCGTGGTCGAATCGACCACTGGTATTCTACGGGACGGACGACGTCACGCAGCGAGACAGGTGAAGATCGACCGCACATCCTCGCTAGGGCACTACCAGACTTGAATGATCAGTAAACCCTCGATCGCGACCGCCATCCTGCCCGAGGTCGAAACCGGACAGCTTGCCGGAGCGGCAGCGCTCGTGTGGCGCGACGGGAAGGTCCTCGAGAGCGCGGCAGTCGGGCGGCGCGACCTCGCTTCCGGGCAGCCAGTCGAGCGCGACACGATGTTTCGCATCGCCTCCATGACCAAGCCGGTGACCACCGTTGCCGCCTTGATGTTGCTCGACGAGGGCCGCTTCGATCTCGACGAGCCGATCACCACGTGCGCGCCGGAGCTGGCGCGGATGCGGGTGCTGCGCGATGCGGAAGGGCCCCTCGAGGCGACCGACGAGGCGAACCGCCCGATCACGTTTCGCGATCTGCTGACGCATCGCTCCGGGTTGACCTACGGCGACTTTCACCGAGGCCCGGTCCGTCAGGAGTATTCGGAGACGCTCGGCGCAACGATCGACAACCCGCTCACGCCGGACGAGTGGATCGCGCGTGTGGCGACGGTGCCGCTGATCGACCAGCCCGGCGCGGGCTTCCACTACGGGCTGTCGACCGACCTGCTCGGATTCCTCGTCGCACGCCTGGAGGGCCAGCCGCTCGGTGCCGTGCTGGGTCGACGAATCTTCGCGCCGCTCGCCATGCGCGACACCTGCTTCGTGGTCCCGGCCGAAAAGACCGATCGCCGCGCAGCTCTGTGCGGCTTCGACGAAGAAGGCCGTCTGGCATCACTCACGGCCGCGCCGGGCCGCCAGGCGCTTGCCGAGCGGCCGGCCGGGATGACCTTCGAGTCGGGCGGCCAGGGCCTGTGGTCGACGCTCGATGACTATCTCGCCTTTGGCCGCATGTTGATCGGCGATTGCGACGGCCACGAGCGGCTGCTCGGTCCGGAGATGCTCGCCCTGATGACGTCGAACCAGCTCACGCCGGAGGAACGCAAGGCGACGCGGATGCTGGGACAGGCCCTCTTTGCTGCGGGCCACGGCTACGGCATGGGGGTCGCCGTGGTCATGGAGCCGGACGATGCGGATCCGCTGCGCTGCCGCGGTGGCGTCGGGACGATCGGGTGGCCCGGGGCGTACGGCGGCTGGTGGCAGGCCGACCCGACCGACGGTTCGGTCCTGGTCTTTCTTGCCCACAACATGCTGGAGCTGCATCAGATGGCGCGCGGGATCGGTCTTGGCGTGTGGAGCGCGATTGCCCGTTTTCATGAGATCGCCACCGCGTGAGTCGCGGTGACCGGTAATGCTGCTGGACGTACCGGTCGAGCTGTATTGTGACGAGAGGCGCGGGGCTGTCGTTCACCCGGCGGTCAGTTCGAAGACGTGATACCCCCACGGCGGCATGTCCAGATACAGGCCGCGCGCGTCGAGATCCCGGCCGTCCCGATCGAAGGCGAGTTCGCCCATCACATCCCTGAACTTGACGACGCCGGGGCCCTGGGCCGGCAGGCGGACGTAGCACTGGCTCTGGTTCCCGGCGTAGTTGACCGCCACCAGGCGCCGCTCGCCGCTTTGTCCGGTCCAGATCCACGCGAGATAACAGTCCGCCGTCCAGTTGCCGTCCCATGCAGGCACGCACTCAACGAGGCGCCAGCCGCCATCGCGAAGGGTCGTGTCCCCGAGCGCCGCGAGCAGCCGTTCGTAGAACCGCTGCAGCGTGCCATCGGTGGGCTCGATCGGCGCGCGGACGAGATGCGGCGAGATGCGCGTTCGTCGCCCCTCGAATTGACCGTCGTGAAAGAACCGCAGACCGGGCGACAGATAGGTGACGATGGCGGCGGCCTGGTGCATCTGCGGCTGGAAGGTGGCGGCCGCCCGCGGCTCGTCGTGATTCTCCAGGAAGCGCGCGAGCCGGTCCTGATAGTCAAGGCCGGCGAAGAAATGCTCGCGCACCGGTCTGGCATGGCCCTCTCTCAGCCGATCGTAGAGGCGCTTGTCGTAGGCGTAGTCGAAACCTTGCTGCTGCATGGTCGATTCGAGATCCCAATAGACTTCAGCCATGAAGCGGAACTCCGGGACCCGCTCGCGGACGCGCGCCGTCGTATCGGGCCAGAACAGGGGAGCCCGACGCCCCCACGTGCGCTCGAAGACGTCGGGCAGCACCAGCATGGCCATGTCGCAGCGCACGCCGTCGCACTGTCCGGCAATTCTGAGGAGCTCGCCGCGCATCGCCGCTTGCGTCGCCGGGCTGCTGTAATCGAGCTGCAGGGTGTCGGGCCAGCCGGCAAAGTACGGGTCGCGTCCGTAGGCCAGCACCCGGTCGCCCTGAACCAGCGTGACCCGCGTGTAGTTGTGGGGAGCCTGTGCCAGGTCGGACTCGGTTCCCGCGATGTAGTACTCGGGGTGTTCTTCGACCCAGGGATGATCCGGCGCGGTGTGATTGGGCACGAAGTCGAGCATCAACCGCAGACCGCGATCGCTGAGGCGCTGCCGGATCCGCGCTAGCGCCGCGTCACCGCCGAGTCCAGGATGGACCGTGTAGCCCGTGATCGCGAATCCGGAGCCGGCGATGTCCTCCTCGCTTAGGTCGGGCAGCGTCTCCTGAAACTCGTGACGCCACACCGGGTTCGTGCGTGAGATCCGTCGCGCAGCGGAACCCGTGCGCCACACGCTGAGGAGCCAGATCCAGTCGAACCCCATCGTAGCCAGGCGAGTGAGCTCGGCATCCGGTATGTCGTCGAGCGTCGCGGTCCGGCCGAGCGTCTGCGACAACCGCGTCAGCCAGACGCGCGTGTTGATCTGGTAGAGCGATGGGTAGCGCGGCGTGTTCATGGCCAATCCGCAATTCTGCGTCCTGGCTCAGGCGCTCGCTGCCGGGGTCCAGGCCTACGGTGGTGGCCAGCTTACCAAGCTTCAGGACCGGCCCGGGCGGCGTCGAGCCGGGCGCCTGGGGAGATCCTGTGGCATTCTTGCCGGCACGCCTTGCCCAGCCAGGAGAGCGTCCACATGACGACCAGGACTGTCACCGTCGCTCCGTCGGGCGTTCTCGGCTTCTGGGCCGCCGTATCGATTGTGATGGGCAACATGATCGGGTCGGGCGTCTTCCTGCTGCCCGCTTCCCTGGCCGCCTACCGCGGGTTGAGCCTCGCCGGGTGGCTCGTTTCGGCCGCGGGCGCGATGATGCTGGCCCTCGTGTTCGCACGGTTGTCGAGTCAGTTCCCCGCGGCCGGTGGCCTGTACGCCTACACCCGCGCGGCCTTCGGCGACACGGCCGGGTTCCTCGTGGCGTGGGGCTACTGGCTGTCGACGGTGGGCACCCTGGCGGCGCTGGCCGTTGCGCTCGTGGGCTACCTCGATCCCTTCGTGCCGTCGCTCGTTCGAACGCCGTCCGCAGCGGCACTGCTGGCCATTGCCATGATCTGGATCGTCATCGGCGTGAACGTGGCCGGCGTTGCCCTGGCGGGCCGTGTCCAGATCGTCACGACCGCGCTCAAGCTGCTCCCGCTCGTCGTGGTCGGTGCGGGCGGCTTGTTCTTCATCGACACCGCGGCCTTCGCCATGCCTCCCGTCAGTACGACGCCAGTGGGCCGCCAGCTGATGGCGGTCGTCACGCTGACGCTGTGGGCTTTTCTCGGCCTCGAGTGCGCCACGATTCCGGCCGACAGCGTCCGCGATCCTGAACGCACGATTCCCCGGGCCACCATCATCGGCACCGTGCTGACCGCCATCGTCTACATCGCCTCCACTATCGGCGTGATGAGCCTCGTGCCGCCCGACACACTGGCGTCGTCGACCGCGCCGTTCGCCGACGGCGCTCGCCGGCTGGTGGGGGGATGGGGCGGCGCTCTGGTGGCGCTGGGCGCGGCGGTGTCGTGTTTCGGGGCACTCAACGGCTGGGCGCTCATCGTCGGCCAGCTGCCCATGGCGGCTGCCGCGGATGGATTGTTTCCACGGGCGTTCGGGCGTCTCTCCTCGCGCGGCACGCCGGCACTGGCGATGATCGTCGCCGGCGCGATGAGCACCGTGCTGGTGGCGATGAACTACTCGCGCGGCCTCGTCGAGCTGTTCACCTTCATCATCCTGCTGTGCACGCTCAGCACCCTTGTGCCCTACGTGTTCTGCTCGCTCGCCGTGTGGTTGATGCCCGGCCTGCCCGCGCCGTCCGGCGCACCAGCCGTGGTGGCCGTCCTCGCCTTCCTCTACTCCATGCTGGCCATCGTCGGGGCGGGCGCCGAGACGGTGTTCTACGGCTTCGTGCTGCTGCTGGGCGGCCTGCCACTCTTCGTGTGGCTCCGCCGGGCCGGGGGTGGTGCGGGGTGATGGCCTTCAACGAGTACGGTCCGCTGACGCGGGTGCTGGTGCGGCCGGCACGCGTCGGGTTCGCCGGGCCAGATCGCGTAGCCGCCGAGTGGCGCGCGCTCAATTTCACGGCGCCCCCCGACGTGGACATCGCGGCCGCCCAGCACGCCACGTTCGCGGCGCTCCTCGAGAGCGCCGGTGCCGACGTCGAGACCCTTGGCGGGCCAGGCCTGACTCTCGATTCCATCTACGTCCGCGACGCCTCGATCGTGACGCCGAGGGGCGTCGTTTTCTGCAGGATGGGAAAGCCGGCGCGACAGGACGAGCCCGCCGCGCAGCGGCGCCTGTTCGACGTTTTCGGGTTGCCGATCGCTGGTGCGATCGAAGCGCCCGGGTTGATCGAAGGCGGCGATGTCGTGTGGTTCGACCAGAAGACGGTCGCGGTCGGGCGGGGGTATCGGACCAACGACGCAGGCATCGCCCAGCTGCGCGGGCTGCTCGGCGTCGGCGTCGAGGTGGTCGTGGTGCCACTCCCGCACTACCGCGGCCCAGCCGACGTGTTCCACCTGATGTCCATCCTCAGCCCGGTGGCCGAGGATCTCGCGGCGGTGTACTCGCCGCTCATGCCGGTGCCGTTCCGCGAGTGGCTCGTCGACCGCGGCCTCCGGTTCGTCGAGGTGCCCGACGCCGAGTTCGAGTCGATGGGCACGAACGTGCTGGCAGTCGGCCCGCGACGGGTCGTCATGCTCTCCGGCAATCCGGTGACGCGGGCGCGGCTCGAGGCCGAGGGCGTCGAGGTGTGGACCTACGACGGATCGGAGATCAGCCTCAAGGGTGGCGGCGGCCCGACGTGCCTGACAAGGCCGCTGGCGCGCGGATAGCCGCGGCCGGGAACCAGCGGATCCGCTCGGTCTCTCGCACGTGTTCACATATCCACGAACACCTTGAACCCTCCGTAAGCCATCCGTTTGACATCGAACGGCATCGGTTGCTTCATGGTCTTGGTCATGCGTAGATCACTCATCACCTTGGCGTTGACACGATCCCGCGCCGCACGGGATTGGTAAACGATCCACGAGAAGACGACCGTCTCGCCAGGCTTCGCCTTCGCCAGCTTCGTGAACGACACGCCGAAAGTGACCTTGAGATCGTCGCCGGCACACTCGCGATACTCGAGCGCCCCGTGCTCCCGCCATAGTCTGCCGGCGGCGCGCGACGCTCGACGATAGGCCGCGAGTTTGTTCTTCGGAACGGCGAGAACGAAACCATCTACGTAAGCCATTGCGCCTCCTTCTGAGAGTATGCCGGAAGATCAGCGCCGCGGTTCCGGCACGATCGTCTCACCTCGCGCCAGCATGTCGACCAGCGCTGCAATCTTCTTCGCCCGCCCCGCGGGGGTCCGCATGTGATTGGTCCGAAACGCCAGCGCGAAGAGATTCATGCGGCCCAGCTTGTTGAACATCCTTCGCGCGCGCGGATTCTTCTCGATCGCCGCTTTCAGGTCGTCCGGGATGGTTGCTGCCGTCGTCTTTCTGATCGGCGCGTACGCGGCAGCCCAACGGCCGTCGGCCTTCGCGGCGTCAATCTGCCGCTGGCCATGCGGTGTCATGCGACCCGCGGCGATCAGGCGGCTGACGTTGTCGCGGTTGATCTCACTCCAGACGCTCTTCGGACGACGCGGGCAATACCGCTGCAGGAAGGACCGATCGTCCAGGCTCTTGCGGATGCCGTCGATCCAGCCCCAGCACAGGGCGATATCGAGTGCTTCAGCTGGGGTGATAGTCGGCACACCTGAGCTCTTCTTGTAAATCCTGATCCACAATTCCGGAGCGCGCTCGTGATTACCGCTGAGCCATCGCTCGAACGCCGCTTCCGTACGAAATGATCGAATGCGTTCGGGAACCGGGGTGATTGGCGCCATGTGATCGCTGAGATCTTCTTCGCAAGATGCCACGAATGTCTACCTGCCCGAGGTGATCGAACATATGGAGACGAAGGACATCGGTTCAATTCTCGCGACCCTGTTCTCGGAGCTCGTCGACGGCGTTCCGGAACAGGGTGGGGCCTATATCCTCAACTCAGGTGATGTCGGGATGTTGCGCTCGCTGGAGAAACTCAGCGCGTCGGATGCATCGCGCGCGGTAAACGACGGAGCGACGATTGCCGCACACGCGCAGCACGTGCGCTACGGGTTGTCGTTGATGAATCGCTGGGCACGCGAGGGTGGCAATCCGTTCGCGAATGCGAAGTGGGACGAAGCGTGGAAGACGGGCGCCGTGGATCCGTTCGAGTGGGACGAGATCCGGGGCGGCCTTCGCACCGAGGCGCACGGATGGCGTGACATGCTGCAGGCGCCACGCGAGCCGGCAAGCGTCGAGCTCACCGGCATGGTCGGGAGCGTCGCGCATCTCGCGTATCACCTGGGCGCCATCAGGCAGATCAACAAGGATGCGCGCGGTCCGCGCGAGGGCACGTTCCAGGCGTGAACCCTAGGGCTCCCGGTCGGATGCGACATCCATGATCCAGATATCGCCGACGTCCTTCCTCAGCGTGAAATAGAGATGGGTGTCGGACGCTGCGAGAGCTAGCTCCCCGAGTTCTCCTCGCGTTGTGGAAAATCGCGTCAACCGCCTCTCGCGACCGTCAGCAGGCGTCAGCATCCACAGATCGTTGCTCCCGCGGTAGTTCCCCGCGAAATAGAGGCGTGTCCGGTCCGGTGACCGGCGGAAGTAAAACGCGGGCTGTTTCGTCACCTGCTCGAGCGCGCCGCCCGTGGCAGGGAGGCGGAAGAGGTGCCGTTTGCGGTCCGGACCATCCGAGGCGACGAACATCCATTGCCGATCCAACCATTGCGGGAAGTATTTCGACACGGGTCCGGTGGTAATCGGACGGATATCGCCTCCCTTCGACGGAACAACGAACGCGTTCACGCTGCCGTCTCGCAACCAATAGAACGCAATCATCGTCCCATCGGGAGACCACGCCGGGAACTGCTCCCATCCTGGATCCCGGGTCAGCTGGATGGCGGGCCCACCCTCGATAGGCATGACCCAGATGTCGAGGCTGCCGCCGCGATAGGAGTGAAACGCGAGGGAGCGCCCGTCCGGCGACACCTGCGGAGCGCTGTCCGGCCCGCGGTCGGTGGTCAGCCGTTTCATGTCGGTCCCGTCAATCGCCCACAGGTCGAGGCTCCCCCCGCGATCCGAGCTGATGATCAGCTGTTTGCCGTCGGGATGGAGGTCGAGCGATTCGACGTACGCCTCGTCGACGGTGAGTTGTTCGACGTCCTCCCACCCCGCCTCGCGATCGCCCAGAATCGGTACGCGCCACACGTTGGCAACGGGACGCCCCTTCGAGTAGGCCAGCTTTCGCCGGTCCGGTGACAGCGCAGCCCACTGCATTCCGATACCGACGGTCACCGCCGTTGCGTTGCCGTCCGGTACACCCTGCGGCGAGAGCCGTTGCTGCCACACGTCCACGCTGCCGCCACGGTTCGAGAGGAAGTAGAGCGTCCTCGCGTCCGCGGACCACATCGGGCTCCACTCGCCAGTGGTCCCGTCGGTCACCGCGAACTCCTTGCCATCCGACGCCCGCAGCAACCAGAGCCGGTTGACCTCCTGCTGACGGTTCGCCTGCCGTACATAGACGAAGAACCGGCCGTCTGGCGACCAGCTCATGTCGAACCGGCTGCCCTGCTCACCGGGAATCGGCAACCGTCGCGACTGCCGCGTCGCCAGCGAGACGATTTCGATCACGTTTCCAGACGCTTCCCTGCGCATGTGGGCCAATTCGGTCCCGTCTGCCGACCACTGCGGGCTGCGCACCCCTTCCGAGGAGCCGCGCGGCGAAATCCGCAGCGGACGTCCGCCGATTGCCGGCATCACGTAGATGCCTCCCTCATCGCGATCGGAGACGAACGCGATCTGGTTGCCATCCGGAGACCACGACGGCTCATAATCCGAGCCGGGATGGTCGGCAGTGAAGTTCACTGCGCTTCCGCCGGCGGCCGGCGACACCCAGATGTCCGCGTTGCCGCTCTGGTCGGACACGTAGGCAATGCGTCCACCGTCGGGCGACCAGGTCGGATTGGTTTCGACACTCGACGTGAACGTCACCTGGCGAGGGTTGCTGAGCTGAATCACGCGGGTCCCGTCACGCTCGGTCCGCCGCCACCAATAAGCACTACCCACCACCAGGACGGCGATGGCTGTCACCGCGCCCCACCACGCCGCCTGCTTGCCCGCGCCGCGGGCCTCCGCGGTTTGAGGCTCGGCCTTCAGCTCTCCCGACTCGATCTCCCGTTTCAGTTCCTCGAGGTCGTTCCGGATATCGAGGGCGCTCTGTGAACGCCGGGAGGGATCCTTCACGAGGCACCGGCGCACGATCCGCGCGAGCTCGCGGGGAATGCCGCCGCGAATCGTGGAGATGGCCGGCGCCGCGTCCTTGATGATCGAGGACAGCACCTCGGTCGGCGTATCGCCCGTGAACGGGCGGTGGCCGCTGAGCATCTCGTAGAACAGGACGCCAAGCGCGAAGATGTCAGACCGGGCGTCGACCGGCTGGCCGCGCGCCTGCTCAGGCGACATGTAACTCCAGGTGCCGACGATGACACCCCTCTCGGTCACGGTCGCCGTCGGATCGTTGCCTGCCGCGCTCGCCAGGCCCGAGCCACCCGTCTTTGCCAGGCCGAAGTCGAGCACCTTCACGCGACCGTCGACGGTGACCATCACGTTGCCGGGCTTGAGGTCACGGTGGACGATGCCGTGCTGGTGCGCTGCGGCGACGGCGTCGGCGGTCGCAATCGCGATATCGAAGAATCGGTCGAGCGCGAGTCCCTCTGGTGGCAATACGTTCGTGAGCGTCGCGCCCTCGACCAACTCCATGGTGATGAACGGGACGCCGAGCTCATCTTCGACGGAATAGATCGTGACGATATTCGGGTGGTTCAGCGCGGCGAGGGCCCTGGCTTCGCGTTCCAGCCGGGCTCGG
>DATLLC010000199.1:0-31209 GCA_035538015.1 Vicinamibacterales bacterium
GCCACGAAGTTCCCCTGCGTTGGCATCCCCGGGGCGACGGCCAGGAAGATTGCCAGGAGCAGACTGCCGACGAGGACGACGAGGATCGGGATATCCCGCTCGGTTCGTGACTGCGCGACGGCGCCGCCTTTCGCGCCGAAGTCCTTCATGCTGTCGCGAAACGACGAGACGATTGTGGGAATCGTTCGCGCGAGCGTGATCAGCCCGGCTGCGAGCACCGCGCCGGCACCAGTGTAACGGATATAGGCGCTCCAGAGCTGACCGGCCGACATCTGATCGATGCGCAGGCCGCTGGGGGGAATCGGCGGGAAGGGGACGGTCATGTAGTTCCCCATGATCGACAGCAACGGCAGGAGCACGAGCCACGAGAGTACGCCTCCGGCGAACATTACCCCGGCGATTCTCGGCCCGATGACGTAGCCCACCCCCATGTATTCCGGCGAGATGTCGACCGTCAGCGTGGCATTCGGAAAGATCCCCGTGCGCGGTACCGAATAACCGACCGCCGTGGCAAACAGCTGGAAGATCCATGACAGGCTCTTCCACAGAGCGCCGACGCCGAGTCCCATGAACACGGTTTTCGCGAGTTCTCCACCACGCTCTCCGGCCACCAGCACGTCAGCGCACGCGGTTCCCTCGGGGTAGGGCAGCACGCCGTGCTCCTTGACGATCAGGGCGCGGCGAAGGGGCACCATCATCAGCACGCCCAGGATGCCACCGGCGAAGGCGAGCAGCGTGATCTGGGTGTAGGAGAAATACGCCGGGCCGTCCGGCAGCAGGAAGATGAGCGCGGGAATCGTGAAGACGACGCCGCCGGCCACCGACTCGCCGGCCGAGCCGATCGTCTGGACGATGTTGTTCTCGAGGATGGTCGAACCGCCCAGGTGCTTGAGCACCGAGATCGCCAGCACGGCGATCGGAATGGACGCGCTCACGGTGAGGCCAGCCCGCAGTCCGAGGTAGACCGTGGAGGCGCCGAACAGCAATCCAAACAGCACGCCGAGAAAGATGGCCTTGGCGGTGAACTCGGCCATCGATTGCGAAGGGGCGACGTAGGGTCGGAAGCCTCTGGACGTGTCGGCCATGGCCGGGATGATACAGGAGGTCGCCGGCGCGTCGGGCGGAGAGCGGGGAGTTTTGCTATCCTGAAGGTCCTTGTGAATTCTACGAACAAGCGCAAGGCGGCTTCCGAGCAGGTCTCCGAGCTCACGACCAACCGCCTCTCTGTGTACCTCCGATGCCTCAACCGCCTCGAGACCGCGGGCGTGGAGACCATTTCGTCACAGGCGCTCGCCGAGCAGTTCCATCTCAATGCCGCCCAGATTCGGAAGGATCTCGCGTATTTCGGCGAGTTCGGCGTGCGCGGCGTCGGTTATTACGTCAAGGATCTGAAGCTGCACCTGCGGCAGATCCTCGGTCTGGACCGCCGCCTCAAGGTGGCCGTGCTCGGCGCCGGCAACCTGGGACAGGCGCTCGCCGACTACCCGGGCTTCGGCCGCGAGGGCTTCGAGATCGTGGCCATGTTCGACGTCGATGCGTCGAAGATCGGCGACCGATCGCGCAGTGGCGTGCCGATTCACGACATTCGCGAGCTGAAACGGGTGGCACGCCGCGAGCACATCGACATCGGCGTGATCGCCGTACCGGCGGAGTCGGCGCAGCCCGTGCTCGACCTGGTCATCGCCGCGGGCGTCAAAGCCATCCTCAACTTCTCGCCGGGCGCCCTCAAGGTGCCTGCCGGCGTGAAGCTGAAGAGCGTAGACCTGACGGTCTCGCTCGAGAGTCTTTCGTTCTATCTGGCGCAGGGGGCGGAAGGTGGGGACTAAGAAACGCGCGCCGCGAGTCGGGAACCGGCAGTCGAAAAGGACGACTGGAGTGCCTTCGAGCCGTGATGGTCACGACAAGCCGCGTTTATCGCATGTCGGGCCCGACGGCGCGGCCCGGATGGTCGACGTCGGCGACAAGGCCGTTACCGATCGCGAGGCCGTGGCCCGTGGGCATGTATCGATGTCGGCGGTGGCGCGGCGCTTGATTCGCACCGGGTCGGTGAAGAAGGGTGACCCGCTCCAGGCGGCGCGGCTGGCCGGGATCATGGCGGCGAAGCGTGCGAGCGAACTGATCCCTCTGTGTCACCCGCTGGCGCTGACCTACGCCTCGGTCGAACTCGTCGCCACCCGCACCGGATACGCCATAGAGGCGCGGATCCGCACCCGCGGCCAGACCGGGGTCGAGATGGAGGCGCTGACCGCGGTCGCCGTCGCCGCCCTGACCATCTACGACATGCTGAAGGCGGTGGACAAGGCTATGGTGATCGGCGATATCCGCCTGATGGAGAAACGCGGCGGCAAGAGCGGCGAATATCGCCGGGCGTCCATCGATGATTGATGATTGAGGATTGAGCGATTCATCGGGTGATTGAGGATTGGGGCATTGTGGCATTCGGATTGGGGCATTGGGGCATTGGGTGATTGGGTGATTGGGTCATTGGGTCATTGCAGCAGTCGCCGGATCACCAATCACCAATCGTGAATGGATAACGCACTCCGCGTCCTCATCTCGATCCAGCAACGCGTGCCGCAGTGGCAGATCCCAGAAGGGTCGGCGCGCGCGCTCATGAGTCGCTTCCCCGGCGTGAGGTTCACCTACGCGCAATCGGAGGCCGAGCGCGCCGAGGCCCTGGCCTCGGCGGAGGTGGCTTACACCTGGAGACTGTCGGTGGCGGAGCTGGCCCGCGCACCTCGGCTGCGGTGGGTTCACACCTCCGCGGTCGCCGTCGAAACCTTGTGCTTGCCCGAGCTGGCGGCCCACGGTGTGCGCGTGAGCAACACCCGCGGCGTCCAGGCGGTACCGATTGCGGAGCACGTGCTCGCCGTGATGTTCGCGCTCGCCAAGCACCTGCCCTTCGCGATTCAGAATCAGGCGCGCGCTACTTGGGCGCAGGACGCCTATGGCGAATCGCGTCAGCCATGGCTCCTGAACGGTCGGACGATCGGACTGGTCGGCCTCGGCAGCATTGGCCAGGCGCTGGCCGCGCGCGCCTCGGCCCTCGGGATGTACGTCCTCGCGATGCGGCGCCAAATCGAGGCCCCACCGGTCGCCGGCGTGTCGGCGGTGTTCGGGCGGGATCGACTGCACGAAATGCTCGCTCAATGCGATGCCCTCGCCATCGCGACGCCGCTCACGCCCCACACTGATCGCCTCATCGACCGCACCGCGCTCGCCGCACTCAAGCCAGGCGCCATCGTCATCAACGTCGGGCGCGCGGCTGTCCTCGATACGGATGCACTCATCGACGCGCTGAGGAGTGGTCACCTGGCCGGGGCGTCGCTCGACGTCTTTCCCGAGGAGCCGCTGCCGGCCAGCCATCCTCTCTGGACCGTGCCCAACCTCGTCCTCACGCCGCACACTTCGGGCTTCCGGCAAGGCCACTGGGACGACGTGATCGACGTCTTTACCGATAATCTGCGACGCTACATCGCCGGCGACGCGCTCCGGTTCGAGGTGTGGCCGGCGGCGGGATACTGAACCGGGCCGTTCACGTCTTCATTCCCCAGGCGGTGGTTCGAGGTGGATCACCGCATCCTTGATCTCTGGAAAGCGCGCCATCAGCCGATCCTTCACCACGTGAGACACGCGGTGGGCCTCGTGCAGCGGCATGCGGCCGTCCATCCAGACGTGCAGGTCGAGGAAGACGTGGTCCACCGAACCGCGGGTGCGGATCCGATGGCAGCCGAGCACGTCCGGTACCGTCTGAACGACCGCGCGGATGCTCGTCTCGTCGATGACGATGCGGTCGCCGAGGATGCGTGACGTATCCCGGAAGATCTCCCAACAGGCATACGCGATGAATCCGGCCACCACCAGGGCTGCCGCCGGATCCAGCCACGAGTAGCCGAACCGTACGCCGACGAGCGCCGCGATGACCGTGAGCGACGTGGCCAGATCGCTGGTCGTGTGGTGGGCATCGGCCAGCAGGATCTCGCTGCTGAGCCGTCGACCCGCGCGCCGCTCGTAGAGAACCACCGCGAGGTTGATCGCGAACGTGCTGCCCATCACCCAGAACGCCACCGCGTCCACCCGCGGGGCCTCGACGCTCCGCAGGCGCGCCGCCGCGGCACTGGCAACCTGCACCAGCACGAGCACCAGGAAGATCAGGATGCCGACCGAAGCCAGCGTCTCGAACTTGCGGTGGCCGTAGGGGTGGTCCTCGTCAGGCGGCTGCCGCGCGACGCGCACGCCGATCATGGCGACGAGGTTGGAGGCGCCGTCGGTGAGCGAGTGGAAGCCGTCGGACAGGACGCTGACGGCGCCGGACACGAGCCCGAGCGCGATCTTCGCCAGCGCAACGACGAGGTTGAGGACGAGGACCCGGCTGAGAACGCGGGAGACCTCTTCGTACCGCTGCAAAATCCGGCCTTACGGCCGAAAGTGAAAAGAGGACGCGTTTCTTTTCACTTTCAGAAGATCGTGGCGTTCGGGACGGGCCACCATCGCAGCTGCACTTTGCCGATGATGTACTTCTTCGGCACGAAGCCCCAGTGCCGACTGTCGGAGCTGTTATTGCGGTGGTCCCCCATCACGAAGTAATACCCTTCGGGGATGACCTGCGGACCCCAGTCGTCGTGACTGCGGTACTCGGGTGGGACCTGCTCGTCTGGCACCGGCACATCGTTGACGTAGACTCGGCCGTCTACCACGCGGACCGTGTCGCCTTCCTCGGCGATGACGCGCTTGACGAACGACTTGTCGGGATTGAGGGGGTAATAGAGCATGACGATGTCGCCGCGCTGCGGATCGGCGAGGCGATAGGCGAGCTTGTTGACGATCAGGCGATCCTGATCCGCGAGCGTGGGGGCCATGCTCTGGCCCTCGACCCGCGCCACCTGGAATCCGAAGGTCACGATGAGCGTCGCGTACACCGCGGCCGACGCCAAGGTCTTCACCCAGGCCACGAACTCGTCGCGCCACACGTCCAGAGCGTTGCGGGGTGGCTCCGCGGCCACGGCCGGAGCGGCCGGCGGCGGGGCCGGCGGCGTCGGCGTGAGCGGCGCCACGGCTTCGAATTGGAACGCCGGCGGCGTGTTCTCGTCGCCGGGATCGGCGAATGCTACAGCTTCAGGTACTCCCGCAAGCGCCGGGTCTGCAACCGGCTGACCGGGATCTCGGTCGCTTTCGCGTCCTTCATCCTGAGGATGTAGTTCCTGCTGAACCAAGGCACGATCTCCTTGATCTTGTTGATGTTGACAAGATGCGACCGGTGGACCCGCCAGAAAGTGGCGGGATCGAGCCGGGCCTGCAACTCGTCAAGGGTCCGGTCGTTCGATGTCCCGGACACCTGCCCGGTAACAATATTAATCGAATCGTCCACTACCGAGGCGTAGAGGATGTCGTCGGCCTGCACCAGGACGTAGCGCTCGTGGACTTTGACGGCCACCTGGGCCGGACGGTTGGCCGGTGCCATCATGCGCACCAGCCGGTCGAGCTGGTCGGCCAGCGGAGGGGAATCGGCCCGCCGGGCCCGGGCGCGGGTGACGGCTTGCATCAGCCGGGTGGCGTCGACCGGCTTCAGCAGGTAGTCCACCGCGTTGACCTCAAAAGCCTCGACCGCCTTGTGATCGAAGGCTGTCACGAAGACGACCGACGCCGTTGTCCCGGTCCCCTGGAGCCGACGGACCACCTCGAGCCCGGTCAGCCCCGGCATCTGGATGTCCAGGAACGCCAGATCCGGGTCCAGTTTGACGATGGTCTCGACCGCCTCGAGGCCGTTGGCCGCCTGCGCCACGACTTCGACGCCCTCGATCTGGTCGAGCAGGTAGCACAGCTCATCACGGGCCGGCTGCTCATCGTCGGCCACCACCGCCGTGAGCGGATGGGCGTTCACGACGCCATCCTCCGCGGCGCGACGCTCAGTGGGATCACGACGCGGGCGAGCGCGCCCTTGCCCGGTTCGCCCGAGAGCGAGAGGCGATCGTCCTCGCCGTAGAGCACACGCAGGCGCTCCTTCACGTTGCTCAGCCCGATGCCGCTGGTCAGGGCGATAGGCAACCGCTCGTCAGAGATGCCGAGCCCGTCGTCTTCGACCTCGATGATGGCGGCGTCCGGCTCGCGCCAGGCGCGAATGGTGATGCGCCCCGCCCCCACCTTCCGGGACAGGCCGTGCTTGATGGCGTTCTCGACCAGCGGCTGCAGCAGCATGCTGGGGACGCTCGTATCCAGGGCGTCGGCGGCGATCGATCGGACCACGGTCAGCCGAGGCCCGAACCGGACGACCTCGATCGCCAGGTACTCGTCCATCGCCTCGAGCTCTTCCCGCAACGTGACGAACTGCTCGTCCTGGCGCATCAGCTTGCGGAGCAGCCCCGACAGCTTGTGCACCACCATGCGCGCCGTCTCCGGCTGCGATCGGATCAGCGAGGAGACCGAGGCGAGCGTGTTGAACAGGAAGTGCGGGTTGATCTGGCTCTTGAGCGCTTCCACCTTGGCGTTCAGCAGGAGCTTCTCCTGTTCCTGGAGGCGGTGCTCGATGCGGGCGTTGTTCCAGATCTTGATGGGGGTGGACACGGTGAGGACGGTGGCGACATAGACCGCCACCGACAGCCAGAACGTGTCGCCGTGCAGGTTGAACAGCCGCCCGCCGCCGAACCGCGTGCCCACGGCCTGACGGACCATCTCGAGCGCGATCGGCAGCACGAGCAGCACCACCTGCCAGTTGATGTCGGGGCCGCGAACCATTCGCCAGACGTGGCCCGGCAGGCTGAAGAAGACGAACGGCGAGAAGCTCCAGATGTCTTCCTTGGGACACGCCTCGCGCAGGCCACCGCCCGCGAACCCGCAGCCCACGGCGAAGGGGAGGGCGCCGAATTCGCCGGCAAAGACACCGGGGAGCCCCATGCTGGCGCCGACAATGGCGCCGGTGTAGGGGCCGGCGATGAGGCCCGCCAGCAACGCGCCTTCGAGGGTGAGATCCGCGGCCTCGTAGTTGAGCAGCAGGCGGGCCACGACGCCGGCGGTGAATGGGATGATGAGACCGGCGGCAAACACGAGACGGTCGGGCCAGTTGCGCTGTTCGAAGATGAGGATGTGCCTGAAGCGCCGATAGCGCGCCAGCATCGTCGCCAGCGCCGCCATGACGGCCAGCTTCACGATCAACGTCGTGAGCAGGAACTGTCCGGCAGATAAGAACTTAGGCTCTTGCAGCACAGCGGCCGGTCCAGGGGAAATGGTATCATTTCAGGATGCTTCGCCCGCTCGTCGAAGGTTTTGCGCTCACCTTCAGGCACCTGTTCCGCCGCCCGATCACGATCAACTATCCCGACGTGAAGATGCCGATGTTCCCGAAGTACCGCGGCAAGCAGGTGCTCATGCGGGACGAGAACGGGCTGGAGAAGTGCGTGGCCTGTGGACTCTGCGCGGTAGCCTGCCCGGCCGACGCCATCTACCTCGAGGCGGCCGAGAACGACGGCACCGTCATGGCAGGGCCCCGCTACGCGTCCGTCTACCAGATTCACAAGACCCGCTGCATCTTCTGTGGCTACTGTGAGGAGGCCTGTCCGGTGTCCGCCATCTTCATGGGCAAGGACTACGAGCTGGCCGTCTACAGCAAAGACGACTTCATCTGGGACAAGACCGAGCTGCTCGTTCCGGCCGCGGCCGATCAAAAGGCGCCGCTCGAATCGCGGTAGGACTCACCGCATCCGCAGATTGCTCGGTTTTTTGTCGATGGTGTTCGCCGAACGGCCGGAGGCCGGCCCTCGCGAACGCTCCGAACGCGCCGCTGGCATGTCCGAACATCGCATCCCTGTAATCCGTCTCACCTGCGGATCGGCCCCTGCCGCGTAATCCGATCACCATGCTGAAGCCCTTCCTCTCCGCCTTGTCCGACCGCGTGCTCGTCTGCGACGGCGCGATGGGGACCATGCTGTATGGCAAGGGCGTGTTCATCAACCGCTGTTTCGAGTCGCTCAGCCTGAGCGATCCCGACATGGTGCGCGACGTGCATCGCCAGTACTTGCGCGCCGGCGCCGACGTCATCGAGACCAACACGTTCGGCGCCAATCGGATGAAGCTGCGCGCCTTCGGGCTCGGCAACCGCGTCGCCGAGCTGAACGAGGCGGCGGCACGCCTCGCGCGAGAGGTTCGCGACTCGATGAACGGTCCGGCGGCGGCGTATGTCGCCGGGGCCATCGGGCCGCTCGGCGTCCGCGTGGAACCATGGGGCAGGACCGGCGTCGATGAAGCCGAGTCCCTGTTTCGCGAACAGGCCGAGGCGCTGCAGGCCGGCGGCGTCGATCTGTTCGTGCTCGAGACCTTCAGGGATCTCAACGAAATCGGCGCCGCGATCGCCGCCGTTCGCGCGGTCTCCGACCTGCCCATCGTGGCGCAGATGACCACGGAGGAAGATGGGAACAGCCTGGACGGCATCCCGCCGGAGCAGTTCGCACCGGTCCTGGTCGCGCGCGGCGCGAACGTAGTGGGTCTCAACTGCAGCGTGGGTCCGGCGCCGATGCTCGAGACGATCGAGCGGATCGCGGAGGTCGTCACCACGCCACTCGCAGCCCAGCCCAACGCGGGCAAGCCGCGCGACATCGAGGGCCGCAATCTCTACTTGTGCTCGCCCGATTACATGGCCTCGTACGCGCGGCGCTTCGTGGCTCTTGGAGTCCGTCTCGTCGGTGGCTGTTGCGGCACCACACCCGAGCACATCCGGCAGATTCAACTGGCATTGAAGGCCATGGCCCCCGGCCTGGCTCATCGGGACGTCCCCGCACCTGAAGTACGCACGCCGCTGGCCAGCCAGCCGCACGCGCAAGTCCCGGTCGCCCGGGCGGAGAAGTCGGGTCTGGCGCGTCGCTTGTCCGAAGGCCGCTTCGTCACCATCGTCGAAGTCCCGCCCCCTCGCGGACACGACCCTGCGGATGCCCTCGCCGCCGCCCGGCTGCTGCAGGACCGGGGTGTCGACGTGGTGACGATTCCCGATGGGCCCCGCAGCGGCGCACGCCTGAGCGCCCTGTCCCTGGCCGTCCTGGTGGCGCAGCTCGGCGGAATCGAGACCCTTCTCCAATACTCGTGTCGCGATCGCAACCTGTTGGGGATCCAGTCCGACCTGCTGGGCGCGCACGCGCTCGGCCTGCGCAATCTGCTCGGCATCACCGGCGACGTCCGTAGTCTCGGCGACATTCCCGACGCGACCGCCGTCTTCGACGTCGACTCGATCGGGCTCACCAACGTCATCAGCCGGTTGAACCACGGGCTGGACGTGGGTGGGCAGCCCATCGGTCCGCCCACGCGCTTCCACACCGGTGTGATGGCCAACCCTTCGCGCGACCTGGACCAGGAAATCAAGCGGCTGGCGTACAAGGTCGACGCTGGCGCCGAGTTCGTCGTGACGCGCCCGGTGTTCGATGTTGCCACGTTCGAACGGTTCAGAGAGCGGGTCGCGCGGTTCGGGTTGCCGGTCATCGTCGGCGTCTGGCCTTTCGACAGTGCCCTGAACGCCGAGTTCATGGCCAACGAAGTGCCGGGTGTCACCGTGCCCGAGGCGCTGGTCGCGCGCATGCGCGAGGCCGAGACCGCCGAGCGCGCCCCGGCCGAAGGCGTGGCCATCGCACGGGAACTACTGGCCGACCTCCGGCCGATGGCTCAAGGCGTACACGTCTTCACGCTGTCGGGCCGGGTCGAACGGGCGTTCGAGGTGCTGGGATGACGTGCCAGCTTCGTGCAGGCGTATCGTTACTCTTCTGATATAGTCCGGAACGGCCGCGGAGGGCGAATGTCTTTTTTCGAACGAAACCGCAGGGAATCTGATCACGACTACGTTTCGGGCGGCGATGCGGCGACCCGTGCGCTGTCGACGACCGTCGTCGAAAATGCGTTCGTCGAACGGGTGTACCAGAAGCTGGCTGGGGTGTACGACTACACCTTCGGGCCGACACTGCACCCTGGGCGGCTGGAAGCGATTCAGAAGATGCGCATCCGACCCGGGGATTCGGTCCTCGAGGTTGGGGTGGGCACGGGGATCAACCTCGCGTTGTATCCCTGGACCTGTACGATCACTGGAGTCGATCTCTCGACGAAGATGCTCGAGAAGGCCCAGAAGCGAATCGACAGCAAGGCCCTCGCGCACTGTCAGGTGATGGAGATGAACGCCGAGCAGATGACGTTCCCCGATGAGGCGTTCGACGTCGTGTACGCGCCGTACGTGATCAGCGTCGTGCCCGATCCGGTCCAGGTGGCGCGCGAAATGTTTCGCGTGTGCCGTCCTGGCGGGCGAGTGGTGATTTTGAACCACTTCAAGAGCACCAACCCCGTCCTGTCCCGCATCGAACGGGCAATCTCGCCGATGACCGTCCACATCGGCTTCAAGGCGGATCTCGATCTGGGCGGCTTCCTCGCCCAAGCCGACCTGAGGCCGATTTCCGTCGAGAAGGTCAACGTTCCCAAGATGTGGACCCTCGTGACGGTTGAGAAGCCCCGGTAAGGTCTGTTGCCTTCCTAAGTGCGCGGCGGCCCGAAAGGGTTCTCGAGCGAGGGGCTCTGCGGCGTCGTCAACTCGGCGCCCTCGTCCGTGATCACCATGTCGTCCTCGAGACGGACGCCGAACTCCCCAGGAATATAGATCCCCGGTTCATCGCTGAAGGTCATGCCCGAGGCGAGCAGCAGGGTATTGCCCTTCACGAGGTAGGGCCACTCGTGCCCGTCCATGCCCATGCCGTGGCCGACCCGGTGGGTGAAGTACTTGTAGTCGGGCCCGTATCCTGCATCGACAATGACCTTCCGGGCCGCGGCATCCACCGCCTCGCAGGGCACGCCGGGCCTGGCCGCTTTCAGGGCCGCGGTCTGCGCCTGGTATTCGATGTCGAACACCTGCTTCATCTTGTCGGTGGCCTTGCCGAGCACGAAGGTCCGGCTGATGTCCGACACGTACCCTTCCACGGTGCAGCCACCGTCGATGAGTAGGATGCTGCCCTCGCGCACGACCTGCGGCGTGAGGGAGCCGTGGGGCAGGGCCGAGTACTGACCGACCTGCACGCCGGCGTCGCCCTCGAAGCCCAGCTGCCGATGCGCGAGCGCGACCAGGGACGCGAAGTCGTCTTGCGTCATCCCGTCCTTCAGCGCCCTCCAGGCGGCCTCGTAGGCCTTGAGCGTCACTTGCGAGGCGAGCCGCATCAGGGTCAGCTCGTGGGAGTCCTTGACGATCCGGCAGCCCGCGGAGATCGGCGTGCCGCTGGTCAGCCTCACCGTCGGTGCGGCCTTCGCCACGCCGTCGCTGAAGACGAACCGGACGGTCTCCTCGATGCCGAGCGTGCCCGAGGCGAGACCACGGTCGCGGAGCCCCTGGGCGACGCGCGCGTAAGGGTCTTCGTGTTCTTCCCAGGTGCGCACGTCGGCCGAGTGGCCGAGCGGGCCGGTCGCGATCTGCTCGCGGGCGCGTTCCTCTTCGAAGGCGGGAGAGACGTAGAACGCGTCGCCCTTCATCGGCAGCACCATCGCGAAGAGGCGCTCGCTCAGCCCCCACCGCATCCCGCTGAAGTACACGAGCGAGGTGCCGCCGGTGAGCATGAGCGCGTCGATCTTCCGCTCCGCCATCAGGCGCCGCGCCTTCTCGATACGGCCTCGGCGCTCGTCGGCTGAGATCGGCACCGCCTGGTCGCGCATCGAGGCGAGTCCGGCAATGGAGGACGGCAGTTGCGAGACGGCACCGGGTGTCTGGGCCGACGCCGGCGGCGATCGACGCCCCGGTGGCGAGCGAGCCCATCTTCACGAACGAACGGCGATTGATCATGGCTCTACATCATATCCAGCAGCAGCTCGGCCGACACCTCGGCGCCGCTCACGTCGGCGCGCTCGGGCGGATCGGGCTGCGCGAGGAGGTCGTCGAGGGCCGGCGCCCACCGCCCCGCCAGCAGCGTCGCCTGATCGAGGTAGCGGGTCCGAAGATATCGAGGCATGCCGGCGACGAGCACGTCGTACTCAGCGAAGTGTCCGCGCGAGGTGTACAGCAGCGCTGTGCCGTTGGCCGCACACTCGGCGATGATGCCGTAGCCGGGCTTGCTGACGACCACGTCCACGGCCTTCACGATGTCCTCGTAGCGGAAGCCGCGGGCATACATCCCGGTCTCGTCGAGTGGGAGAACAGCCCCGAATGCCCCCCGTGTTTGCAAGGGGGCGCCATCGATCCGCGTCGCTCCCGTCATCACGATGCCGTGACGGGATGTGTGGGCGAGCGCGTCCAGGTCGAGCTGATCGACGCCATACCCGCCGAAGGACACGAGCGCCAGCGGCCGATCGGCAGGGAGACCAAGTGCCTGCCGGACGTGCGCCGGGTCGCGCCGTGACCGTCGCGCGATGAACGGCACATCGTGGATGCGGCGGCAGGTCGCGAATCCGCCGTGCAGCGGTAAGCGCACCGCCAGGTCCGCCGAGGCGTAGATGCGGCCGATGGCCTCGGCGACCGCGGCGCCGCCGGGATAGGCAGCGTAGATCCAGTCCCACGTGAAGTTGCCGAGCAGCACGGTGGGCCGGCCGGCCGCCTTGCCCGCGGCGATGCCGAGTGGTGGGGCATCGGCAATCACCAGCGAGGCGTCCTCGCGCGCGAGCGCCTGGGCTTCCACCGAGATCCGGTCGGTAAAGGTGGCCATGAACCGTTCGGCCCGCCGGATCGTCTCGATCTCATCGAGACGGAGGCTGTCGATCTGCACGGCACCGGTGTCGCATTCGACGGGCGTGACCACGATGCCGGCGCGCGCGGTCGCCTGGAAGAGCCACGGCGCCACCGAGGTGCGCACGCGGATGCGCACCTCCGGGGCACGGTCGGCGATGGCGTTGAGCAGTTCGATGGTGCGGGAGGCGTGGCCGAAGCCGTGACCGGAAATGTAGGCGACCAGGGTAGGCACGGGGGAGCTCAGGGACCGAACAGTCGTTCGGGGAACGGTGGGACCAATGTTCGTCCCGTCGAGCCGGGACCGACGCGCTGAATCGTATACTGACTGGTCGGGACGATCACGTGCAGTGGTTGTAACCGCCAAGTGACCCTTCTTCTCATGGTCCCCAGACCCTACAGGCAAGAGGGAGGTTGTATGTTCGCGACATGTCGCGCGTCGGTTGGAGTGGTGATGCTGGTGGCGGGCGTGGTGTCCGCTGCAGCGGCGCAGCAGACCGGTGCCCTGAACGGTTCCGTGCGGGATGCCCAGGGCGGCGTGTTGCCGGGCGTGACGGTGACGGCCACGAGCGGGACCACGGCACCGCGTTCGGCCGTGACGAACGAGCAGGGGGCGTATTTTCTGTCGGGCCTGCCCACCGGCACTTACAGCCTCGCCTTCGAACTCGCCGGGTTCGGTCCGCAGAAGCGTGAAGAGATCATCGTACAGGTGAACCGGACCACCCGCGTGGACGTCGAGCTTGGCGTCGGCGCCCTGCAGGAGACGGTCACCGTCAGCGGCGCCTCGCCGGTCGTGGACGTCAGCTCCACGACCACGCAGACCAACATCACCAAGGACCTCTACGAGGCCATTCCGACCGGGCGTAACCCGTGGGTGATGGCCGGCCTCGTGCCGGGCGTGATCACCGGTCGGCTCGACGTCGGCGGCACCGAGGGCATGCAGCAGTACAACCTCGAAGTGTTCGGCTCGGCCGACAGCCAGAAGTCGTTCAGCATCGACGGGCTCAAGACCAACTGGCCGGGCGGCGCCGGCGGCTCGACGATGCAGTACTACGGCTTCGAGATGTACGAGGAGTACAACATGCAGACGGCGTCGGGCACCGCGGAGAGCGATGTCAGCGGCGTTTACATGAACATGGTCACCAAGTCGGGTGGCAACCGCTTCACGAGCGACCACAACTTCTACTTCATGAACGACGCGCTCCAGGGCAACAACGTCGACGACGACCTCTGCGTCCAGTTGGGGCTGCAGCCGGGGTGCCAGAACCAGACCAACGCGGCGGGCAACCCGGTCGACATCTCCTACGACTGGAGCTCGACCCTCGGTGGGCCGATCAAGCGGGACAAGGCCTGGTTCTTCGGCGCGTTCCGGTTCTGGCGCCTCGACCAGCTCCAGATCGGCGCGCGCAACGCCGATGGATCCCAGGCGATCGACGACAACGACATCCGCAACGTCATGGGCAAGGTGACGTGGCAGACGACCGACACCATGCGGACGTCGCTGATGTTCAACCGTAACATCAAGAACCGCTACCACCGACGGGACGCGCCTTACCTGTTCGTCGAGGACAAGGCGACGGTGCTCCAGGATCAGCCGGCGCAGAACTTCGTCGCCCAGTACAACCACGTCCTCGGCAGGACCATCGTCGTCGACGCGCGGATCGGAAGCATGTGGGGCACGTTCCCGACCCGATATCAGGACGAGGTCGGCGCGGACGATATCGCGCTGCGCGACGTGAACACGAACCAGCGCTTCAACGCGGCCGAGACGCAGTCGCTCAACCCGAACTACCGGGTCCAGGCCAACGGCACCGTCAGCTACTTCCTGTCGAACTTCGGCGGCGGCAGCCACGACCTCAAGGGCGGCCTGCAGCTGTCGTGGGAGAAGATGGAGTACGAGCGCATCCGGAACGGTGACATCCTCCTCGAGATGCGCAGCGGCGTGCCGTTCCAGGGCCAGATTGCCAATACGCCGATCAACTCGGATCACCGCCTCGAGACCTGGGGCGCGTTCGTACAGGATCGTTGGACGCTGGGCCGGGCGACCATCAACCTCGGCTTCCGCATGGATGGCATTTCTGGGTACCTGCCGGCGCAGTCGAGTCCAGCCGGGACCTACGTCGGAGAGCGCGCGTTCGACAAGATCGACGTGTACGACTACTCCTTCAACATCGCGCCGCGCCTCGGCATCTCCTACGACCTGTTCGGCAACGGCAAGACGGCGGTCAAGGCCTACTACGGCCGCTTCTTCAACCAGTTCGGGTCCGAGATCCTCGAGACGGCGAACCGCAACGCGCTGGCCACCCTCAACGCTACGTGGACCGACAGCGACGGCGATCTCCGACTGGACGCGGGGGAACTGACCAACGTCCCGACCTTCTCGGCCGGCCTGTTCCCCTCGGTCAACGCCGACTCCGATCGGCCGTACAGCGACGAGATCAACGCCGGCATCGAGCACCAGATCGTACCCAACCTGGCCGTGGGCGTCAGCTACCACCGCCGGCAGCATCGCAACGGCCTCGGCGTCATCGATCGGGCGCGGCCGAGCAGTGCGTATACCCCCGAGCTGCGCACCTACACCGACGCGGACGGCTCGACCAAGGAGATCACCATCTACAAGCTGCAGCCGGCTTTCGGTGCGCTCCGCGACCGGGTGATCACCAACGTCGATGTGCTCGAGAGCGATTACGACGGCGTTCAGTTCGACGTGCAGAAGCGGATGTCGAACCGCTGGCAGATGCTGGCCGGTCTCTCGCTGCAGAGCCACAAGGGCTTCGATCACAGCGGCACGTTCTCGAACCCGGACGGCACGCGGGACTTCAACAATCCCAACTACCTGTTGAACCGCGGCGATGGCTCGGTGTTCACCGAACTGCCGTGGACGTTCACGATGTCGGGAACTTACGTGCTGCCGTGGGACATCAGCACATCGGCGAAGTACACGGCCCGGGACGGTGACCCACTGGTGCGTGAGAACGTGTTCTCGTTCACCACTCCGACGACGTCGCAGCCCAGCGAGACCGTGCGGGTGCTGGAGCGCGGGGAGGATCGCACCGAGACGGTGAGCAAGTTCCTGGACGTGCGCTTCGGCAAGCGGTTCCAGGTGAGCCGGGCCAACCTCGAGGGGACCATCGACCTCTTCAACCTGCTGAACGCGAACCACGTGCTCGGCCAGGTGACGACGCTCGGTAGCACCTGGGGCCGGCCCAATCGCATCCTGACGCCGAGGATCATCCGGTTCGGCATCACGGCGCGGTTCTGATGAGTCCTGAGGTCTTGAGGTCCTGGGGCCTCGATGCCTCTGAGCCCCTGGAATTCAGAACCTGGTCCCGGGAAGAATGGGCCTGAGCGGCGCATTGCTCCCCGGCCCCGTCACTTTTCCGCCCTTGTACCCCAGTTTCCACGTAAAGTGAGCGGACTGAATACTTTGACTTGACGGGCGGCTCGTCCGCCGGAGGGGAGAAGACGATGGGCTTAAGGCGACTGGTGGTGTTTGTGTGCTTGCTGTTCACGGCCACGGCACATGCACAGGTGCAGACGGGGTCGATCACCGGCCTCGTGTCGGACACGAGCGGTGCCGTGCTGCCGGGTGTGAACGTCACGATCCTGAGCGATCGTCTGATCGAGGGATCGCAGACCTTCACGACCGATGTGACGGGCGCGTTCCGGTTCGACCGGCTCCCGCCGGGCGATTACCTCGTCAAATTCGAGCTGACCGGGTTCAAGACCGTGGAACGCTCGGACATCAAGATCAGCGCCGCGTTCGTCGCCACCGTCAACGCGAAGCTCGAAGTCGGCAGCCTCGAGGAGACCATCACGGTCAGCGGGCAGTCACCGGCGGTGGACGTGCGATCGAACGTTCAGCAGACGGTCATGAGCCAGGAGATCCTGGAAGGCGTCCCGACCGGCCGCGATCCCTGGTCGCTCGCCAAGATCATCCCCGGCGTGCAGGTGGCCACTTACGACGTGGGCGGCACCCAGTCGATGCAGCAGAGCTCGCTCTCGTCGCACGGCTCGAGCACCAACGACGTCAGCTACAACATCGACGGCGCCACCGTGAACTGGCCCGGCGGCGGCGGCGGCGCGACGATGATCTACTACGACCAGGGGATGTTCGAGGAGGTCAACTACATGACCTCGGCGATCCCCGCCGAGATGCTGGCCGGCGGCGTCTCCATCAACATGGTGACCAAGGACGGTGGCAACGTGTGGCGCGGCAACATGCGCTACAACTTCTCGAACGACGACCTGCAATCCGAGAACTGGGCCGACGCCCAGGCGGTCGTGCCGACCTTCCGCGGCAACCCCACCAAGAAGACCTACGACTTCAACGTGTCGGGCGGCGGCGCCATCATCAAGAACCGGATGTGGGTGAGCGGCACGGTGCGCAAGTGGGTGGTCAACAAGCTCGTCAACGCCACCAACGCCGACGGCTCGCAGGCGCTCGACGACAACGACCTGAAGAACTACTCGGGCAAGGTGGTCACCCAGGTCTCGCCGAACCACAAGGTCTCGCTCGGCTACTTCTGGAACAACAAGATCCGCGGCCATCGCCGGGACAGCGACGACAAGATTCCCGACATCGCGTCGGTCGTGCAGGGCAACCCGGTGCAGACCACGCAGGCGAAGTACACCGGAATCTGGGGCCGCATGGTGTACGAGTCCAATTTCAGCGTGATGGACGGGCAGACCGACTACACCTACCAGCCGGACGCCGACCCGGCGCTGCCGCGCATCATCGACACCGTGACGACCGAGGTCTTCAACAACTCGACCCGCGAAGAGCACCAGCCCAACTCGCGCCACCAGTTCGACAACGTCGTCAGCTACAGCAAGAGCGGTTGGGGCGGCGAGCACCTGCTCAAGGGCGGCGTGCAGTGGGGCCGCCTCTACTACGCGTCGGACTACTCGGTCCGCCTGGATCACTGGCTGGTCTACAACGACGGTGTGCCGAACGCCGTCCGGATCTTCAACTCGCCGGCGTATTCCAAGAACCGCGCCACGGTCACCGGCTTCTTCCTCCAGGACTCGTGGTCGATGAACCGGCTGACGTTGAACATCGGCGGCCGCTGGGACAAGTACGTCGGCACGCTGCCGGAGCAGTCGGCGCCGGGCGGCACCTTCTCGGGCCCGCGCTCCGTGGCCGAGCAGGAAGTCATGAACCAGAGCATCGCGGTGGGACGGCTGGGCGCGTCCTACGATCTCTCCGGCTCCGGCCGCACGGCCCTCAAGGCCAGCTACAGCCGGTACGGCCTCCAGGTGGGCATCGATCGCGTGACCAACGTCAACTCGCTCACCGTCGGCAACGCCAACTGCCCGTGGAGCGATCCCAACGGCAACCGCAGCTACGACGTGGGTGAGGTCAACTTCGCGCAATGCCCGGGATTCTCCGGCGGTATCAGCACCTTCAACGCCAGCGGGATCAACTGGCCGTACTCCGACGAGGTGACCGCGGGCATCGAGACGCAGCTCCCCGGCCAGGTCCGGATGGGCGTCATGTACTACCACCGCAACAACCGCGATCAGTTCGGTCAGCGCAACCTGGGCCAGCCCACGAGCGCCTACACGCCGCTCACGATGACCGTGCCCAACGGCCCGGGCGGGACCGTGCAGAATCCGGTGCCGACGACGATCACGGTCTACAACATCGATCCCGCGGTGAACGCTGCCGTCAACAACGTCCGCGACAACCAGGGCTACCTCGACACCACCTACGACGGCGTCGAGATCACCGCCACCAAGCGCTTCACCAACCGGTGGCAGATGCAGGCCGGCTATACCGTTGGCAAGAACATCGGCGGGATCAATTCCTCGGTCGTGGGGGATAGAGGCCAGTCATCGACCAACGACCTCAACGACCCCAACCTGACCCTCTACAACGAGGGCACCATCGGCAACGACTCGCGGCAGGCGTTCCGGCTGTCGGGCAGCTACACGTTGCCGTGGGACATCACCCTCGCCGGCTCGATGGTGGCGAACGACGGCTATCCCTACATCTCCACGGTCTCGGTCACGCGGGCGCAGGTGCTGGCGGCGACCGGCGTGAACCTGACGCGCGCCTCGCAGATTGTCATGCTCAGCCCGCGTGGTGAGGAGCGCTTCGACAGCGTGAGGATGTTCGACATGCGGTTTTCGAAGGCCTTCCGCTTCGGCTCGCGAAGCATCACGCCGCAGATCGACTTCTTCAACATCACCAACGCCGACACGACGGTGGCCCATGCGGTGGCGGTTGGCGGGAGCTACCTGGCGCCGCAGGAGATCCTCGCGCCGCGGATCATCCGCGTCGGTTTCGTGCTGAACTTCTGACGGACGGGGGTTCAAAGCCCGGGGGTTCAAAGCCCAGAGGTTCAAAGCACGGCGGGTTCAAAGCACGAGGGGGCACGGAGAGCGTTCAGCTCTTCGTGCCCTTCGTGCTTTCGCCAGGCCCCCACGGATCCGAGCCCCAAGCCCGAGCCTGGAACCTGGAGCCTGGAGCCTGAAGCCTGAAGCCTGAAGCCTGGAGCCTGAAGCCTGAAGCCTGGAGCCTGAAGCCTAGAGCCTGAAGCCTAGAGGCTAGAGCCTAAAGCCTAGAGCCTGTTACTATCCCCCTGTGGCCCTCGATGAACGCGCCTTCTTCAACGAGAAACCCGAGCAGCGCCAGGGGAAGTTCACCTGCCCCCGGTGCCGGCGGACCAACGAGTACTCCGTCCGCTGGGTGCGCCGCACCAAGAAGCCGCACCCGCCGTCTGGAGACGCGGACCGTGCGCGCTACGCCAAGCTCCGCGACCACCTGCTCCGGTTGGACGATGAGGTCGTCTGCAAGACGTGCGGGAAGAAGTTCGAGATCCCGTCGCATCATTCCCTGCTGTTCGTGGATCAGCTCGAGGGTCTCCCCAAGGACGAGGAGCTCGAAGCCGAGATCGCCGCTGCCGAAAGCGCGGTCGCGCCGGTGACCGATCGCAGCAAGCTGCCGGCGCGCTTCACGCGGCCGACGAAGGGCTGGCGGGGATAGATGAGTTTCCGGATCTGGCGATCTGGTGATCTCGTGATCTTGTGATCTCGTGGTCGATCTGCGAACTGTCGATCTGCTGATCTATCTGATGATCTATCTGGTGATCTGGTGATCTATCTGGCCATCTCGTGAGCTTGCCACCTACCAGACGCCCGGAAACAGGCGCCAGCGCACATGGCGTTGGTAGGCCGTGTAGGCGTGGCCGAACTCGGACGTGAGGGAGCGCTCTTCGAAGGGGATCGCGACGATCAGGTACACCGTGCTGATTACCGCGAACAGCAGGCGCCCAGAGGTCATCGTCGGCGCGCCGAAGACCAGGAGCACCCAGCCCAGGTAGATCGGATGGCGGAGCCAGCGGTACGGGCCGTCGATTTCTAACGCAGAAGCCGCCGGCGCGGAGGCCGCAAGAGCAGGGGCGGCAGACGTCGCAGCTGGCGCAGACCGTGCCACCGGCGATGGCGTGGAGGAGGCAGCGCGGGCCTGTCGAACGCCGGCGAGCTCCCAGATGTCGATCCGCGCCGCGCTCCGCAGCGTCAGGCCCAGTCCGGCTACCTGTACCCCGTGCAGAAGCCACCGGCCCAGCCCTGTAGCCTGCCACGCCACTCCTGGAAGCGGCTGCCACATGACGCAGACGGCGAGGAAGAGTAGGCTGGCCAGCCAGACGTAGAGCGATCGGTCGAGACCGCGGGGGAGCCGCCGCGCCAGCCAGTCCTTGGCGCCGAGTCGTGCGAAGACCGAGTGGTGCAGAGCGAAGCCCGAGAACAGGAGGACGTTGATCGCGATCGCGCGCCCGACCGGCTCGCCCCGAATTGAGGTGGGCCGCCCCAGCTGGACCACGTAGAAGTAGCCGAAGTAGAGGAGCGAGCCGGCGAACAGCGCCGCGCCACCCCAGGCCACCGCGAGCATGCTCCTCGCAGCCATTGTGGGTACGGTCCACTAGTATAGAGGGGGATGCAGCCGCGAATCGCGATCACGGGCATCGGCGTCGTCTCGACGTTCGGGGCCGGCCGCGACACGTTCTGGTCGCACGTCAGCCGGGGCGTGAGCGGCACCCGCGCGATCACCGAGTTCGACGCGTCGTCGTACCCGTGCCGGGTGGCCGCGGCGGTGCCGCCGCTTCTCAACGGGTTCCCCTCGCTCGAAGGCGAGCGCGACGCCTGCGAGCTGCGCGCCGATCCGAGGCGATACTCGCGCGCCGCGAGCTTCGGCGTCCGAGCGGCGCGCGAGGCCTGGACCGACGCCGGCCTCCGCTTCGGCGAGGCGCGGGCCGGGGTGATCATCGGCTCGGGCGGCGGCGGCATCGACGTCGGCGAGCGCCAGTACCAGGACTTCTTCACCAACGGCGGCCGCCAGGTAACACCCTACGCCATCGCTGTGGGCATCTGCGGCATGGTGTCGAGCGAGATCTCGATCGCGCTCGGCCTGCACGGCCTCAGCCACGTGCTCTCGTGCGGCTGCACCAGCTCCACGGACGCCATCGGCTACGCGCGGCTGCTGCTCGCACTCGGCGAATACGAAGTGCTGCTCTCGGGCGGCACCGACGGCTGCGTCTTGCCGGGCATGATCTTCGGCTTCTCGCGCATGCGTGCCGTCTCCACCCACTACAACGATCGGCCGGCCGAGGCCTCACGGCCGTTCGATCGCGGCCGTGACGGGTTCGTGCTGGGCGAAGGTGCGTGGATGGTGGCGCTCGAGCGAGAGGACCGGGCCCGCGCCCGCGGCGCGCACATCTACGCCTGCGTCGAGGGCTATGCCTCCACGTGCGACGCCTACCACCGGGTGCAGATGGATCCCGACGGCACGGAAATCGAGCGCTGCCTCCGGGAGGCGATGGCCGCAGCCGGCCGCGCGCCCGAAGAGATTGGCTACGTCAACTACCATGGCACGTCCACGCAGCTGAACGACGCGATCGAGTCGCGTAGCACGCGCGCCGTGCTCGGTCCGGTCGCCAACCGGGTGCCCGGCTCGTCAACCAAGTCGATGATCGGGCACCCGCAAGGCGCGAGCGGCGCCGCCGGCATCGTCACCACCGCCTTGGCGCTCTGCCACGGCTTCCTGCCGCCGACAATCAACCTGGAGGACGCCGACCCGGCGTGCGATCTGGATTTCCTGCCGCGCGCTGGACGGCGGGTGCGCGCCGAGGCCGCCCTCTGCAACTGCCTCGGCTTCGGTTCCAAGAACTCGGCCATCGTCCTCGGCGCGGCCGACGCGCGACGCCGGTCTCCATGAACGCACCCTCCGACGTGGTGGTGGCGGGAGCGGGCCCGGCCGGTGCGCTGGCAGCGTGCCTGCTGGCCCGCGCGGGAGCGCGCGTGACACTCGTCGATCGCAGCCGGTTTCCGCGCCCGAAGTTGTGCGGCGACACGCTCAATCCCGGCGCGGTGGCGCTGCTCCGGCAGCACGTCGACCTCTCGCCGCTCGAGGCACGCGCTACGCCCATTGCCGGCATGCTGCTCAGCGGCCCCGGCCCGGTCTTCGTGCGGGGCGCGTACGACGCGGACGCGCCCGGGCTCGGCGTGACTCGAGAAGTCCTGGACGCCTGGCTGGTGGAAGCGGCGGTGAGGGCCGGCGCCACCCTGGTCGAAGGCGCCACTGTGACCGGCCCCGAGATTGGGGCGGATGGTACCGTCGCCGGCGTGCGCGTGCGCGGCCGCGACGGGTCGACGGCCCGATACCCCGCGACCTTCACGCTCGGCGCTGATGGCCGCCGCTCCAGGCTTGGCGAAGCGTGCGGGCTGTCGCGGTGCGCGCCACGCCCGAGACGTTGGGCGATCGGAGCCTACTTCGAGGGCGTCGCGGGCCTGTCCGCCCTCGGCGAGATGCACGTCCGCGACGGTCATTACCTCGGCGTCGCGCCGACCGCCGATGGTCGCGCCAATGCCTGCCTCGTGCAGCCGCGTACTCGCGGCACCGCGGCGTGGCCGGCGCCCGATGCGCTGCTCGCCGCGCGGCTTCGCGCCGACCCGGTCCTCGGGCCCCGGTTTCGTCGCGCTGTGGCCACCGCCCGGGCGAGCGTCCTCGGCCCCCTCGCCATCGACACGCGCGTGCCCGGATGCGCCGGGCTGTTCCTCCTCGGGGATGCCGCGGGCTTCATCGACCCGATGACCGGCGATGGCATCCGCCTCGCGCTGGCGAGCGCGGAGCTCGCCGTGGCCACGGTGAGCGACGTCCTCAACGGCCGCATCGCGGCTCCCGTCGCGCACCTGCGATACGCCAGGGCGCTGCGGGCTCGCATCGGGCGCAAGCGCGCCTTCAACCGTGCGATCCGCGGGCTCGTGAGCTCGCCGCGGAACGTCGCGCTGGCCGCCCGTGTGGCCATCTTCTGGCCGGGCGCGTTCGGCGCGGCCATCAGGTACGCGGGCGATGCGCCGCGGAGCGTTCGGTGACCGGCCCCGCTGCCTGGACCGCGCTCGTCACCATCGCGGCCGTGTTCCTGATCATGGGCGGCGAGGCGCTGCTCTCACGCCTCAACGAGGCCGCGCTTCGGCGCCAGGGCGCGACCGAGCCGTCCGACCCCGTCTATCGGACGATGGCATGGGCGTATCCGGTCGGGTTCCTGGCCATGGCCGTCGAAGGGGCCTGGCGCGGGCCATCGCCGCCCTCGGTGCTGTTCACAGGACTGGCCATCTTCGGCCTGGCCAAAGCGCTCAAGCTCTGGGCCATCGCCTCGCTCGGCGAACGGTGGTCGTTCCGCGTGCTGGTCCTGCCTGGCCGCGCGCTCGTCACCGGCGGGCCCTATCGGTGGATGCGGCATCCGAACTACCTGGCGGTCCTGGGCGAGATCCTCGGCGTGGCGCTGATCGTGTGGGCGCGAGCGACGGGGGCTCTCGCGCTGGCGGGGTTCGGCGCGCTCATGTGGCGGCGGATCGCGATCGAAGACCGCGCCCTCGGGCGACAATAAGCTGGAACAGTGCCCGACGCCGCCGAGTCCACCCAACCCACTAGCTCCGCGCCCACCCTGCCGCTCTGGGTGCGCGCGATCGACGTGGCGTCGATCGTCGGGTTGAGCCTCGCATTGTCCGTGCTGCTGTTCGGCGGCTTTCGCGTGATGGTGGCCGGCACGCGTGTCTCGGTAACCGACTGGTGGAGGCCGGCGCTCTGGGGAGTCGCGCTGATGGCCGGACGGCATTGGGCGTACCGCCGCGCGCCAGTGTGGTCGCGGGTGTGGCACGGCCTGGCGCGGTGGTGGCGCTCACCGGAGACCCGCGCCGTCCTGCCCATTCACCTGGCGACGCGGCTCGGCGTGCTGGGCGTCGGCTTCCTCGCCGTGGTGATGATTGGCTTCCCGGTCGAGCCGCCGCCCATCCAGATCTACAACCACGCGTTCCTGGATCTGCCCGCGCGCTGGGATGCGGGCTGGTACCTGACGGTGGCCAACGAAGGGTACCAGTGGTCGGCCGGACACCCGGACTCCCAGCAGAACATCGCGTTCTTCCCCGCGTTTCCCCTGGCAGTGCGCTACGTCTCCGTCTTCTTCGGACGACAGCCGCTGTGGAGTGGCGTGGCCATCTCGCTCGTCGCCTTCTTCTGGGCGCTGGTGTATCTCCTGCGGCTGGCGCGGCACCACTTTGGCGACGAGGAGCGGGCAACGACGACGGTCGTGTTGCTGGCGTCGTACCCCTTCGCGCTCTTCTTCAGCGCAGCCTACAGCGAGGCGTTGTTCCTCCTCGCGCTGGTGGGTGCGGTCGATCACTTCCGACGCAACGAACTGTGGGCGGCGGCGGCGTGGGGATTGATCGCCGGGCTGACCCGTCCGAATGGCGCGTTCCTGTCGATCGTGCTCGGCCTCATGGTCTTCGAGACCGCGGCGGGTGCGTGGCGCTCGGGTGCGCCGTTCCGCTGGAGCGAGCACCTGGACCGGCTGGCTGCCGCCGCGATGCCCGGCCTGGGCATGCTCTTCTTTTCGACCTACATCCTGTTCCTCACGGGCTCGCCGTTCCAATGGACCGCTCAGAACGCAGCGTGGGGTCGCACCTATCGCCCGTTGGACACGGTCATCACGGATCGCGTCGACTACGTCGCGCAGTACGGGCTCTACGGCTATGCCTCGACGCAGCCGCTCGACATGTTCTACCTGGCGAGTGTGCTCTTCATTTTGTGCGCGGTGTGGCCGGTTTACCGCCGGTTCGGGCTGCCGTATGCGGCGCTACTGATCGTGAACCTGCTGCCGCCCATGATGGCCGGCGGGCTGCTGTCGATCGGTCGGGTGACGTCAACGCTGTTTCCCGCGTTTCTGTGGCTGGCGGCAGTGGTGCCGGCGAGGCACCGGACGGTCTGGGCCGTGGTCTTTGCGCTGCTCCAGAGCTTCGCCGCGGTGCTGTTCTTCACCTGGCGGCCCCTCTTCTGACCCGGCGGTGGCCAGGCGTGCCAGCCGGGGTGGACGAGGGGCCTAAAGTGCTCCAGGCGTATGACATCCGGTGACACCCACCGAGCCGGATGTCGGTATACTCTGCGGACCATTTGCCTATGACACTGCGCGTCCCTGCGGTGCTCCTGGCGACCCTCGGCGGGTGGGCGATGCTCGCCGCGTCCGAGCAGGGCGCGTCTACGGCGCCTCCCGCGGCCCCGTCCGCCCGGCAGGCGGCACCATCCACTCCGGCGCCGCCACCCGCGCCACCCGCGCGCCCGGAAGCGATGACGCCGGTCACTTCGCGATCTGGCCCCGTGCCAGCAGGCACCTCCGCCGATCAGACCGCCCTCGTCAAGCAGTACTGCGTGACCTGCCACAGCGATCGCGCGAAAGCGGGCGGGCTGTCGCTCGCGTCCTACGACGTCGCGAAGGCGGCCGAGTCGGTCGACGTCACCGAGAAGATGATCCGCAAGCTGCGCGCCGGCATGATGCCGCCGGCGGGCGCGAAGCGGCCGGAGGCGCCCGCGGTGGCGGCACTCACCACCGCGCTCGAGGCGACGGTGGACCGGGCGGCGGACACCAACCGCCCCGGTGGGCGCGTCTTTCAACGCCTGAACCGCGCCGAGTACCAGCGCGCGGTCCACGATCTGCTCGCCCTCGACATCGACGTCGCAGGCCTGCTACCCGCCGATACGATCAGCGCCGGGTTCGACAACGTTGCGGACTCGCAGATGTTCTCGCCGACGCTGATGGAGGCCTACCTGCGGGCGGCGAGCAAGGTGACGACGCTGGCGATCGGCGATCCCGAAGCGGAATCGGCCGAGGCGCTCTACCGCGTGCCGAAGACGGCATCGCAGATGGAGCGCGTGGACGGGGCCCCGCTCGGCACCCGCGGTGGCCACTCCGTCGTCCACACGTTCCCGGCCGACGGCGACTACAGCCTGCGGCTCGAATTGCACGGCAACGCGTGCGGCTTCCTCTTCGGCGGGCCGAGCACTGGCGAGCAGATCGAAGTGTCGATCGACGGCGAGCGCGCGGCGCTGCTCGACGTCAACCCGCGGATGGCTGACATGTCCGGCGGGATGTCGCTCAAGACGCCGCAGATTCACATCAGCGCCGGCGCCCATCGGGTGACCGCCGCCTTCCTCCAGCGGTTCGAAGGTCCCGTGAACGACTTGATCGCGCCGATCGATCACACGCTGGCCGACACCCAGATCGGCGTCTCGTTCGGCGTGACCACGCTGCCGCATCTCAAGGACATGGCGATCGTCGGGCCGACTCGGGTCACCGGCGTGTCCACGACCGACAGCCGCCGCAAGATCTTCGCGTGCCGGCCCACCGCCCCCGGCGAGGAGCAGCCCTGCGCGTCGCGGATCGTGAGCGACCTCGCCACGCAGGCGTTCCGCCGCCCGGTGTCGACGCGCGACTTCGATCGGCTGATGGCCTTCTACGCCTCGGGCCGCGCTGAGGGTGATTTCGAGTACGGGATTGGCTCGGCGCTGGAGGCGATCTTGGCCAGCCCGCAGTTCCTCTTCCGGCTCGAGCCGGTGCCGCCGACGGCCGTGGCGGGGCAGCCCTACCGGCTGGACGATCTGGCCCTCGCGTCGCGGCTGTCGTTCTTCATCTGGGGCAGCGGCCCCGACGCCGCGCTGCTGAAGGCGGCCTCGTCTGACTCGCTGTCGGCGCCCGGGGTTCTCGATCGCCAGGTGAAGCGGATGCTGGCCGATCCGCGTTCCGATGCGCTCGCGATCCGGTTCGCCGGGCAGTGGCTGCGGCTCGCCGACGTCGAGCAGATCCTGCCAGACGCCATCCTGTATCCGTACTTCGACCGGTCGCTCGGCCGTGCGATGGTGCGGGAGACCGAGCTCTTCTTCGACAGCCTGGTGCGCGACGATCGCAGCGTGCTCGACCTGCTGACGGCGGACCATACGTTCGTCAACGGGCGCCTGGCGCGGCACTACGGGATCCCGAACATCACCGGCAACGAATTCGAGCGGGTCACGGTCCCGGACGAGCGCCGCGGCCTGCTCGGCAAGGGCAGCGTGCTGCTGCTCACGTCGGTCGCTGATCGGACCTCGCCGGTGATGCGCGGCAAGTGGGTGATGGAGGTGATGCTCGGCTCGCCGCCCCCGCCGCCGCCGCCGAACGTGCCCGGCCTGGAGGAGACCAAAGCGGCCGGGGCGACGCGCATGCTGACCGTGCGAGAGCGCATGGAACAGCACCGCGCGAATCCCGCCTGCCGATCGTGCCATCGCGTCATCGATCCGCTCGGGCTGGCGCTCGAGAACTTCGATGTCACGGGCAAGTGGCGCATCAAGGACAACGGCGCGCCGGTGGATCCTACGGGCGAGCTCTATGACGGCACACCGATGGACGGGCCGGCGGGCTTGCGGCGGGCCCTGCTGAAGCATCAGGACGTCTTCGTCCTGAGCTTTACCGAGAGCCTGCTGACCTATGCGCTGGGGCGCAGAATCGAAGCGGAGGACATGCCGATGGTGCGGCGTATCGTCCGCGACGCCAGCGCGCAGGACCTGAAGCTGAGCGCCTTCGTGCAGGCGATTGTCAAGAGCCCGGCGTTCCGCATGAGCGCGGAAGTGCCGGCGGTCAGCGAGACCCTGGCTGCGCCGCCCGAGTGAACCGGCGCGACGACCTGAAGGAGAGAGGGCGAATGGCGTTCCTGACACAGCGGCGGCTCGACCGGCGCACGGCGCTCAAGGGGCTCGGCGTCACCGTCGCCCTTCCGCTGCTCGAGGCGATGCTCCCCGCTCGAGGCGCCGAAGCGCGGCAGATGACCGGCAAGCGGCGCTTCGTCGCGATCGAAATGGTGCACGGCGCCGCGGGCAGCACCGCCTTCGGGGAGAAGAACAACCTGTGGGCGCCGGCCGAGGCCGGCCGTGGGTTCACGTTCGGCAAGTCGACCCTGCAGCCGCTCGAGGCCCATCGCGAGCACCTGACCATCATCAGCCGGACGGACGTGCGGAACGCGGAAGCCTTCACGCCCCCCGAGATCGGCGGCGACCACTTCCGTTCGGCCGCGGTGTTCCTCACGCAGTCGCATCCGCACCAGACACAGGGCTCGGATGTGCGCGCTGGCGTGTCCATCGATCAGATCTACGCGAGGCAGGTGGGGCACGAGACGCCGATTCCCTCGATGCAGCTGTGCATCGAGAGCGTGGACCAGGCCGGGGGCTGCTTCTACGGCTACTCGTGCGCCTACACGGACTCCATCAGCTGGGCCTCTCCAAACGAACCGCTGCCGATGATCCGCGACCCGCGGGCCGTGTTCGACCAGCTGTTCGGAGTCGGCGCGACGCCCGAAGCGCGGGCCCGCCGTCGCCGCAAGGACAAGAGCATCCTCGATTGGGTGACCGCTTCGGTGAACGAGCTGAAGGGATCGCTGGGTGCCGCCGATCAGGCGCGGCTGCTCGACTACCTGGACGATGTCCGCGAAATCGAGCGGCGGATCCAGAAGGTGGAGTCGTCGAACACGACCGGCGAGCCGCGCGAGCTGCCGGGAGCCCCGGCGGGCGTCCCCGACTCCTATACCGACCACGTCAAGCTGATGTTCGACCTCCAGGCGCTCGCGTTCGCGGCCGACATCACGCGGACCTTCGCCTTCAAGATGAGCCGCGACGTCTCGAATCGCGTGTATCCCGAAACCGGGGTCACCACCGGCTTCCACATCGCCTCGCACCATGGCGATCGCGACGAGCGCATCACGGAGTACGCGAAGATCAACACCTATCACGTGAGCCTGCTGCCCTACTTCCTCGACAAGCTTCAGCAGGTCAAGGAAGGCGACCAGACGCTGCTCGACAACGCAGTGGTGATGTACGGGTCACCGATGGGCAATTCGAACGTCCACAATCACAAGCGCTGCCCGCTGATCCTGCTCGGACACGGCGGGGGCGCCATCAAGGGCAACGTCCACCTGCGCGCGGCAGATGGCACGCCCATGGCCAACCCGATGCTGGCCGTGCTGCACACGCTCGGCGTTGACACGCCCAGCTTCGGCGACAGTTCGGGCACCTTCGACCTCAACGAGCCGGCGCCGACCACGTCGGTGGGGGACTAACCCCACAATTCACTTGAGTTGACGATGCCATCAGCGCAGACTCCCGGTCGTATCCGCCGGTTTCCATCTGATCAGCGAGCAGTTGGAACGACTGCTCGAGTGAGCTGAGGGGTTAGTCCGATGCACGCACGGAACGTGATGCGCCTGGGTCGTGTCGCCGTCCTCGCCGTTGTGATGAGCGTGGCGGCGTGGGCCTTTCCGACGGCGGCGGCCATCGCCCCGGTCGCCGATGCCGCGAAGGCGGGAGATCTCGCCGCGGTCAAGCGATTGCTGCACGAGGGAGGAGACGTCAACGCCGCGCTCGGTGACGGTACGACCGCGCTCCACCACGCGGCGACGCGAGGCGATGCCGAGATGGTCAGCGTGCTGCTCTACGCGGGCGCGAACGTCCGGGCGACGACGCGGCTCGGCGGCTACACGCCACTCCATCTCGCCAGCCAGCGCGGCCACGAGGCCGTGATCGAGCGGCTGATCAAGGGCGGCGCGAACCCGAACCTCGCAACGGCCACCGGCGCGACGCCGCTGATGCTCGCCGCCGCCTCCGGACATGTGGCGGCGGTGAAGCAGCTGGCGGCGCAGCAGGCGGATCTCAACGCCCGCGAGCGCGCCAACGACCAGACTGCGCTCATGTTCGCCGCCGCGTTCGACCGCCCCGAAGTGGTCAAGCTGCTGATCGAGGTCGGGGCCGACGTGCAACTGACCTCGAAGGTGCTGGACGTCTCAGCGCTGGAGTCGCCCGAAGATGCGCTACAGGAGGAGATTCGGCAGGCAACTCAGCGCCGCCCGGCGGCCGCACCCGACGCGGGCAAGGAAGTGGCCGGTGTGACGCGGCCCTTCAAGTACAACGAGCTCATCGGCAAGCAGGGCGGCTTCGGCGCCGTGCACTACGCCGCTCGACAGGGGAGCACGGCGTCGGTGATGGCCTTGCTCGACGGCGGCGCGGAGGTCAACGTCCGGGCGACGAGCGACGGCACGACGCCCCTGCTCATGGGCATCCTCAACGGCCACTACGACCTGGCCATGGCCCTGCTCGATCGCGGTGCCGATCCGAACCTGGCCAGCGACGCCGGCGCCTCGCCGCTCTACGCCACGATCAACATCGAGTGGGCGCCGCGGTCGTTCTATCCGCAGCCACGCGCGCAGCTCCAGCAGCGCACGACCTATCTGGCGCTGATGAAGTCCCTGCTCGACAAAGGGGCCGACCCGAACGCCCGGCTCCGCAAGAAGCTGTGGTACACGCAGTACAACTTCGATCTGCTGCGCACCGACGAGGGCGGGGCCACCGCGTTCTGGCGCGCGGCCTACGCCAGTGACATCGACGCCATGAAGCTGCTGCTGTCCTACGGCGCCGATCCGGTGATCACGACGATGAAGGGCCCGGTCCAGTTACGAGAGCAAGGCGGGGTGCAGGCTGGCGATCAGACGCGACTGCCGCCGATGCCGACCGGCTCACCTGGCATCGGGGCCCTGCACGCCGCGGCCGGCGTCGGCTATGGCGAGGGCTTTGCCGGCAACGCGCACCGCTTCGCGCCCACCGGGATGCTGGCGGCCGTCAAGTTCCTCATCGAGGAGGCGCACCTCGACGTCAACGCCGTGGACGATGACGGCAACACGGCCCTGCACCATGCGGCCTCCCGTGGCGACAACGAGATGATTCAGTACCTCGTCTCGCAGGGCGCGGACGTCACCAAGGTGAACCGCGGCGGTCTGACGACGGTCGACATGGCGAACGGGCCGGTGCAACGGACTCAGCCGTACCCCGAGACCATCAAGCTGCTCGAAAGCCTCGGCGCGAAGAACAACCACAAGTGCGTGTCCTGCTAGGCTCTAGGCTTTAGGCTCTAGGCTCTCGGCTTTAGGCTCGAGAAAGAACTCGAGCACGCGTTACGCTACCAGCGCGGCAAGAGGCCCTTCCTAGAGCCTAGAGCCTAGAGCCTAGAGCCTAAAGCCTAGCGCCTAGCGCCCAGCGCCTGGCGCCCAGAGCCTGGAACCCCCCGGCGGCGTCATATTCCATGTGCCGCCGTCAGCTATACTCCGGCGTAGGGCTATGACACGCCGTTTCTGGGGCATCATCCTTCTCGCGTTCGCCCTCACCGCGGGTCTTGGGCTGGCGCTCGCGCAGAGCGGTGGTCAGA